>JAEWHN010000036.1 GCA_023387775.1 Pseudomonadota bacterium | reverse complement strand
CTTCGACGCCGCCGCCTTCAAGTCGCCGGACAATGGCGGCCTCGATGCCCGGCAGCGGCACACCCATCGAACCGGGCTTGATGTCGAGCGCCAGCAGGTTGGCGATCATGATGCCGCCGGTCTCGGTCTGCCACCAGTTGTCGTGGAAGGGCATGCCGAGGGCTTCCTGGCCCCAGATCACGACCTCGGGGTTCAGCGGCTCGCCGACGCTTGCCATGAAGCGCAACGCCGAAAGATCGTAGCCCTTCACGGCCTCCGCGCCGAGACGCATCATCATGCGGATGGCGGTCGGCGCGGTGTACCAGACGCTGACCCCTTCGTTCTGCAGCACCGAATACCAGCTCTGGGCGTCGAATTCGGCCTCGACGACGACATTGGTCACCCCGTTGGTCAGCGGCGCGAGGATGCCGTAGCTGGTGCCGGTCACCCAGCCGGGATCGGCGGTGCACCAGAAGATGTCGTCCTCGTGCAGGTCGAGCGCATAGATGCCGGTGACGTGGTGCGCGACCACCGCTGCATGCACATGCACCGCACCCTTCGGCCTGCCGGTGGTTCCGCTGGTGAAATGCAGAAGCGCCATCTCCTCGGGATCGGTCGGGGAAATGGTGAAGTCGGCCGAAGCCTTCTCCACGAGCGACCGCCACGAATGCAGCCCGGCGCCTTCGACGACCTCCTCGCCCACGAGGATGACGTGCGAAAGGCCGGGTAGGCTTGCACGCACGCTCTCCACCTTGCGGCGATAGAGGGCTGGGGTGGTGACGAGCACCCTGCCGTCGCCCATCTCGACGCGCGTGGCGATGGGCTCCGGACCGAAGGCGGAAAAGAGCGGCGAGACGACACAGCGCGCCTTCAGCGCCCCCAGCACCGCCACGTAGAGCTCAGGCAGGCGTCCCATCAGCACGAAGACGCGCTCGCCCGGCTGGACGCCAAGGGAAAGCAGCGCGTTGGCGAAGCGGTTGGTCGCTTCGGCCAGATCGCGATAGGTGAGTCCCCGGCGCTCGCCCGACTTGCCCAGCCAGCGGATGGCGACCTTGGCCGATCTGGGCCCGGCTGCATGCCGGTCGACCGCCTCGTGGGCGATGTTGTAGCCCTTGCCGCCGGGAAGCCCGTCGAGCAGCTTCCACGCCTCTGCCCAGTCGAAGCGTGCGTATTCGCGCTGATAATCCATCAGGTTAGGCGTTTTCGGGAACAGGGCGGGCCGTTTCACGATCCGGCTGCCTGACGGTTCGGTCAGATGCGCGGACTTCGTCATCATCAAACTGACGCCTGGGCCAAATGCCATATTTGACATCGCAGTTAGCGCGACACGGGTGGAGGTCAACTCGCCAGACCGGGACGCCTTCCATCACCGTAGAAATTTAGGTGCCTGTGAGCCGCCGAGACGAACCGGGCACATCGTCGCGAACTGCACGGGGGCGGCTGCCAAGGCGCAAGTTCGCTCTAGATCAATTAAAGCAGGGTCCCGGGTGCCAGTTCGGAACCCCGGCTACTGGCTCGGACGAGGCAGCGCTGCCTCGCCGCGACACTCCTGAAATCAAGGCGGCGTTTTGCGGGATCGAGATGCATCAAGAGGACAAGGCAACCGGCCAGAACAAGCCGGCGGCGCCTGAAACCGAGGAATTCAAGACGTCGGAGATACACGAGCCGACGCCTTCCGCGCTTCCGGCACCGCCCGCCTCCCGTCCCCCGGCAACGATCCAGAAAGCGAGACCACGGCGGCGTTGGCGCAGGATCCTGCTGATCCTGGCAATTCTTGCCGGAGGCGCCGGAGGTGGCTTTTACTGGTGGCAGCACTCCCAGTCCCAGTTGCCCGCCGGGATAGCCTGGGGCAACGGCCGGATCGAAGCCGACGAGATAGACATCGATACGAAATTTGCTGGCCGCATCGCGGAAATGCTCGCCGACGAGGGAGACATGGTCAAGGCCGGGCAGGTTGTCGCCCGCATGGACACGCAAGACCTGAAGGCCTCGCTGAAGCGCTCCCAGGCGCTCGTTCAGCAGGCCCAGAGGGCCATTGACGAGGCCAACGCCAACGTCGTTCAGCAGACCACTCAGGTGCGACTGGCCGAGCAGGAACTCGATCGTACGGCGCCGCTGGTGAAAAAAGGCTTTGCCACCAACGAATTGCTCGATCAGCGCCGACAACAGCTCGACGGCGCGAAGGCTGCCCTGAGTGCCGCACAGTCGAGGGTCATCCAGGCCCAGAGGGCCCTCGATGCGGCCACGCACGAAGTGGAGCTTTACACCGTCAACATTGCCGACAACACGCTCGTTGCACCGCGCGACGGCCGGATACAATACCGCGTCGCCAATATCGGCGAGGTGCTTCCTGCCGGCGGCAAGGTCTTCACCATGCTGGACATTTCCTATGTCTACATGGACATCTACCTGCCGACCGCCGAGGCCGGCAGGGCGAAAGTGGGCGACGATTCCCGTATCGTGCTCGACGCCTATCCGACCATCGCGATACCGGCCAAGGTATCCTTCGTCGCCACCCAGGCCCAGTTCACGCCCAAGACGGTGGAGACGCGGAGCGAGCGCGACAAGCTCATGTTCCGGGTCCGGGTCAAGATCGATCCCGATTTGCTGCGCGCACACGCCGAGCAGGTGCGCAGCGGCCTGCCGGGTCTCGCCTATGTCAAACTTGATCAGCAGCTTGCATGGCCGCCGCAGCTGCAGGGAAATGTTCCGAAATGATCCGGCTCGAGCAGCCAGTGGCACGTCTGGAAGCGCTGACACAGCAATACGGCCGGGTCGTCGCGCTCGATCAGGTCACGGTCGATCTTCCAGCCGGATGCATGGCGGGGTTCATCGGGCCGGACGGCGTGGGAAAGTCGACCTTGCTCAGCCTGGTGGCAGGCGCCCGCAAGGTGCAGTCCGGAAATGTCTTCGTGCTCGACGGAGACATGACCGATGCCAGGCATCGCGCCGCCGTCTGCCCGCGCATCGCCTACATGCCGCAAGGCCTCGGCAAGAATCTCTACCCCGACCTCAGCGTTCGAGAGAATATCGAGTTCTTCGGGCGGCTCTTCGGCCAGTCGCGTTCCGAGCGGGACTGGCGGATAGCCGAGTTGCTCCAAAGCACGGGGCTGGCTCCCTTTTCGGAGCGTGCTGCAAAAAAGCTGTCGGGGGGCATGCGGCAGAAGCTGGGCCTCTGCTGCTCGCTGATCCACGATCCGGACCTTCTGATCCTCGATGAACCGACCACCGGCGTCGACCCGCTGTCGCGGCGCCAATTCTGGGAACTGATCGACCGCATGCGCTCGCGCCGCCAGGGCATGAGCGTGCTGGTGGCCACGGCCTACATGGAAGAGGCTGAGCGCTTCGACTGGCTCGCGGCCATGAACGATGGAAGGGTGCTGGCCACCGGCTCTCCGGCCGAACTCAAGGCCGTCACCGGGGTGACTTCCGTCGAGGAGGCCTTCATTGCGCTCCTGCCCGAAGAGCAGCGCGCCGGTCACCACGCGCTGCACATCCCCCCGCGCCGGAAGTTCGATGCCGAGCCGGTGATCACCGCGCGCGGCCTCACATGCCGCTTTGGCGATTTCACCGCCGTCGACCATGTCAGCTTCACCATCGAGCGCGGCGAGATCTTCGGATTCGTCGGCTCGAATGGTTGCGGCAAGACCACGACCATGAAGATGCTGACGGGCCTGCTGCCCCCGAGCGAAGGCGAGGCGCTGCTGTTCGGCAAACCGCTCGACGCCAGAGACATGAGTTCACGCTACCGCGTCGGCTATATGTCTCAGTCGTTTTCGCTCTATGCCGAACTGACGGTATCGCAGAACCTCACCCTGCACGCCCGGCTCTTCCATCTTCCCGTCCGCCGGGCCAGGGAGCGCATAGCCGATCTGGTCGCGCGTTTCGGCCTCTATGAATATCAGGATCAGCTCGCAGCCTCCCTGCCGCTCGGGATACGGCAGCGCCTGTCGCTCGCCGTCGCGATCGTCCATGAGCCTGAGATGCTAATCCTCGACGAACCGACCTCCGGCGTCGATCCGCTGGCGCGGGACCGCTTCTGGGAGCTGCTCGTCGAGCTTTCACGAAACGAGGGCGTGACCATCTTCGTGTCCACGCACTTCATGAACGAGGCGGAGCGATGCGACCGGATATCGCTCATGGATTCGGGTCGAGTCCTGGCGACGGACACTCCGGCAGGCCTTGTCCGGGCCCGCCATGCGGCAAATCTCGAAGACGCTTTCATCAGCTTCCTTGAGGAAGCGACCGGCACCATCGCGCCGGCCGGTCGGGAAATCGTCGTCGCGGCCGCGCCGCAGAACTCCGCGCCGCCGGCGGTGCCCGAGCAAACGGGTTTCAGCCTGCGGCGCCTGCTCGCCTACACGATCCGCGAGACGCTGGAACTGCTGCGCGACCCCATCCGGCTCGGCTTCAGCCTGTTCGGCACCGCGCTGCTGATGCTGGTGTTCGGCTTCGGAATCTCGACCGACGTCAACAATCTCACCTTTGCCGTGCTCGACCGGGACCAGAGCCATGAGAGCCGCGCCTATCTGGAGGAACTGAGGGGCTCGACCTATTTCGTCGAAAAGCTGCCGCTGGCCAATTACGCCGAGCTCGACAGGCGTCTCAAGAGCGGGGACATCAAGGCCGCCATCGAAATTCCTCCTGATTTCGGCAAGGACATCAAGCGCGGACGCCCAACCTGGGTCGGTGCGTGGGTGGACGGCGCGATGCCTTATCGCGCGGAAACGATCCGCGGCTACCTGGAAGGCATGCACCAGCTGTATCTGACCGACCCGATCATCAAGACGACCTTTCCGTCAACCGGACCGCCGCCCGACATAGAGATCAGGTTCAAGTACAACCAGGACTTCAACAGCATCTACGCGATGGTGCCCTCCAGCATATCCATGCTCCTGGCCCTTTTCCCCGCGATCCTGATGGCGCTGGCGATCGTTCGCGAAAAGGAGCTGGGGTCCATCACCAACCTCTACGTCACGCCCGTCACGCGCATCGAG
>JAEWHN010000284.1 GCA_023387775.1 Pseudomonadota bacterium | reverse complement strand
GAAGGTGTATGGATACCAGGCACCCCGGATCGTGCCTGCGTCCTGACCCGCGATCTCGACGCGGCCCAGCGGGTCGAGCCCGACCGGCAGCGCCGGGGCCGAAAGTGTGGGCGAAGCAATGACGTCGCAGCGCTCGAGCACCTCCTGAACCTTGGCGAAGCACGCCGTGCGCGCGAACTGTGCCTCGCAAAGATCGGCCGCCGAGTAGCCCATGCCGGCCTTGATGGTCTCGATCAGCGTCGGGTCGAGCTTTTCGGGAGTCCGCTCCATCGCCTTGCCGACGCGCGCCCAGAGCAGCGAGCGCAGCACGACCAGGAACGGCTCTTCCATCGACACGAAATCGAGCTCGATGGGCTCCACCTGCATGCCCAGCGCCTCGGCCTTGCGCATCGCCGCCACGGTCGCGGCTTCCACTTCCGGATCGAGAACGTTGCCGCACTTCAGCAGGAAGCCGACGCGCACCGGCCTGCCGGTATCGCGATCGACCGCCGTTGGCGTCGCCTGCCCGAACGGATCGCGGCGATCAGGTCCGGCCAGAACGTCGAACATCATCGCCGTGTCGGCGACATTGCGCGCCATCGGCCCGACATAGGAATTGGCCCCGAAGAGATCGGGCGCCTGCAGATTGGGGATCACGCCGAGCGTCGCCTTCAGGCCCACCACGCCGCAGCAGGCGGCGGGAATGCGGATCGAGCCGCCGCCATCGGTGCCGAGCGACAGCGGCCCCATGCCGGCCGCGACCGCCACGGCCGCGCCGCCGCTCGAGCCGCCGCAGGTATAGTCCGCATTCCACGGGTTAAGCGTGCGGCCGAAGAATGGGCCCTCCGTAAAGGGCTTGTGCCCGAATTCCGGCGTCGTCGTCTTGCCGATGACGATAGCGCCCGCCGCCCGCGCGCGGGCCACGCCAACCGCATCCGCCGCCGGCACCTGGTTTGCATAGAGCGCCGAGCCCTGCGTGGTGGCAATGCCCTCGGTGGTGGTCAAGTCCTTCACCGAAAACGGCAGGCCGTGCAGCGCACCGAGCTCGTCGCCGCGCATAACGGCAGCCTCGGCGGCCCTGGCTTCCTCGCGGGCGCGCTCATGCGCCAGCGCGATGAAGGCGTTGAGGTCGGCGCGTTCCTCGATGCGCGCGAAGGCGGCTTCCACCGCCTCCACCGGCGAAATTTCCTTCGCACGGATCGCGGCGGCCAAGGCTACAGCGGACAGTTCGGCAATCTCGGTCATGGCGGCCTCCGGCGGAAAAATTCGGTCAGATCATCCAGCGGCCGCCGTCGATCAGCAGCGTCTGGCCGGTGATGAAGCGCGCGTCCTGGCTGGCGAGGAAGCAGACCACGCCGGCCACATCCTCAGGCTCGCCGACGAAACCTGCCGGCGTCGCCGCCTTGATGCGGTCCAGCACGTCTGCCGGCATCTTGTCATGCGCGCGGGTGCGGATGGCGCCGGGCGCGACCGCGTTCACCGTCACGCCATGCGGTGCCAGTTCCCGCGCCAGCGAACGGGTAAAGCCCACGATGCCCATCTTGGCCGTGGCATAGTCGACCAGCCCTGCATCGCCGACGAAAGCGGCGTCGCTCGACATGTTGACGATGCGGCCGCCGCGTTCGCGCATGGCCGGCGCAACGAGGCGGGAGAGCCGCATGGTGCTGAACAGCGAGACTTCAAAGACAAAGCGCCAGACATCTTCCTGCGAGGCATGGAAGGGCGCGGAGCGCTCGCGACCGCTCTGGCCGACATTGTTGAAGAGGATGTCGACCGGCCCGAATTTTTCGGTCGCCGCCGCATGGAATGCTTCCAGAACGGCAGCATCCGTGCAGTCGCCGGCCATGGTCATCGCGCGGTCCTGAGGCAGATCGCCAAGACCTTCGGCCAGGCCGGCGGCGTCGAGGTCGATCGCCGCGACACGCGCCCCTTCCGCGAGGAAGCGCCGGGCCGTCGCCGCGCCGATGCCGTTGCCGGCGCCGGTGACCATGGCGAGCTTGCCCTCGAAACGACCCGTCCCTGCACTCATGCGTTCAAACCTCAGTGGCCCCAATCAATGGAATGTGCGGCCGCCGTCGACGGCCATGGCCGTGCCGGTGACATAGGACGACTCCGGCCCCGACAGCCAGAAGATCGCTGCCGCGATCTCGTCGGGCGAGGCGATGCGACCGAGCGCGTAGCGGTTGCGGATGGCGGCAAGGGCTGCGTCAGTGTCCTCGGTGATGCTGGAATGCAGCAGCGCCGTTTCCACGGCACCCGGGCAGACCGTGTTGACACGGATGCCGAACTCGGCCGCTTCCATGGAGAGCGATTTGGAGAACATCTGCAGTGCTGCCTTGGACGCCGAATAGGCGCTGCGATGGCGCAGCGGCTGCAGCCCTGCCCCGGATGACACATTGACGATGGTGCCGCCGCCAGCCGCGCGCAGATGCGGAAACGCCGCGCGGCAGACATGCATCGGGCCATTGAGATTGACGGCCATGATGCGCGCCCAGGCCTCGTCGCTCATCTCCTCGATCGGGCTCACCAGATCGACCCCGGCCGAATTGACTACGCCATCCAAGCCGCCAAGAGCTTCGGCGCAGGCTTCGATGGCTCTCGTCACCTCGGTCGAATCGGCTACGTCACAAACCGCAGAATGGATGGTTTCCGCCTTGACACGTTCGGTCAGCGCCGCCAGCGCCTGCGCATCGCGGTCAAGGCAACCTACCCTCGCGCCCGCCGCCACGAAGCGCTCGACCGTCGCGAGCCCGATGCCCTGGGCAGCTCCCGTCACCACGATGCGGCGGCCTGCAAAACCCTGGCTCACCGCCCGGCTGCCTTCAGCTTCGGGCGCATGTCGTCGACGATCTCGTCGCAGCGGCCGATCCAGACATTGGGGTGGCTCAGCGCATGCTCGATCAGCGCTTCCAGCGCCTTCAGCCGCGAGGGCTGGCCGATGAGCTGCGGGTGCATGCCCACCATCATCATGCGACCTTCGGCATAGAGCGTGTCGAACTCCGACTTCCAGACCTCGGCCACCGCCGAGGGCGCCTGCATGGTGCGGCCGGGCAGCACGATGGAATACTGGAAGAACGGCGCGTCATCGAGCACCCAGCGGAAGGGCAGCTCGACGATGTCGGTCTTCTTGCCTTCAACCGTGTGCAGATAGGGCGAGTCATCGTCGAAGAAGTTCGACGAATAGTCGAAGCCGTATTCCACCAGCATCGGCATGGTGACAGCGCTGATCTCGGCCGCCGGCGAGCGCCAGCCGCGCGGCTTGCGGCCGGTGACACGCTGGATCGCCTCGATGCCCTTCTCCATCTCCTCGCGCTCCTGCTCGGGCGTGAGGCTGAGGATCCAGGCATGGCTGTAGCTGTGGTGCGCGATCTCGTGCCCGGCCTTCAGGATCTGCTCCATCAGCTCGGGCCGCTGGTCGATGACGAGACCTGGCACGAAGAAGGTGGAGGTGATGCCGTAGCGCGCCAGAAGCTCCAGCACGCGGCCGGTGCCGACCTTCCAGCCATAGGCGCCCTGCGACATCAGGATCGGCCGCGAGGCATAGGACGGGTCGCGTGCCGTCCACATGGTCTCGGCATCGAGATCAAAGGTGAGGAACAGCGGAAAGCCCTTGCTGGTCAAGCTCATGTCGGTACCCGTATTTTCAGATGAAGCGGTGGAAGCCGGTCCAGCGCTCGGCCAGCCACAGCACGATGACGGTGGCGACGATCAGCAGCGTCGAGACCGCGGCGATGCTGGGGTCGACGCCCATTTCCACCGAGGAGAAGATGAGGATCGGCAAGGTCGTCTGCTTGGCGCTGGCGACGAAGATGGTGACCGGCACGTTCTCCATCGAGGTGACGAAGGCGAACAGCGCACCGGCGACGAGGCCGGGCTTGATGAGCGGCAGCGTGACCAGCCGGAAAGCGGTGAAGCCATTTGCCCCCAGCACGCGCGCGGCCTCCTCCACCGACATGTCGACGCCGGCGAGGCTGGCGAGCGCGGAGCGCACGATATAGGGCACGGTGATGATGACATGCGCCAGAAGCAGAGCTGCAAAGCTGCCGCGCCAGCCGATCATGCTGTAATATTGCAAGAGCGCCACGCCGATGACGACCGAGGGCAGGATCAGCGGCGCCATCAAGAACGAGGTCAACGCCTCGGTGCCCGGCAGCATGCGCTTGAACAGCGCATAGGCCGCCGCCACGCCCAACACCAGCGAAACAACCGTGGAACCAACAGCGAGCGTCAGGCTGATGCGGATCGCATCGAGATAGACGGGATCGCTCAGCACCTTGGCAAACCACTTCAGGGTCAGCCCCTGCGGCGGAATCGTCAGGTAGGAGGTGGTGCTGAAGGCTGCCAGCACGACGACGATGACCGGAACCTGCAGGAACAGGATGACCAGCAGCGCAATCGAGGTGACGGTGAAACCGGGTTTGCTCTCGTTCATGCCATGCCCGCCCAGCGTTTGGTGATGCGGCTGGAAGCCCAGATGATGGCAATCGCGATGACCGTCAGCGAGAACGACAGGGCCGAGCCGCTCGGCCAGTCGAGAAGCTGCATGTATTCGTCATAGATCAGCGTCGCCATGACCTTGTAGGTCGGCCCGCCCAGCATGCGTGGCGTGACCAGCGCGCTGATGGTGAGCACGAAGACCAGGATCGAGCCTGAGATGATGCCCGGCGCGGTCAGCGGCAGCGTCACCGAGGTGAACACATGGCTGCGGCTGGAGCCGAGCGTGGCAGCGGCCGCCTCGACATCGCGCGGCACGTTCTGCAGCGCGGCCACCAGCATCAGCACCATGAAGGGCAGGTAGATATGCGTCATGCCGATCATCAGGCCGGTGAGGTTGAACATCAGCTTCAGCGGCGCGCCGATGACGCCGAGCTGCATCAGGAAATTGTTGACGAGCCCGCGATTGGACAAGAGCGCGATCCAGCCGAAGGAGCGCACGACGAGGTTGAGCATCAGCGGGAAGATGACCAGCAGCGTCAGCGGCAGGCGCAGCCGCGCCGGCCCGCGCACGATCAGATAGGCCACCGGATAGCCGAGCAGCAGGCAGGAGACGGTGACGCCGAGCCCGAGATAGAGCGTGCGCCACACCACCTCGCGATAATAGTCGTCGGTGAAGATGCGGGCGTAGTTCTCGAGCGTCCAGGAATTGGCAACGATGCCCACGCCGGGCGAATATTCATGAAAGCTGGTCGGCGCCAGCAACAGCACCGGAACCAGGAAAACGCCGACGAGCAGCAGCGCCAGCGGCCCGAAAAGCAGCACGCCCGCCTTCCAGTTGCTCACGAGCGCGCTCCCTTGGCGGCGGCAAGCGCGAAGACATTGGCCGGCGCGACGGCGAGATAGACCGAGGCATCCTTTTCGAGATTGCTCGCCGAACCGCTCGATGGCGCTTCGACCACGATTTCGGTGCCCCCGCCGATACGCACCACATATTGCACATGCGCGCCCGAGAAGGAGCGCAGTTGCACAGTGCCGGGAATGGAGTTTGCCGGGGCCTCGGCGGGCGTCGTGCGCAGCTCGATCGCCTCCTGCCGCAGGAACAGCTCGACCTCGCCGCCAGCGGCGACATCAAGCCGGTCGGCGTTCAGGCTCAGCTCACCGCCGATCTCGACCGTGCCCCCTGCCCCGTTGCGGCTCACGACCTTGCCGGCGAGCCGGTTCGGCTTGCCGATGAAGCTTGCCACGAAGGCGGTCGCGGGTCGGTGATAGATGTCCTCGGGCGAGGCGAACTGCTCGATATTGCCCTGCGCCATCACGCAGACGCGGTCCGAGAGCGAAAGCGCCTCGGCCTGGTCATGGGTGACGAAAAGGGTGGTGATGCCGAGTTCGCGCTGCAGCCGCTTCAGCTCGATCTGCATTTCGTCGCGCAGCTTGGCGTCGAGGTTGGAGAGCGGCTCGTCGAACAGCAACACATCGGGACGCGGCGCAATCGCGCGCGCCATGGCAACGCGCTGCTGCTGGCCGCCCGACATCTGGCGCGGATAGCGATCGCCGAAGGCATCAAGCCGCACCAGCGCCAGCGCATCCTTGACGCGCTTTTCGAGCTCTGCGCCCTTCACGCCCTGCCGGCGCAGGCCGAAGGCGACGTTCTCGAACACGGTGAGGTGCGGGAACAGCGCATAGGACTGGAACACCAGCCCGATCCGCCGCTTGTTGGGCGGCAGCACGGTAATCGCGCGCTCGCCGATGGTGATCTTTCCTCCGCTCGGCGCTATGAGGCCGGCGACCATGCGCAGCACCGTCGTCTTGCCGCAGCCGGAAGGGCCGAGCAGCGACACGAACTCGCCATTGGCGATCTCCAGCGAGAGGTCGCGCACGATGACGGCCTCGCCGTAGTGCTTCGAAAGATGGTCGAGTTTCAGGCTGCTCACGATCTACCTCGGAGGTTCCGCGGCGGGCGCTTCAACTGCCCGCCGCCGATAAAGCTTGTCAGCGCGCGACTTCGCGCTGCCACTGGCGCGTCCACTCGGGCAGCTTCTGCGACATGGTGTTGGGGTCCAGGAACAGGAGCTTTTCGACGACCTCGCCGGTCGGCACGATCTTGGAGGCCTCGTCCGAGAGCTTCACGTTCTTGTTGACCGAGCCGATGAAGGCGGCTTCCGAGAAGCACTTCTGGCTCTCGGCCGACAGCACCGTGTCGATGAACTTCAGCGCGAGATCGCTCTTCTGCGTTCCCTTGGGCATGACCACGCTCGGCTTGATGGCAACCGCGCCCTCCTGCGGATAGGCAACCGCCACCGGCAGCCCCTTCTGCGCGGCGACGCCGGCGCGGTCCGGATACCACACTGCAATGTCTACCTCGCCGCGCTCGAACAGCGACACGACCTGGTCGGCCTGCGTGTAGAG
>JAEWHN010000326.1 GCA_023387775.1 Pseudomonadota bacterium | reverse complement strand
CGCCGGGTTTCGGCCGTGCGCAGCGACTGTTCGATCATCTCGTCGGCTGCGAGCTTGTTCAGGTTGCCGTTGCGGTTCTGCAACCTGAGGAAGGCGGCGCGGCGCTGAATGTCGTAGCTGGTGATCGGCGCGTTGTTGACGAGATACTTGATCTCGCTGGCTGCGGCGGGCTGCCCGGTCGTCATCACGGATGCCGACGCCACGGCAACCAACACCGCAAAACTCGTCGAAAGGAGGTATTTTCTGATCAAAGCCATACCGTTCGATTCCTGACGTCGATTTTCCTGCTGAACAGACATGGTTTTGGTTGCAGACCCTATACGGCGAAAGGATGACCGAATGCTGCCACGGCGCCCGTCACTGCGAGAACAGCTGGGTCGAGTTCGTGCCGAAATCCCCGAGCGTGCGGAACGAGATATTGAACCCGAAGGTCCGCACGTCCCTTTCCCGCCTCTCCGAATTAGGGTTCGCGTCACGCTTCGTCGTCATCGTCACGGTGTAGGAGAAGCACTCATCGTCATAGGCGAAGCCGACCGAATCCCGCGTAACCACGCCGGACTGGAAGTCATAGGTGCCGGAACCGAAGGCGCGCCAGTTCTCGTGGAAGCGGGAAGACGCGCCCAGGGTCATCTCCTTGCGGTCATACGGGAAGCCGTAGAGCGGCTGGGCCTGGATGAATGAATATTGCGCCGTGACCGAGAGCGGACTGGAGTTGTAGCCGGCCTTCAGCTCAGCGCGCCTGACCTCCAGCGTGTGCTCATCCAGTCGCGCGCTGGCGGAAGCCGAGAAGCCCAGCGGGGTACCAAATCCGACGAGGCCGACAAAATCCGACGTATCGGTTTCCAGGCCGGAAAATGCGCCGGCATTGACCAGGTCGGGCGAGGCGAAGGAATTTCTTCCCGCCAGTTGGTAAGACTGGCCGAACAGCGCGTTCGACGTCCACCCGTTCTCGAAGGAACCAGAATAGCGCAGGCCGACATTGGCGCGCGTGCCGCCCTCGATGCGGTCGTAGCCGGAGAACTTGTCGCGGTCGAACAGCGTGGTGGCATCGAAGACGAAGCTTTGCGCATCTTCGTTGGGGATGCCCAACCGCGCGGCATAGGGTTCATTCGGCCGGGCGAACACTTGCGCCATCGGCTCGAGAACATGCGAGCCGCTGGTGAAGGAGAACAGCACGGGCCAGCGCAGTTCCAACCCGGCGGTTGCCATGGCGCGATAGTACGCCGAGCGCACATCGGTCGCGACCGGCGTCGGCAAATGGGCAGCCATGTTGTTGATGGCATCGATCGAGTCGGCCGTCTGGCTGACCGAGGTGGTGTCGGCCTGGAACCCCAGCAGCGGCGTGACCATCAGGCCGCCCTCGGTGATGAAGGAGCGCTTCCACTCCGCTTCCGTCGTCAGCCGGGTCGAGATGCCGTCGATGCCGCGGACAGCCGGCACTTCCGGCCTGTAGTCGAGATGCGAACGGCTTACCGAGCGCAGGTTCACGCCAAGTTCCAGTTCGCCCCCGAAAACGGGCTCGTCGGGAATGAAGGCGTAGTCCAGCAGCGGAAGAACCCAGGGTTCCTTGTCGCGGCGTTCGTCGCTCAGATTGTCATCCTGAACCTGGAAGCGCATCGCGCGCAGGTCGAAGAAATTCCGGTCGTGCAGGCCGGTCAGATAGATCTGCGACTGGTAGATGTAGTTGCTGTAGCCGTCGATCTGGTAGGTGTAGGCGAAGTTCTGATCGGTCTGGGCCAGGATGTCCCAGCCGAGCACCCAGCGCGGATTGAGGTCGAACCTGCCCTTGCTGCCGACCATGCCGCGGAAATGGTTGGGGTCGTCCTTGGGACCGGAATTGATGCCGTGGCGCCCATTCGGCTGAACAAATGCTTCCGGATCGTTCTGGCGGATGCCCGCGATCTTGAGGCTGTATTCGCCCGAGTTGAAGCGCTGGCGCCATTCGGCTTCGCCAAGAAATCCCTGCTTGGTGAGACCAGTGCCGGTAACCGTCAGGTCATAGGTGGGCGACAGGGCAAAGTAGTAAGGCACTGCAACGCCGAAGCCGAGTTCGGACTTGGTCTTCAGGCTGGGCAGCAGAAAACCGCTCTTGCGCTTGACCGTCGGGTCCGCGATCTCGAAGCTTGGCAGGTAGGCGATGGGGAAGCCGAAGAACTCGAAGCGCGACTGCTCGAAGCGCACCGTCTTGGCCTTGCCGTTCCAGATGATCTTCTGCGCCTTGATGCGCCAGATGGGCGCCTTGTCCGGCTGTTCCTCGCAAGGCGCGCAGGCAGTGTAGACGCCGTTGTTGAACGTCGTCAGAACGCCGCCCCTGCGGTCGGCGCTTTCCGCCGCAAAGTAGGTCTTGTCTGCGGTCTCGACGCGCAGAGCGTTCACGAAGCCGTTGGCAAAATCGTCGGTGACGTCGATTTCGTCGGAAAAGATCTTGGTGCCGTTGCTGTCGACAATCTCGACGTTTCCGCTGGCGATCAGTCGCGAGGTCTTGCGGTCATAGGCCACGCGCTGCGCGACGAGGCGGTTGCCGCCATAGTCGATACGCACTCCGCCGACGGCGGTGACGGTGTTTGCGTCGTGGTCGTAGACCAGCGTGTCCGCCTCCAGCAGCATCTGCGAGCCGGCTGGGACCTTGGGCGCAAGGGCGCCGATCTCCTGGGCATGAACCGGGGCGAGGGGCAATGCGCAGGCAAAAAGGCAGGCAAGCGCCGTCGCGCCGTAAAGGCGTGCCAAGCGTGTTGTCTTTCGCGCTGGTGTCACCGCGCCCCCCACAAACTTAACCATCCTCCCTGTACAACAGGAAAGTCACCCCAAAAAAGGTCGCGACGACGACCGGAAACCAAGCCGCTACGAATGGTGGAACGAATCCCGCGTTTCCGAATGCCTTGACCAATACCGAAACCACATAAAGCAGAAACCCTGCGACGACGCCACCCAGAATCATCGTGGTGGACTGCCCCATCCTCGCAAATCGCATGGAGACTGTTGCAGCAATGAGCGTCATCGCGACAAGAAGTAGCGGAAGCGCGATGAGGGAATGGAGATGCATGGCGAATGCATTTGCCCGCAGGCCGAACGACCGTGCAGCCTCGATCTTGCTTGGAAGCTGGTAAATCGGAATGGTTTCGGGCTGCGCGAGGCGCTCCTGCACGAACTCCGGCTTCAGGTTCGTCGCCACCCGGTCGGTCTGGATCGATTCTCCTTTGGCGCCGTCGCGAAAGCGCTTGACGTCCTTGAGTTCCCAATAGCCGTCGCGAAGATAAGCCCGCTTGGCGTCCTTGCGCTCGACGATATCGCCGTTGCGGTCGATTTCGAAGAAGACCGCGTCGGACAATTCCAGGCCCTGGTTGAGGATGGCGCGCGCGCCGATGATCGTGTCGATGTCGCCCGACTTCTGGCGAATCCAGGGCGCCTTGAAAGCCGAAACCTGATTGGAGACGCCGGAGCGGATTGTCGTCTCCAGGTACTCGGCGCGGGCAAGCCCATGCGCGGCGAGCGGGTTGAGAGCTCCTACAGTCAGGATGCCGAACAGCAGCGCGCCCGCGCAGGACGGCAGCAGGAACTGCCAGGCGGATATGCCCGCGGCGCGCGCGATAACCAGCTCATACTTGCGATTGAGCGAGACCAGGGTTGCCATCGCGGCGAACAGCGCGATGAAGGGCACGGTCTGCTGCACGATCATCGGAACGCGCAGCATCGACACGGCAAGTGCCGTCTGAAAGGTGAAGTTTGGCAGCCCGGACGTCCGGCTGGAAAACTCCGTGAAATCGATCAGGAAGATCAGCGCGTAGATGCCGACGAAGAACCACGCCGTGATGGCGGCGTAGCGGCGGAAGAAATAGAGCCCGAGGGTCCAGCCCATTATGCCTGCCCTCCCTTAAGGCCCGCGCCGCGTTTCAGCCGGAGCCACAAAGCCGAGACCCGTTCAGCTGTTTGCCCGGCGATCTCCGAGAGCTTGTCGGCCCAGGCGACCGGCAATTCCATCGTCTTGTTGCTTCGGATGAAGGCGATGGCCACCATGGAGGCGGCGAAAGGCACCAGGTAGACGAGCGGACTGAACAATGGGCTCGTCTGCGCCTGGTTGCTCACGAAAAAGCCCAGCCAGCGGACGAACAACGCGATGCTTATGGCCGTTATCAGCGGATTGATGCGTCCCTCGCGGTGCGATCGCGCATCGCCAGCGACCGCCAGCGCAATCAGGGCGAACACCAGGGGATAGATCCACTCCGTCAGGCGCCGATGCAATTCGGCGCGGTAGGTTTGAGGCTTGTTCTGGAACAGCTTGTCGTTCGGATCGGGATTGTACAGGTAGGCGAGGGTGCGGTCTTTCGGGTACATCGTGATGGCGCCCGCGGCAGCCGAAAACGCCGAAAGGTCGAAGGCGTAGGAGCTGAAGCGGATCACCGACAGGTTCCCGTCCGGCGACTTCCTGTGCACCACGCCGTCGGTCATGACGAGCATGCTCTTTTCAGCATCCTGCACGACGGCGCCGTTCTTGGCGTAGTAGACGAGGTCCATGCCTTCCTGGCGCGAGTCGGCAACGAAGATTCCGCCGAGCCTGCCGTCGGGCAGCCGTTCGGCGACTTGCACGAAGAGCCCGTCGTCCACCTTGCGGAAGGTTCCTTCCTGGATCACCAGCGACAAAAGGTCGGCATGCGCGGTGGCGACGAGCTGCCGGCCCCGCTCGCGCGCATAGGGATCGATGCCGTTGTCGACCGCAAAGGAAAACACGCTGGCCAGGAGCGCCAGGATGACGACCGGACGCGCGATGATGTGGCGTGAACCGCCGGCTGCGCTGACGACCACCAGCTCGGAATCGCTGTTCATCACGCTGAGCGTCTGTGCCACGGCGATGATCAAGGCGAAGGGCACGACGATGGGGATGATCGACGGCAGGATCAGCGTGGCGAGTTCGAAGAAGGTAAGGGCCGACTGGCCGCTGTCGGTGACCAGATTGATGCGGGCAAGAACCTGTGTTGTCCAGACGATTGCCATCGTCCAGAGCAGCGCACCCATGAACATCATGAAAGTGCGGCGGAATATGTAGCGTTCAACGACCTTCATATGCCGCGCAGTTCCGTTCTTGAGGTCGCTGTGACTACTGACCTGTCCCACCGGCTGGTTGGACCGGGGCTTCGCGCTGACACTCGGAAGCGATCGCGGCCCGGCCTCGGTTTCTGGTCTGCACTTCGGCGCATACAGGAAGTCTCGTCAGGATTGGCTAAGAAACCGGCAAAAAAGCTGGTTAATCAAGTGTTGATGTCGATTCGCGGCTGCTTTAGCAGCTATGGCCGCGATGTACGATGGGCTAGATCAACAGCCACAATGCAGCAAAAAGCTGGCGAAGCCCGCTCTTGCCTTGCCAAATGATGCAAAACCGCGAAATGTCGGACCAAACCCGTCCACAAACTCTTCTCGATGAAAGCGCTGCCATGACGTCGATGCCCAACATCAGCTTTGCCAAATTCGCCTCGCCCAAGAAGGGTACGGCGATCGTTCTCGCCGGCGAAGGTGCGGCCCTTGGCGAGGCGGCAGCAGCCTGCGACCCGGGCAAGGCCTTCGTTCGCGCCTTTCCGGTCGCCGAGTTTTCGGGAAAGTCGGGCTCGACGGTGGAAGTTCTGGCGCCCGAAGGCTCTTCGCTCGAGCGTCTGGTTGCGGTCGGCGCAGGCAAGGTCGCGGACCTTGACGACTATGCCTGGCTGAAGCTTGGCGGCACGATTGCTGCGCAGTTGCGCAAGGCATCGGAGGTGACGGTCGTCGCGGATCTGCCGGGTTACGAGGTGAGCGCTGCCCAGGCGGCAAGCCTGGCCGCCGGCATGCTGCTGCGCAGCTACAGCTTCGAGAAGTACAAGACCCGGAAGGACGACGGCAACGGCAAGGATACGCCCGCCAAGCCGGCCAAGGTCACCATTCAGTGCGCCGACCCTGCCGCGGCCAAGAAGGCCTTCGCCGACGTTCAGGCGGTGGCTGAAGGCGTGGTGCTGGCGCGCGACCTGGTCAACGAACCGGCGAACGTCCTGGGGCCGGTCGAATTCGCGGCCCAGGCGAAGGAACTGGAAAAGCTCGGCGTCAAGGTCGAGGTGCTGACCGAGAAGGAAATGAAGAAGCTGGGCATGGGCGCGTTCCTGGGCGTCGCTCAGGGCTCCGCGCGCCCGCCGCGGCTGGTCGTCATGCAGTGGCACGGGGCCAAGTCGAAGGACAAGCCCGTGGCCTTCGTTGGCAAGGGGGTGGTGTTCGATTCCGGCGGCGTATCGATCAAGCCGGCCTCGGGCATGGAGGACATGAAGGGCGACATGGGCGGCGCGGCCGCGGTCACCGGCCTCATGCATGCGCTGGCCGCGCGCAAGGCCAAGGTCAACGCGGTGGGCATCATCGGCTGCGTGGAAAACATGGTCGACGGCAACGCCCAGCGGCCGGGCGACATCGTGACCTCCATGTCCGGCCAGACCATCGAGGTCTTGAACACGGACGCCGAGGGTCGCCTCGTGCTTGCCGATGCGCTCTGGTACTGCAACGACCGCTTCGAGCCGAAGTTCATGGTCGACCTGGCGACGTTGACGGGCGCCGTCATCGTTGCGCTTGGCCACGGCCATGCGGGCCTGTTCTCCAACAACGACGAACTGGCGGAGAGGCTGGCAGCGGCCGGTGCGACGACACAGGAGAAGCTGTGGCGGCTGCCGCTGGGCAAGGATTACGACAAGCTCATCGATTCCAAGAACGCCGACATGAAGAATATCGGCGGCCGCCATGGCGGCTCGATCACCGCAGCACAATTCCTGCAGCGTTTCGTCAAGGACACGCCTTGGGCGCATCTGGATATTGCCGGCACCGCGATGGGCTCGCCGGCCAGCGAGATCAACCAGTCCTGGGGTTCGGGCTTCGGCGTGCGGCTGCTCGACCAGCTGGTGCGCGATCACTATGAGGGATAATGAGACAGCCGCGCCGGCAGACCGTGCGGCGCGGCGGCTTGTTTCCAACGCTCGCCATATCGCATAAGCGTAGCCGTCATGGCCGAGGTTCTTTTTTATCATCTCACCGAATCCACCCTCGAGGAGGCCTTGCCGGGCCTTCTCGAGAAAAGCGTGGAGCGCGGCTGGCGGGCGGTGGTGCAGACCGGAACGGAAGAGGGCCGCGATGCGCTGGACGCGCATTTGTGGATATTCCGGGACGATTCCTTCATCGCCCATGCAACCGACCGCGAGGCATTTCCCGATGAGCAGGCGGTGCTGCTGACCACCAGCCACGACAATCTGAACGGGGCGCAGATCCGATTTCTGGTCGATGGGGCCGAGCCGCCGGATCTAAGCGTCTATGCGCGCGCCGTGTTCATGTTCGACGGTCATGACGCCATGCAACTCGAAGCCGCGCGCGGACACTGGAAGTTGATGAAAACCCATGGTCACGCCGTGACCTACTGGCAGCAGACTCCAGAGAGACGCTGGGAACGAAAAGCCTGAGCTCTCAACCGCCGTCGGAACCGGCAGCGACCGCCCGCGTTTAAGCCGTTGATACGGCAGCAGGTTCGATGCCTTCCCGCCGGCACGTTCGCAAGCCGACCGATGCGCAACGCCGGGTCGAGACGACCAACGACCGCGTGGCCGACAAACGGCGGCAGGCTTGCCATGCGTCTCTTGTTTTTACTGACGCTGATTGCGGGAGTGGGGCTTGGCGTTGTCTACCCGTGGTGGGCGGAAACTTTCTCCGGTCACCATGTCGGCGCATGGAGGATATTCGACCATGCCGCCGGCTACCGCACGGTGGAAGTCCGGCTCGCGGCCGATGAGGCGCCGCTACGCGTGCTGCTCGACTTGCGGGTGGTGGGCCAATTGACCGGCTATGGCCCGCACGGCGGCCTGATCCTCAGCGCGACTTCCGGGGACCGCACGGCCTTTTCAAGGCCGCTGAGGCTCAACGACGCAAGGCTGACTGCGAGGTCCGCTGCCATCAACGAACGGATCTATCGTGACAATGCCGGCGTGATTTCGGAGGTGGCGGACGGGAAATACATATTCACCCTTCAGCCGCGCGACGACGAGAGCATTTACATTAGGTCGATTGATTTGGTACTGCGCGCCAATATCTGGCAGGTCAGCCAGGGCTTGCGCGTGCTCGGCCTGCTCATGATGGCGGTTGGACAGGTCGGGCTTGTGGCCGCCATCCACCGGCGGCGCCTGGCCGGAGAGGCAGGCTTCCGGACCACGCGCCATGGGCAGGACGACGAGAACCCAGCATGAACTATCGCCACATCTATCACGCCGGAAATTTCGCCGACGTCATCAAGCATGTGGTGCTGGTGCGTCTCGTCGAATATCTGAAGCAGAAGGACAAGGCCTTCCGCGTCATCGACACCCACGCCGGCATCGGCCTCTATGACCTTTCGTCTGAAGAGGCCCGCAAAACAGGCGAGTGGCACGGGGGCATCGGACGCCTGCTCGGCGCGAAGCTGCCGCCAGAGGCCGCGCAACTGCTTCGGCCTTATCTCGAAACGGTGGGGGCGAGCGATCTGGAGGGCGGGGTTGAGGCGTATCCCGGCTCGCCGCTGATCGTGCGCCGCCTGCTGCGCAAGCAGGACCGGCTCTCCGCCATCGAACTTCACCCGCAGGACGTCCAGCAACTCAAGGCGCTGTTTGCCGAAGACTTCCAGGTCCGGGTGACGGAACTGGACGGCTGGCTGGCGCTCGGCGCGCATCTGCCGCCGAAGGAAAAGCGTGGCCTGGTGCTAGTCGATCCGCCTTTCGAAAAGGAAGGCGAGTTCCAGCGCCTGGTCGATGGCCTGCATCGTGCGCACCGGCGCTGGCCGGGCGGCATCTATGCGTTGTGGTATCCGATCAAGGACAGGGCTGCCGTCGCCGACTTCCGCGCCGCGCTTGCGGAGGCGGGCATACCGAAGGTCATGGATATCGGCTTCGAGATCCGGCGGCCTTCGCGCGAGCCGCGGCTGGATGGCACCGGAATGATCGTGGTCAACCCGCCCTATACACTCGAGCAGGAACTGCGGATATTGCTTCCCGTGCTGCATTCGCTGCTGGCGGAAGAAAAGGGCGCTGCCTGGTCGCTGGAGTGGCTTGCCGGAGAAAATGCCGCCGCTTGACCGTTTTGCGGCCGTTGCGCACTATCCTCGAACAGACATCGCATTCAGTGATGATTCACGAGGTAAGCAATGTCACGTATCGCCCGATTCGCCATGGCTGCCGTTCTCGCGGCCGGGTCATTCCTTGCAGTGCCTGAGACGCGAGCCGCGGACTTCCTGGTGAGTCAGGAACCCGGGGTGATAAGCTTGTGCGCCCACCCGAGCTATCTCAGAAAAATCACCAGCCGCTTCCGCTACCAGGTTACCCACGTGCCGTATCTGCCCAACGTGGCGATCACCAACTTCTACAACATCCGCGAGACCCGCTACGTGCCGGTGGGCTACCGCCATCCAATCATGCGGCTTTATTGCGGCGCCAAGATCATCCTTTCGGACGGTAGCCAAAGCGACATCTGGTACCTGATCGAAGGCCGCATGGGCTTGGCCAGCATCGGCGAGAATGTGGAGTTCTGCGTTTCCGGCTTCGATCGCTGGTACGTCTATGATGGCAAGTGCCGCGTCTTGCGCTGAGTTTGCCGGCGAAGACGATGAAGCCGCTCCGAATTCCGGCCGCTAGCGCGAGACTGGGGCTGGCGCTGCTTGCGCTGGCCGTATTTGCTGCGCCGGCAGCCGGCGATCAGGTCCATGGGCAGGTTCCGCACGCGGCTGCACCGGCGGCCGTTCCCATCGGCAGCGGGTTCGACTTTTACGTCCTGTCGCTGTCATGGTCGCCGAGCTATTGCGCAGCCGAGGGCGACCGGCCCAACAACCGGCAATGCTCGGCCGCCAGGCCCTACGCCTTTGTGGTGCATGGGTTGTGGCCGCAGTTCGAGCGCGGATATCCCGAAGATTGCCCGACGGACCGACCGCGGGTGCCCGGAAAGATGGCGCGCGGGCTGCTGGACATCATGCCTGCCGTCGGCCTCATAGGCCACCAGTGGCGCAAGCATGGAAGCTGCAGCGGCCTTGGCCAGGAGGAATATTTCGAAGTGCTGCGGGCCGCGCGCGAGAGGGTGAATATACCGGCCGAATTTACCCGCCTGCAGAACTATCTCGTGGCCGATCCCACGGATGTCGAGCGCGCGTTCCTGCGTGCCAACCAGGACCTCCCGGGCGACGGCATCGCGGTGACCTGCGACCGGCGCTACCTGCGGGAGGTGCGCATCTGCATGAACAAGGACCTGAGTTTCAGAAGTTGTGACGAGGCCGACCGTCGTGCGGCCTGCCGCCTGCCCAAGGCGGTGATGCCACCGGTGCGCGGCGGCTGAGCCGTCGCTCCGCGTCGCTCGCTGCGCCCGTTGCAGGACTCCTTTGCTTCGGCAATAAAAAAGCCGGGCGCTGATCAGCGCCCGGCCTCCCGTCCCGCCCGTTAAGGCTAGATGTATTAGAACTTCATGCCGATGCCGAACTGGACGCGGTGATCGCGAGCGCTGATGTCGCCCGTATCGAAGGCCTTGGTGCCGTAATCGGTGTAGCGGTACTCGACGCGGCCGAAAACCTGATCGGTGAGCTTGACGTCGGTGCCTACGCCGGCCGTCCAGCCAACCATGGTTCTCTTGTCGGACTCGGTCAAAGTCGTCAACTTCACGCTCTGCGCTGCGCCACCGGCGGTAACGTAGGGCAGGATATCCGGGCTGACGGCGTAGCCGAGGCGAGCGCGCAGCGAGCCGTTCACGCCGCCCTTCACTTCGGTGTTTGCATTGTCGCCCTTCAGGCCACCATAGCCGACATCACCTTCCACGCCGGCCACGAAGTTGTCCATCTGGAAGTTATAGCCGGCAAAACCGCCGCCCATGAAGCCTTCGGTGTTGATGGTATTGACGTCATTTTCCTTCACACGGCCGGAGAACCCGTAGCCGAGCGTGACACCGGCATAGGGGCCGGACCAGGTGTTGAGCGGGGGCAACTCCATCGGCGCAGCCGGTGCCGGTGGCACTTCCATGACCACGTCGGCCGCGTTGGCGGGGATCACGCCAGCAAGGGCGATGAGCCCGATAGCAGCCGCCAGGGGCCGCGCGAATTTCAACTTGGCTTCCATTTCTACTCTCCTTATCCACAGCAGAAAAATTGCTTCTGTGGGGGACGCTTGACGCAGGTTTGGGAGAACCCGGTGGCGTCTGACAGGGCAGAATGTCGGGGCCAATTGCGGCCGCAGCGTACCTGAAATGGGGTGTTTGGCTGGCGCCAATGAGGCGGAAACGTGACGTTGCGGTCGGGCAACACCACTGCATGGTCGCCAAACGCACCTCCGGAAAAATGACCTTTTATCAAACGCTTGCGCTGCCTATATTGAATCGATGAATGAGTTTCCTCCGCCGTTGGCGGCGATTTGACGGGCGTCTGGCCACATTGCCGTCAAAGGACCCAACAGCAATTTACGTCTCAGGCGCCCAAATTGCCCGGCAAGCGAATTCGGCGCATGCAATCAGGGGGTGGACAAATGACAAAAATCGCCAGGACGGCTCTGATCACCGGCGGGGGCAAGCGCGTCGGCAGGGCGATAGTCGAGGATCTCGCCGCGCATGGTTTCGCCGTGGCCATCCACTGCAATCGCTCGCGTGCCGAGGCCGACGAACTGGCCGCGTCAGTTGCTGCAAATGGCGGCGAAGCTGCGGTGGTGGTGGCTGACCTGACCGATATGCGGGCCGTCGATGGGCTGATCCGCCAGGCGTCCGCCGCGTTGGGCCCGGTTTCGCTTCTGGTCAACAACGCTTCCATATTCGAGGCCGATGAAGTCACCGATTTCGATTGGGCGGTGTGGGATCGGCACTTTGCCGTCCATGTGAAGGCGCCGGTGCTTCTTACGCGTCGCCTTGCCGAGGCGCTGCCGCCGGAGGCGGAAGGGCTGGTCGTCAACATTGTCGACCAGCGGGTGCGCAAGCCGACGCCGCGGTACTTTTCCTATGCGCTGTCGAAATCGGCGCTCTGGGACGCGACCCGCACCATGGCGCAGGCGCTCGCCCCGCGCATTCGCGTCAATGCCATCGGGCCGGGGCCGACGCTGCCCAGCAGCCGCCAGCGGCCGGAGGATTTCGCCGCGCAGGTCGAGGGGCTGATCCTGAAGCGCGGGCCTTCGCTTTTAGAATTCGGCGCCACGATCCGCTATCTATGGGAAGCGCGCTCCGTCACCGGACAGATGATCGCGCTGGACGGCGGCCAGCATCTTGCATGGCAGACGCCCGATGTGACAGGCATGGTGGAATGAATCCCGCGAATCCCAACCTGAAATCGCTTCACCGTCCCCGGGCGGGCAGAGCCAGCGACGATGTCGCCGGCTATATGCCCGGCCATGAGATCGAGGAGGAGGACGTCTCGGAAGCCGATGCCACATCGGCGGCGCCCGAGGCTTCGTTCACCGCGCTCGACTGGACCGCCAATGCCGACGACACCGAGGGCAAGGTGGGGGCGGAGGTCATCCAGGTGCTGGTCAAGCGCCTGCCCAACGCGCCAGGCGTCTATCGCATGATGAATGCGGCCGGCGACGTGCTCTATGTCGGCAAGGCGCGCAACCTGAAAAAGCGCGTGACCCAGTATGCGCAGGGTCGATTTCACACCCAGCGCATCGGGCGCATGGTGCGCGAGACCGCGACGATGGAATTCGTCGTCACCCGCACCGAGATCGAGGCGCTGCTGCTGGAGGCGAACCTCATCAAGCGCTTGCGGCCGCGCTTTAACGTGCTGCTGCGCGACGACAAGTCGTTCCCCTATATCATGCTGACCGGCGATCATCCGTCGCCCGGCATCTTCAAGCATCGTGGTGCTCGCTCGCGCAAGGGCGACTATTTCGGCCCCTTCGCGTCTGCCGGCGCGGTCGACCGCACCATCAATTCGCTGCAGCGTGCCTTCCTGCTGCGCACCTGCACCGACTCCGTGTTCGAGACCCGCACCCGGCCGTGCCTGCTTTACCAGATCAAGCGCTGCTCGGGCCCCTGCACAGGCGAGATTTCGGCCGAGGACTATGCCGAGCTGGTGTCGGAGGCGAAGGACTTTCTTTCCGGCCGCAGCCAGAAGGTGAAGACCGAAATCTCGGAGGCGATGCAGGAAGCAGCCGAGGAACTCGACTTCGAGCGCGCCGCGATCTACCGCGACCGTCTGGCGGCGCTCAGCCACGTGCAGAGCCACCAGGGCATCAACCCGCAGTCGACCGAGGAAGCCGACGTCTTCGCCATCCACCAGGAGG
This sequence comes from Pseudomonadota bacterium, assembly GCA_023387775.1. Lineage (GTDB taxonomy): Bacteria > Pseudomonadota > Alphaproteobacteria > Rhizobiales > Rhizobiaceae > Pseudaminobacter. The sequence goes on along the minus strand of JAEWHN010000326.1, from coordinate 3,021 downwards.
GCGGGCAGGTCTGCATCCAGGTGTTCTTCTTCCGCACCGGCCAGAACTGGGGCAACCGCGCCTATTTCCCCAAGGCCGATCCGGCGATGGAGGCACAGGAGGTGCTGGGTTCGTTCCTGGCGCAATTCTACGACGACAAGCCATGCCCGCGCCTGGTTCTGCTTTCCCATGCGGTCGAAGAGCAGGAGTTGCTGACGCAGGCTCTGGCAACTCGCGCCGGCCACAAGGTGACGATTGCCGTGCCGCAGCGCGGCGAGAAGAAGGATCTTGTGGACCACGCAGCCCAGAACGCGCGCGAGGCGCTGGGGCGCCGGCTGGCCGAAACCTCCACACAGGCCCGGCTGATGGCCGGCATGGCCGAAACCTTCGGTCTGGAGAAGGCTCCGGTGCGTATCGAGGTCTACGACAACTCGCACATTATGGGCACCAACGCCGTCGGCGCCATGATCGTGGCCGGGCCGGAAGGGTTCGTGAAGAACCAGTACCGAAAGTTCAATATTCGCTCCACCGACATCACCCCCGGCGACGATTTCGGCATGATGCGCGAGGTCATGACCCGGCGCTTCTCACGCCTGCTCAAGGAACACGGCGACGCCCTGGACGGGGCGAGCGAAGCCGATGCGGATGAGATCTCGAACGGCGCCTTCCCGGCCTGGCCGGACGTGATCCTGATCGACGGTGGGCAGGGCCAGATGACTGCGGTGCGGCAGATCCTCTCCGACCTCGGCGTCGAGGACCGGGTGGTGGCAATAGGCGTGGCAAAGGGCGTCGATCGCGATGCCGGCCGCGAGCGGTTTTTCGCCAGGGGGCGCGAATCCTTCACGCTTCCGGTGCGCGATCCCGTGCTCTACTTCGTGCAGCGCCTGCGCGACGAGGCGCACCGCTTCGCCATTGGCTCGCACCGCGCGCGCCGCAAGAAGGAGATGACGCGCAACCCGCTGGACGAGATCAGCGGCATCGGGCCAACGCGCAAGCGCGCGCTGCTGCTGCACTTCGGCACCGCCAAGGCGGTCAGCCGCGCGGCGGTCGAGGATCTGATGGCCGTGGACGGCATTTCGGAGTCGATCGCGCGGATTGTTTACAATCACTTCCACGACAGTTGAACGTTTGCGCTATTAATGCGCTATTAGGAGTGGCGCTTGGCCGGCGCGTCCACTTGGTTGACCCCCTATGCAGGTATCTGATGTGACTACGAAGGTTGAAAGAAGCGGGAACAAGAGGGGGAAGCATGCATTCAACCTTCCCAACATTCTGACATATGGCCGCATCCTGGCGGTGCCGCTGATCGTGCTGTGCTTCTTTTTGGAAGGCCGACTGCGCTCAAGCGATTTTGCCCGCTATTCAGCTTTGGCGCTGTTTCTTGCAGCAAGCATCACCGACTATTTCGACGGCTATCTGGCGCGCGCCTGGCAGCAGACTTCCAATATCGGCCGCATGCTGGACCCGATCGCCGACAAGCTCCTGGTCTCCACCTGCCTGCTGCTTCTGGCCGCAGACACCGACCGCACCATCGCAGGCTGGACGCTCTGGGCGGCAATCATCATCCTTTGCCGCGAGATCCTGGTTTCGGGCTTGCGCGAATATCTTGCCGCGCTGAAGGTCAGCGTGCCGGTGACGCAGCTTGCCAAATGGAAGACGACGATCCAGATGATCGCCATCGCCTTCCTGCTGCTGGGGCCGGCGGGCGACAAGATCGTGCCCTACTGGACGCAAGTAGGAATAACGCTGCTCTGGATTTCCGCGATCGTCACGCTCTATACGGGCTATGACTATTTTCGCGCTGGCGTGAAGCATATCATCGAAGAATGACACAGAACCCGACCAAACTCGTCTATTTCGCCTGGGTCCGCGAGCGCATCGGCCTGCCGGAAGAGGAAGTCGCCTTGCCGGTCGAGGTGGAGACGGTGAGCGACCTGCTGCACTGGCTGAAGGGCCGCGGCGAGGAATATGAGAACGCGCTGCAGTATCCGGACGTGATCCGCGTCGCCATCGACCAGGAGCATGTCGACCACGGGGAAAAGATCGCAGGCGCGCGCGAGATCGCACTGTTCCCGCCCATGACCGGTGGCTGAACCCATGCCGGCCGCCGTGACCCCCGATGTGCGCATCCAGCGCGAGGATTTCGACACTCAGGCCGAGATTTCGCGGCTGACTGGCGCGCGTGCGGATATCGGTGCGGTGGTGACCTTCACCGGGCTCTGCCGTGATGAGGCAGGGCGGCTCGTCGCTCTGGAACTCGAGCACTATCCCGGCATGGCCGAGGCGGAGATTTCGCGCATTGCCGCTGAGGCGGTCGTGCGCTGGCCCTTGCAGGGGCTCACCGCCATTCACCGCTATGGCAGGATCGCGCCGGGCGAGAACATCGTTCTGGTCGTGGCGGCTTCGGCGCACCGGCAGGCGGCATTCGAGGCGGCGAATTTCCTGATGGACTATCTGAAGTCGCGCGCGCCGTTCTGGAAGAAGGAGCACCACGCCGACGGTTCGGAAGGCGGCTGGGTCGATGCCAAGGAAGCAGATGACGAGGCGGCGGCGCGCTGGCGCCGCTGATGCTGGCCGCAGGAAGCCAAAGTCAAATCGCCGCGCGACACGGGTCAACAGCATTCCTTTGATACGGAGGCGATGTCATGTTGAGCAGGCTTGCGAAAATCCTGATCTTCGGCCTGGCACCGCTGATGGCCGGCGCTCTGGTCTTGCCTGCGCAATCCATGGCCGAAGACAAGGTCGTGACCGGGCAAGTGCTCTATCGCGAGCGTGTCGCATTGCCGCCGGACGCGGTCCTGACAGTGCAACTGATCGAGGAATTCCCCGTCGGCGAGCCAAGCGCGATAATCGGACAGCAGGTCATCCCGAAGGCGGGGCAGGTGCCGATCAAGTTCGAGGTGCATTTCGATCCGGTCGCCATTCGGCCGGAAGCCACCTACCTGCTGGAAGCCAACATCAGCGTCAATCACACGCTATGGTTCGAGAACGACAGCCGCTACGAGATCGACCCGCTCACCGCCGGGCCACAGACCTTGGTGC
>JAEWHN010000196.1 GCA_023387775.1 Pseudomonadota bacterium | reverse complement strand
GATGCCGATGGTGGTGGTGCTGCCGCAGACGGTGCAGCAGGTCTCGCGCATTCTGAAATACTGCTCGGAGCGCAACATCCGCGTCGTGCCGCGCGGGGCGGGCACCTCGCTGTCGGGCGGCGCGCTGCCGCTGGCCGACGCGGTGCTTCTGGTGATGAGCCGGTTCAACCGCATCCTCGACGTCGACTACGCCAACCGAACGGTGACGGCGCAGCCGGGCGTGACCAATCTCGGCATCACCAACGCGGTCGAGCATGAGGGCTTCTATTACGCGCCGGACCCGTCGTCGCAGATCGCCTGCTCGATCGGCGGCAACATCGCCGAGAATTCGGGCGGCGTGCACTCGCTGAAATACGGGCTGACGGCCAACAACGTGCTCGGCATCGAGATGGTGCTGATCAATGGCGAGGTGCTGCGCATCGGCGGCAAGCATCTCGACAGCGAAGGCTACGACCTGCTCGGCGTCATGACCGGCTCGGAAGGGCTCCTGGGCGTCGTCACCGAAGTGACGGTGCGCATCCTGAAAAAGCCGGAGACGGCGCGAGCGCTGCTGATCGGCTTTCCGACCAGCGAGCAGGCCGGGCAGTGCGTGGCCGATATCATCGGCGCCGGCATCATTCCCGGCGGCATGGAGATGATGGACCGGCCGGCGATCCACGCTGCCGAGGATTTCGTCCATGCCGGCTATCCGCTCGAATGCGAGGCGCTGCTGATCGTGGAACTGGACGGGCCGGGCGTGGAGGTCGACCATCTGATCGACCGCGTGGAGGCCATTGCGCTGCAAAACGGCTCGACCACCTGCCGCATCTCGCAGTCCGAACAGGAGCGGTTGACCTTCTGGGCCGGCCGCAAGGCGGCGTTTCCGGCCGTGGGCCGCATCTCGCCCGACTATTACTGCATGGACGGCACTATCCCGCGCAAGGAACTGCCCAAGGTGCTGGCCGGCATGCGCGAACTGTCGGAAAAGTACGGGCTCGGCGTTGCCAACGTCTTCCATGCCGGCGACGGCAATTTGCATCCGCTGATCCTCTATGACGCCAACGTTCCGGGTGAATTGCAAAAGGCCGAAGAGTTCGGCGCCGACATATTGCGGCTTTGCGTGCGGGTTGGCGGGGTGCTGACGGGCGAGCATGGCGTGGGGGTGGAAAAGCGCGACCTGATGCCGGAGATGTTCAACCAGATCGACCTCGACCAGCAGATGCGGGTCAAATGCGCTTTCGACCCCAACCACCTGCTCAATCCAGGCAAGGTGTTTCCGCAACTGCGGCGCTGCGCCGAACTTGGCCGCATGCATATCCACGGCGGCAAGCTGCCGTTCCCCGACATTCCGAGGTTCTGAAATGTCTGGTCTGGCCAACAGCTTCGCCCCCACCACTGCGGAAGAGGTGCGTTCCGCCGTCGAATGGGCTTTGTCGCATGAAGCGCCGCTCGAAATCGTCGGCCATGGCTCCAAGCGTTCCATCGGCAGGCCGGTGCAGGCCGCGCACACGCTCGATCTCTCCGGCCTCACCGGCGTCACGCTTTATGAGCCGGAGGAACTGGTGCTGTCGGCCAGGGCAGGCACGCCGGTGGCCGAAATCGAGGCACTGCTTGCCGGGCGTGGACAGCAACTTGCCTTCGAGCCGATGGATTACGGCCCGCTGCTGGGCCAACCTGCCGGGCGCGGCACGATCGGGGGCGTTCTTGCCGCCAATCTTTCCGGCCCGCGCCGGCTGAAGGCGGGTGCCGCGCGCGACCACATCCTCGGCATCAGCGCCGTTTCCGGCCGCGCCGAGGCGTTCAAGTCTGGCGGCCGCGTGGTGAAGAACGTGACCGGCTACGACCTGTCGAAGGCCATGGCCGGCTCATGGGGCACGCTGGCGGTGCTGACCGACGTGACCTTCAAGGTTTTGCCCGCCGCTGAGACCGAGGTGACGCTGGCCCTGCGCGGCCTGCTGGACGAGGACGCGACGGCGGCCATGGCGCTGGCCCTGGGCTCAAGCGCCGAGGTGTCGAGCGCGGCGCACCTGCCGGAAAACCTCTCGCGCACGGTGGCTGGCGGCATGTTGGGCGGCGAGGCGGCTACGCTGCTGCGGGTCGAAGGGTTTGGCCCGTCGGTCGCGTACCGGGTGGAGCACCTGAGGCGGCTTCTCGGAAAGGCCGGCCGCATCGACGAGATCGCGGGCGCCGCGTCCGGCGCGATCTGGCGCGGCATTCGCGACTGCGAGCCCTTCGCCGACGGCACCGAAAGGCCGGTCTGGCGCATTTCCATGGCGCCGTCCGAGGCGCATCGCATGGTGCTGGGCCTGCGCATGGAGGCTGCTGCCGATGCATTCTACGATTGGCAGGGCGGCCTCGTCTGGCTGCGCCTTGAGGCCGACCCGGAAGCGGCGCTGGTGCGGCATCTGGTGCGGAAATACGGCGGCGGCCATGCCACGCTGGTGCGCGCGGGCCCTGCGCTGCGCGCCGCAATTCCGGTGTTCGAGCCGCAGCCGCCGGCGCTCGCCGCGCTCTCGGCGCGGTTGAAGAGGGAATTCGACCCCAAGTGCATTCTCAATCCCGGCCGTATGGCGCCAGTCGAACGCTCTGCTAACCTTGGCGTGACAAGCTGAAGCTTTCTGAAACAAGGACCCGGAGGGGATTGATGAGCGATATCGACAATGGACCGAGCGCACCGCGCCAGACCGATCGCTGGCTGGAGCCCGGCCCGACCAACGCACAGATCGTCTACATTCTCTATCTGGCCGGCCTGGTGGTCGGCCTCACCGGACTAATTGGACTGGTGCTGGCCTATATCAACCGCGGCAAGGCGGAGCCGTGGGTGGCGACGCATTACACCTGGGCGATACGCACCTTCTGGATCGGGCTGCTCTATGGGCTGATCTCCTGCGTACTGATCTTCATGGTCATTGGCGTGTTCCTGCTGTTTGCCGTGGCGGTCTGGTTCATCGCACGCTGCATAATCGGCCTGCAGGCAGCGGGACGTGGCGAGCCGATCAAGAACCCGAAAAGCTGGTTCATCTAGGACTTACAGGAACAGTGGCGCCATGCAGACCAATTTCACGCCCGCCCAGCTTTCCGATCCGCATGTCGCGGAATCGGAAAAGATCCTGCGCAAATGCGTGCATTGCGGCTTCTGCACGGCGACCTGCCCGACCTATGTGACCCTCGGCAACGAGCTGGATTCGCCGCGTGGCAGGATCTACCTCATCAAGGACATGCTGGAGAACGGCCGCCCGGCCGACCGCGAAACCGTCACCCATATCGACCGCTGCCTGTCCTGCCTGGCGTGCATGACCACCTGCCCGTCGGGCGTCAATTACATGCATCTGGTGGACCATGCCCGGGCCCATATCGAGCAGACCTACAAGCGCCCGTTCGCCGACCGGGTCATCCGCGCGCTGCTCGCCTTCGTGCTGCCTTATCCGTCGCGGTTCCGCGCGGCGCTGAAGCTGGTGAAGTTCGGCCGGCCGTTTTCCAGCCTGTTCGACGCCGTGCCGGGCTTGCGCCCCCTGACGGCGATGCTGAAGCTTGCGCCGTCGTCGGTTCCGCCGGCCTCGGCGATGGCGTTGCCCGGCCGTCATGCGCCGGCCGGGGCACGGCGTGGCCGCGTCGCCATCCTCACCGGCTGCGCGCAGCCGGTGCTCGACCCGGGCATCAACGAGGCCACCATCTCGCTTCTGACCCGGCTCGGCGTCGAGGTCGTGGTGCCGCAGGGCGAGGGCTGCTGCGGCGCGCTGGTGCACCATATGGGGCGCGAGGAACAGGCGCTTGCCTCGGCGCGCAATAATGTCGATGCCTGGATTAAGCTGGCCGATCAGGGCGGGCTCGATGCCATCATCATCACCGCCTCGGGCTGCGGCACGACGATCAAGGACTACGGCTTCATGCTGCGCCTCGATCCGGCCTATGCGGAGAAGGCAGCGCGGGTTTCGGCCCTGGCCAGGGACATCACCGAATATCTGGCAACGCTGGACCTGCCGCAGCCAGTCGTCGCGCCGGGTCTGGTCGTCGCCTACCATTCGGCCTGTTCCATGCAGCACGGCCAGAAGATCACGCGCGAGCCGAAGGAATTGCTGGCGCGTGCCGGCTTCGTGGTGAGGGAGCCGCGCGAAGGGCACCTGTGCTGCGGCTCGGCCGGCACCTACAACATCATGCAGCCTGAGATTTCGGCAAGACTGCGCGACCGCAAGGTGAAGAACATCGAGGCGACCGGCGCGGCAATCGTCGCCACGGGCAATATCGGCTGCATCACGCAGATCGCGTCGGCGGCAAAGATGCCGGTGGTGCACACGGTCAAGCTGCTCGACTGGGCCTATGGCGGCCCGAAGCCGGCCGGCCTACCGGAGGGCAGGGTTCTGGCGGCGGCGGAGTAAGCTCACTTCGACTTTGGGATGAGCAGGAGGCTCAGCCTTGCAGGCTGGCAGGCTTCGCCTACCATCTATCTGATCTGGGTTCGGAGAGGACGCCGATGAGCGAAATACTCACGACCGACTTGGTCAGGTCCCTGCTGGATGCCTATGCGGCTTCGGATCGAGACGCGGCGGAGCGGCTGATCGCAGCAGACTTCCATTTTTCGAGCCCGTTGGATAACCGGCTGGACCGTGCAAGCTACTTCAGCATTTGCTGGCCCAGCAGCAAGATCATCGAAGGCTACGACATCGAGCATCTGCTGGCCGCAGACGACAAGGTGGCCGTCACATATGTGGCCCGCTTCCGGTCCGGGAAGAGGGTCAGAAACACCGAAGTCATGACCTGCCGGGACGGCCAGATCGTAGAGGTCGAGGTCTATTTCGGCTGGTCGGTTCCTCACGAAGTCTCACCGGGCACGCATGCCGACCCGGCTTGAACGCCTGCCGGCACCCCTGCGAAGGGTCGTGCCGGCCTCACATTCGGTGCGACGAGCGTGCTCTACTCCGCCGCAATCCTGTCGGCAGCGCCGTAAGTCGCCTCATAGAGCGCGCGCTGGCGGTTCAGCGCCACCATGGTGTTGCGCAGCAGGATCGAAACGGTAACGGGGCCGACGCCGCCGGGAACCGGGGTGATCCAGGAAGCGACTTCCTTGACGCTATCGGTGTCGACATCGCCTACTATGCGCGTCGAGCCATCCGGCAGCGTTTCGGAATTGATGCCGATGTCGATCACGGCAGCGCCCGGCTTGACCATGTCGGCCTTGATCAGGCGCGGCTTGCCGACGGCCACGAACAGGGCGTCGGCGCGGCGCGCATGGGCGGCGACCGAGCGGGTCATGTGGTGGCAGACCGTCACCGTCGCCCCTTCGCTCATCAGCAGGAAGGCGATCGGCTTGCCGACGATCTCGGAATGGCCGACGACGACGACTTCAAGGCCCTTCAGGTCCAGCCCGGTCGCCTTGAGCAGTTCCACCGAAGCCGCGGCCGTGCAAGGCGCGAGGTCGAGCTGGTTGTAGACGATATTGCCGATGGAGGACGGGTGCATGCCTTCCACGTCCTTGAGAGGGTGGATGGCCGCCTGGATCGCCTTTATCGGGATATGCGCCGGTACGGGACGCTGGATGATGATGCCGGTGACGCGCGGATCGGCGTTCATGCCATGGATCGCAGCCTCGAGCTCGCCCGCCGTGGTTTCGGCCGGCAGGCGGCGCTCCTCGAAATCGATGCCGGCCTGCTGCGCCTTGGCGCGCTGGTTGCGAACGTAGACGTCCACTGCCGCAACGTCGCCCACAGTGATCGACACCAGCTTCGGGGGAAAGCCTTCCTCCTTTGCCTTTTCGGCTGCGGCGCGCACTTCGGCCATGATGCGGGCGGCGACCGGCGCACCTTTCAGATAGCGGGTGTCATCGACGGGCATTGCGTTCTCCTTCGCCAGGGGCGTGGCAGGTGGTCAAGAAACGCCGGATGGCGGCAGCTCGCCGGCCGACCCGACGAGCGCGCGCGCTCCTTAGCACAATTTCCGATATCGTCCTTGCTTTTGCGCCGGGACGACATTGGAAAAAGCGACGCACCCAAATTACCGTAAAGAATAATAGTTTCAAGAAAGGAAAGAGCGGCGAGGCGTTCCCCGCGCCGCTCCTTGCCGATGTGGGCTGCCAACCGGACTAGCTGACGATCACCGTCGCGCCGACCTTCACGCGCTCGTAGAGGTCGATGACGTCTTCGTTGCGCATGCGGATGCAGCCCGAGGAAACCGCGCCACCAATCGTCCAGGGCTGGTTGGTGCCGTGGATGCGATAGAGCGTGGAGCCGAGATACATGGCGCGGGCGCCGAGTGGATTGTCCGGGCCGCCTTCCATGTAGGAGGGCAAGCTGCGTCCCTTGGCGCGCTCGCGGGCGATCATCTGCGACGGCGGACGCCAGTCCGGCCACTCGCGCTTCTGGGTGACCTTGTGGGTGCCTGCCCATTCGAAGCCGGGCTTGCCGGTGCCGACGCCATAGCGGCGCGCCTGGCCCCCCGCCTCGACCAGATAGAGGAAATTCTGCTTCGTATCGATGACGATGGTGCCCGGCTTGTGCGCGCCTTCGTAAGAAACCTGCTGCGGCAGGTACATCGGGTCGATCTGGCGCTTCGCTTTTTTCGCGGGCGCAGGCACGATAGCTGCGGTGCGCTGGAGGTCAGGCGCGGGCTGGCGAAGCTTGCGCGCCGGTTCGCCATAGCGATAGTCAAAGCGCTGCTCGGAGGAATAGGGCTGAACCTGCACGCCGGACGGCGCAGCCGGGCGGCCTACTTCCCGGCCCAGAACCTTGCCCGGAGCATAGCCAAGCTGGATGACCCAAGGCGCGGCAAGATCGGGACTGATCACCACCGGAGGGCGCGCCATGTAGCGATCGTTTGCCGCGGCCTGTGAAACCATGCCTGCGGCGAGCGCCGCCGCACCGGCGAGAACTAACTTTTTCATCGGACGTACTCTCAACTCGACCGTCGCGGGGCCAAATCCCCGCACCGCGCGGCATGCTGGCGGCGCAGGAGAAACCAAGTCGTGAATCGGAATGCGTAAGATGCGAATCTTCACTTAAACATTTCGGTGTGGTTACCGGCCGGTTCAGGAATCTGGTAAAAGC
>JAEWHN010000192.1 GCA_023387775.1 Pseudomonadota bacterium | reverse complement strand
GGGATGCACGCGGGCGTCGTTGGAGCGCGTCACCGGATTGTCGGCCTCGATGGGCAGATAGGAGGTGATCGCGCCGGTGCGCACGTCGCGGATGCTTAGGCCGCTTTCGCCGACCAGCAGCTGGTGGCCCTCGTTGATCACGGCTAGCGCGCTCATGATCTCGGGCAGCTCGCGCACGATGGTGGCGCCGCCTCCGAGCTGCTTTTCGAGCAGCTTGCGGCCGAGAATGTCGAACCAGAACAGCGCATCGGCGTCGGGGTCGTAGGTCGGCCCCTCGCCGAGATGGCAGACGTGATCCGAAAGGACCGAAACGCCGCTTTCTTCGATCATCGGTTTCTCCCCGAAAGGCACATCATAGGCGCGAATGCTTGCCCGCGCACGCTGCGCGCTTGAGACGGCGCGGCGTCACAGAAAGCCGCCATCGACGATGAGCGTCTGCGCCGTCAGCATGCGCGCGGCGTCGGACGCCAGGAACAGGCATGGGCCCACCATGTCCTGCGGCTGCATGGGCTCGCGGATGCACTGGCGCGAGACATGGGCGGCAAGCGCGGTTTCGGTGACCCACAGCTCGCGCTGCCGCTTGGTGATGACCCAGCCCGGCGCGATTGCGTTGACGCGGATGCCGTGCGGGCCGAGATGGCCGGCAAGCCCCTTGGTGAGCCCGACGATGCCGGCCTTGGCGGCGGTGTAGGACGGCATGTCGGGGTGGTTGATCAGGAAGGAGGTGGAGGTGAAGTTGATGATCGATCCGCGCCCGGCCTGTTTCATGCCCTCCGCAACCGCCTGGGCGGTGAAGAAGTGCGGGCGCAGGTTGATGGACTGGTTGTTGTCCCAATAGTCGGGCGTCACGTCCTCCAGCGCGTGGCGGTCGTCCAGCGCGGCATTGTTGACCAGCACGGTGACCGGTCCATGCGCGGCTGCCGCATGCTGCACCGCCCCGCGCAGCGCCTCGACATCGCGCAGGTCCGTCTTCATGAAAAGCGGCCGCGACCCGGCGCTCTCTTCGACACGGTCGCACAATGCGGCGCTCGCCGCCTCGGCAATGTCGATGAAGGCGACCTTCGCGCCCTGCAGCGCAAAGCCTTCGACCAGGGCTGCGCCGATGCCGGAGCCGCCGCCGGTGATGAGCACCGACGCGCCCTCAAGGTCAGGAAATCTGGCTGACGGCATCATGCGTTCCCCTCCCTCAATGTTCCCGCGCGCGGAAAGCGCGGGAGGGCGGGCCGGCAGGCCCGCCGACGTGCCCTCTCGCCTAGACCGCTCCGACCCGTCTTGCGCCCCGAAACGCGTCGCGCAGATAGCCGAGCGTGGCATCGGCATCCGCCGGCTTGCCGAACAGATAGCCCTGGCCGCCCAGGCAGCCGAACTCGACCAGCCGGTCGGCCTGCGCTTCTTCCTCGATGCCTTCGGCAACCACATCCATGCCCAGCCCCTCGCACATGGCCAGGATCGCCCGGATGATGTGCTCCGACGGCCGGTCCTCCAGGATGGACGAGACGAAGGCACGGTCGATCTTGAGCTTGTCGAACTGGAATTCGCGCAGCCGCCCGAGCGAGGACTGGCCGGTGCCGAAATCGTCGAGCGCCACCCGGATGCCGCAACGGCGCAGGTCGCTGACGATCTTCTCGGCCGAGACCGGATCGGTCATCAGGCCGGTTTCGGTGATCTCGATCTCCAGCCGGCGCGGGTCGAAGCCAGTGCGCTCGAGAATGGCCAGTATGTGCAGGCCGGTGTTCTGGTCGACGAGCTGCGAGGGCGACAGGTTGAAGGACAGGAACAGGTCCTTGGGCCAGCTGCGGGCGGCCTCCGTGGCCTTGCGCAGCAGAAGCTGCGACAGCGGGCCGATGATGCCGCGTTCCTCGGCGATGGGAATGAAGACGGCCGGCGGCACGAAGCCGAGGTCGGGGTCGGTCCAGCGCGCCAGCGTCTCGAAACCGACGGTGCGCCGCGTCTTCAGGTCGACGATGGGCTGGAAATGCGGCTCCACCTCGCCGGCGGAGACCGCGCGCCGCAGCGCCTGCTCGATGCGGGTGACGCGCTTGGCCGCTTCCTCCATCTCGCGCGTGTAGACCACGACGCGACCGCGCCCAGAGCGCTTGGCCTGGTAGAGCGCGGTTTCGGCCTTGTTGAGCAGGATCTCGGTGGTTTCGTCGCCGGAATAGAACAGCGAGCAGCCGACGGAAGCCGAAAGCCGGGCCGTCCTTTCGCCGACATCATAGGGCGCCGACAGGATCTCGATGAGCATCCTGGCCTTTTCGGTGGCCGCTTCTTCCGAAAACACCATCGGGTAGAGGAAGGCGAATTCGTCGGCGCCGATGCGGGCGACGGTGGCCTGCCCCTCCATGGCAGCGCGCAGCCGCATGCCCACCTGGACCAGAATGTCGTCGCCGGCGCTGTGGCCAAAAAGGTCGTTGATCGGCTTGAAGCCGTCGAGATCCAGGATGCCGACGGCAAAGGGCGCCGGATCGTCGGCGCGGTCGCTGATCAGGCGATCGACCTTGTCGAAGAAGCGCCTGTGATTGCCCAGGCCGGTGAGCGGATCGGTGAAGGCAAGCTCGCTGCCTCCCCTGGTAGACCGGCTGATATTGAATGGCGGCTGCATTATTATTTCAGAGTCCCCTGCCTATTTGGCCGACAGTTGCAGAAAACCGTTTAGGAAAGGTATCTCCATTCGCCGGCAAAGAACCCCGAGCGCCAGCCCGAACCGGAGCACGGTTCGGGGCCCTCAATGACCGGGCCGCACCCGGTAGATTTCAAGCGGCTGGCCGGCGCTTTCGGGCAGCAATTCGAGCCAGCCTGGCACTCGGCCATCCATCATGCCGGCAAGCAGGCTCGCGGGCGCGCGTTCGGAAAGAAGCCGGCTTTCGGAATTGCCCCGGCACAGGACGACAAGGCCGACATGGTGGCTTTCGACGATACGTCGCGCGTCGGCGGGCGTTCCCATCAGTGCGTCAAGCGCAAGCAGGTTGCCGGCAACATTGCGATGATAGGGCCCGGAGAACACGCGGTGCCCGCTATAGGTG
>JAEWHN010000173.1 GCA_023387775.1 Pseudomonadota bacterium | reverse complement strand
GGAGGCCGACAAGGCTTCTTACGACGAGCACGGCAATATCACCCTGCCGCTGCTCGAAAAGCTGCGCGCCAAGGCCCGGGCCGCCGGGCTCTGGTGCCTCCAGCTCAAGCCGGAAACGGGCGGGGCCGGGCTCGGCAAGATGGACATGGCTGTCTGCTATGAAGAGATGAACCGCTCGATCTTCGGTCCGGTGGTGTTCAATTCCGCCGCCCCCGACGACGGCAACATGATGGTTCTGGAGGCGCTCGGCACGCCCGAGCAGAAGGAAAAGTGGCTGAAGCCGATCGTCGAGGGCAAGGTGCGCTCGGCCTTTGCCATGACCGAGCCGCATCCTGGCGGCGGCTCCGACCCGTCGATGATCGCCACCCGCGCCGAGCGGCGCGGCGACAAATATGTCGTGACCGGCCGCAAATGGTTCATTACCGGGGCCGGCGAGGCGAGCCATTTTATCCTGATTGCCCGCACCTCGGACGACCCGCGCCACGGCCTTTCGGCGCTGATGTTCCACAAGGACCAGCCTGGCTGGCGCATTTCGCGGCGCATCGAGATCATGGGGCCGGAGGAGCACGGCGGCCATTGCGAACTGGAGTTCGACGGTCTGGAGATCCCGGTCGAAAACCTGCTGGCGGGCGAGGGCCGAGGCATGAAGGTGACCCAGGTGCGGCTCGGGCCGGCACGGCTCACCCATTGCATGCGCTGGCTGGGCTTATCCAAGCGCTGCATCGAAATCGCGCGCGACTATGCCGCCGTGCGCCACGGCTTCGGCCAGCGCCTGGCCGACCGCGAGAGCATCCAGCTGATGCTCGGCGACCTCGCCATGCGCATCGAAATCGGCCGCATGCTGGTGATGAAGGCGGCATGGGAACTCGACCGCGGCGGCTTCGCCCGCAAGGAGGTGTCGATGGCCAAGATCCAGGTTGCAAACGTGCTGCACGATGCCGCCGACGTCGCGATCCAGATCAATGGCGCACGCGGCTATTCGAAGGATACCGTGCTTGAATGGATCTACCGCTACGCCCGCCAGGCGCGGCTGGTCGACGGCGCCGACGAGGTGCACAAGATGGTGCTGAACCGCTTCCTCAACGAGGAGGGCAGGAACTTCTGGCACTGGAACGTCGAAGGCGGTGCAAATGCCTGAGGGCAGGAGCATGGGACAGGAAATGACGAAAGGCACTGTGAACGCGGATTTCGATCCGGCGGCGCTGGCAAGCTTCTTGTGCGGCCGTTTTGGAGCCGGCCAGATGTCGCTCGAGAGGATCGGCGGCGGCCAGTCCAACCCGACCTACTTCGTCGATCATGGCGAGCGGCGCATGGTGCTGCGCAAGAAGCCGGCGGGGCCGATCCTGCGCGGCGCGCATGCGATCGATCGCGAGTTCCGCGTGCTGGACGCGCTTGCGCCGACAGGCGTCCCCGTGCCGCGCCCGATCCTCTTCCATGAAGACGACCAGCTGCTCGGCACGCCGTTCTACCTGATGGAGCGCCTGGAGGGCCGCGTCTTTCACGACTGCTCGCTGCCCGGGCTTTCGCGCGGGGAGCGGCGCGGCATCTATCTCGGCATGGCCGAGGCCATGGCAAAACTCCATGCCGTGCGCCCCGACGAGATCGGGCTCGGCGACTACGGTCGGCCGGGCAACTATTTCGAGCGCCAGATCGGGCGCTGGACGAAGCAATTGCGGGAATCGCCCAGCGAGCGCATCGTCGCCCTCGAAACGGTGGCCGAATGGTTGCCGCAACATCTGCCGGAGGACGACGGCAGGGTGTCGATCGCCCATGGCGATTTCCGCCTTGGCAACATGCTGTTCCATCCCGACAAGCCGGAAGTCATCGGCATTCTCGACTGGGAGCTGTCCACCCTCGGCCATCCGCTCGCCGATCTCGGCTTCTGCTCGATGACCTGGCACTCCTCGCCCGACGAATATGGCGGCATTCTCGGCCTCGACCTCACGGAACTCGGCATTCCGACCCAGCGCGAATTCCTCGACCACTATTTCGCGCATGCGGCCCCCACCGCGCCGCTCCAGCGCTTCCACCTGGTCTTTTCGCTGTTCCGCTTCGCGGTCATCTTCGTCGGCATCGCCGACCGGGCGCGGGCGGGCAACGCCGCCGGCGCCGACGCGGCCAATGTCGCCCCGCTGGCCGGCCGCTTCGCAAAGCGCGCCCTGGAGATCATCGACGGCTCACGGCCGTGGTGATGCAGAGCTGGAATGAAGACGCCCGCTTTCGCAGCGGGCGTTTTCCTTTCCAGCGATAGGCCGGGCTACTGCACCAGCATGCCCTCAGGGTTGAAGCCCGGCTGCGCGCGCTTGACGATGTCGGCCGTGATCCGCGCCGAGCCGGCGGACATTGTCCATCCCATATGGCCGTGGCCGACATTGAAGACCATGTTGCTGAAGCGGCCGCCGCGACCGAAGATCGGCGTGCCTTCCGGCGTCATGGGGCGCAGGCCCGCCCAATATTGCGGCTTGCCGTAGTCGGCGCCGTTGGGGAAGACGTCGCGAATGGCCGCCAGCATGTGGCGGAAGTCGTCCGGCTTGTGCGTCTTGTCGAAGCCGGCGAATTCGGCCGTCGCGGTCACCCGCAGCCGGTTGCCGAAGCGGGCATAGGCAACGAGATTGTCCTCGTCGACACCGCCGACGGCGGGCGCCAGGTTGGTTTCGTCTATCGGCATGGTCACCGAATAGCCCTTGATCGGATAGACCGGCAGCGACACACCGAGCCGCCGAGCGAAATCGGGAGCGAAGACGCCGAGGCAAAGCACGAACTCGTCGGCAGCCACCGTTCCCTTCGACGTAACCACTTGTTTGATGCGGCCGTTCCGAGCGTCGAAACCCTTCACCTCGGTGTTGAGCATGAATTTTACGCCCAGCGCTTCGGCGCAGTAGCGTGCGAGGTTCTGCGTGAACACGCGGGCGTCGCCGCTGCCGTCGGTCGGGCAGTAGACCGCGCCGGCAAACTTGTCCTTCACGCCAGCCAGCGCCGGATCGATGCGGGCCGCCTCGTCGGGCGAGACGGCGCGCAATTCCAGCCCTTCCTCGGAAAGGATGCGGGTGTTGGCCGAGCCGCGGGCAAAAGATTCCGGCCTGCGGTAGAGATAGAGCAAGCCGCCGTCGAGCCCGTGATACTCGACGCCGGTCTCGGCGATGATGCCTTGCAGCCGTTCCTGCGAATAGCGGCAGAGCCGCACCTTGCGCTTGGTGTTGATGCGGGCCTTCTCGGCGGTGCAGTTCATCAGGAACTTCCACGACCAGGACCACAGGCGCGGGTCGAGGCTCGGCCGGAAGCGCAGCGCCTGGCTGTCGTCCACCAGCGATCGGAGCAGGATGCCCGGTGCCCTGGGCGACGACCAGGTGTAGGCGTGGCCCGGAGCGATCAGCCCGGCATTGGCGAAGCTGGTCTCGGACGCCGGTTCCGACAGCCGGTCGATAACCGTCACCTCGTGCCCGTCGCGGGCAAGTTCATAGGCGGTGGTGATGCCGACGACACCGGCGCCGAGAACAGCAACGCGCATCCTGTTTTCTCCGTGTCTAGTGGATCAGAGAGCCGCGATGACGGCGATCTCTACCGTGAACTGCGGCGCGGCGAGCTTTGATTCGACGGTGGCCCGGGCAGGGGCACAGTCCTTGGCTACCCATTCATCCCAAACAGCGTTCATTTCGTTGAAGGTGGCGATGTCGGCCAGCCAGATCGAGGCTGAAAGCACGTTGGTCTTGTCAGTGCCGGCCTTGGCGAGCAGCGCATCGATGCGGTCGAGGATGTTCTTCGTCTGCGCGGTGACGCTTTCGCCGCCAGCGTCGAGCGCGACCTGGCCCGACACATAGGCCGTGTTGCCGTGGACGACGGCCTGGCTCATGCGCGCGCCGACGTCAATGCGGTTGATGCTGCTCATTTCAAAGCTCTCCAGTTCATTTCGATTGCGGCATCACTATATGTGGACAGAAGTGTATCCACAAGAGGATTGTGAACTGTACTTCCTCGTGGCATTAGATGGTCATGTGGAGCAGCAACCCGGCTCAGCCTGGAAGCGGTGCCGATCGGAACGGAGCGAAAGTGCAGAAGACAGCCAAGGCCAAGAAGACGGGTCGCGCCGCAGACAGCGTGGAAAAGGTGTACGAGGCGGTGAAGGAGCTTGCCGTCGAGTATCGTTTCAAGCCCGGAGAGCGCGTCAACGAGGTCGAGCTTGCGACAAGGCTCGGCGTTTCGCGCACTCCCGTGCGCGAGGCGCTGAACCGTCTCGCCCGCGACGGCTTTATGAGCTTCGTGCCGAATCGCGGCTTCTATGCCCGCGACATCACCCCGGAAGGCGTGCAGGAACTTTACGAGTTGCGCGCCGCGATAGAACGCGCCGCGTTCCGCCTGGCCTGCCAGCGCGGCACCGATGCGGAGATCGCCGAGACGGTCGCCATCTGGCAGAACAACAGCAATCTCGGCCCGACCACCGACTGGGCTGAGGTTGCAGAGGCCGACGAGGCCTTCCACATAGGCATCGTCAAGCTGGCGAAGAACGAGCGCATGCTGAACGCGCTGGAGGGGGTCAACTCGCTCATCCGGTTCTTCCGCCGCATCGATCTCGAAAGCAATCGGCGCCGCAGCGGCACCTATGACGAGCACGCCGCGATCATCGACTGCCTGAAGCGCCGCGACGGCGAGCAGGGCGGCGAGCTGATCGAGCGCCACATCACGCTCAGCTCCGCCCACGCCGTGGAAGTGACCAAGGAGGGCCTGGCCCGAATCTTCTTCGGCCGGCCCGAGTAGCTCCGCAATCCTGCCTTTGCTGAACCGTTGCGCCCGGCGCCCTTGGGCCGCGCCGGCCGACGCCGCATGCGCCTCGCCACGCAGCCTGCCCCCCAGACCGTCCCTCCCTAAATTCTCTCCTGTTCCGCGACTCGCCTGCCCCGCCCAGCTGCCCCTGGATGCCACCCGGCAGAGCATAACCGTCGCCGGCGCGGTGACGCATTCCACCTGCAGCACCCGGAGTTGATCGTTCGCGATTGACAAGCAAAATGTGTATACAGTAATGGATTTACAAGTGGGTACTGATGCCCGCCCATGCAAGCTCCGTCCTGCCGGCGCCGGGCGGCGCTTCGAGCACAGGGGAGATGAGAATGGCTTTTCTGGCGGTTTCGCTCGACGACAAATATGCGCTGGAAGAGGGGCGCATCTTTGTCACCGGCACACAGGCGCTGGTGCGTCTGCCCATGGTGCAGCGCTGGCGCGACCGCGCCGCCGGGCTCGACACCGCAGGC
This sequence comes from Pseudomonadota bacterium, assembly GCA_023387775.1. Lineage (GTDB taxonomy): Bacteria > Pseudomonadota > Alphaproteobacteria > Rhizobiales > Rhizobiaceae > Pseudaminobacter. The sequence goes on along the minus strand of JAEWHN010000173.1, from coordinate 14,323 downwards.
CTCGTGACCGGCTATCGCGGCTCGCCGCTGGGCGGTATCGACCAGGCCTTCGGCCAGGCGCGTGGTTTCGTCGACGCCGCCGAAATCCGCTTCCAGGCAGGACTGAACGAGGACATCGCCGCCACCGCCGTGCTCGGCACCCAGCAGATCAACCTGATGGAAAAGGCCCGCAAGCAGGGCGTGTTTTCCATGTGGTATGGCAAGGGGCCCGGCGTGGACCGCTCGGGCGACGCCTTCCGCCATGGCAATCTCGCAGGCTCCGCGCCGCATGGCGGCGTGCTGCTCCTGGCCGGAGACGACCACACCTGCAAATCCTCCACCACCTCGCACCAGAGCGAATACGCGCTCATGGACGCGATGATCCCGGTTCTCAATCCGGCCGGCGTGCAGGAAATCCTCGACTTCGGCCTCCATGGCTGGGCCTTGTCGCGCTACTCCGGCTGCTGGACGGCGCTGAAGCTGATCGCCGAGACGGTCGACTCCTCGGCCTCCATCATGGTGGGGCACGACCGTGTCGCCTTCCACGCGCCGACGGACTTCGAGATGCCGGCCGGCGGGCTCGGCATACGCTGGCCCGACACCCCGCAGGAGCAGGAGCGCCGCCTGCACAATTTCAAGCTGCCCGCCGCACTTGCCTTTGCTCGCGCCAATCGGCTGGACCGCGTGACGCTCGGCGGCCCGCGGCGCCGGCTCGGCATCATTACCACCGGAAAATCCTATCTCGACGTGCGCCAGGCGTTTGACGAACTGGGCATCTCGGAAAAGCGGGCGATAGAACTCGGCCTTTCCATCTATAAGGTCGGCATGGTCTGGCCGCTGGAGCCGGAAGGCATTTTGGCCTTCGCTGCCGGGCTCGAGGAACTGCTGATCGTGGAGGAAAAGCGGCCGCTGCTAGAGGGGCAGGTCAAGGACATCCTTTTCAACATGCCGGCCGACCGCCGCCCGCGTGTCTATGGCAAGCGCGACGGCGAAAACCGCATCGTCCTGCCGGCCCACGACGATCTCACCGCCGTCCAGATCGCCCGCGCCATAGCTGCCCGCATCCTGCCATGGCTCGAAGACAAGGATCTTGTCGAGCGCATCGGCAAGCTTTCCGACGTCGATGGGCCGAAGCTCGCCAGCCTCGCGCCCGTTCAGCGCACGCCCTATTTCTGCTCCGGCTGTCCGCACAACACCTCGACCCGCGTGCCCGAGGGCAGTCGTGCGCTTGCCGGCATCGGTTGTCACTGGATGTCGCAGGCGATGGATCGCAATACCGCCACCTACACGCATATGGGCGGCGAGGGCGCAAACTGGATCGGCCAAGCGCCCTATGTGTCGACCCGCCATGTGTTCCAGAACCTCGGCGACGGCACCTATTTCCACTCCGGCCTGCTGGCCATCCGCGCGGCCGTCGCTGCCGGCGTGAACATCACCTACAAGATCCTGTTCAACGACGCGACCGCGATGACCGGCGGCCAGCGCCACGACGGCACGCTCAACCCGCAGCGCATCACTCATCAGATTCGCGCCGAGGGCGTCGAGCGCATTGCCGTGGTGTCGGACGACATCGAGAAATACGGAGGGCAGGAAGCCTTTGCCGCCAACGTCAGTATTCACCACCGCGACGAACTCGACGCGGTGCAGCGCGAGCTGCGCGAGATCGAGGGTGTCTCGGCGATCGTCTACGACCAGACCTGCGCGGCCGAGAAGCGCCGGCGCCGCAAGCGCGATCCCAAGCCGCGCGTCGAACGCCACGTCATCATCAACGAGCTGGTCTGTGAAGGCTGCGGCGACTGCTCGAAGAAGTCGAACTGCCTGTCGGTGACGCCCATCGACACCGAATTCGGTCGCAAGCGCCGCATCGACCAGTCGTCCTGCAACGAGGACTTCTCCTGCGTGAAGGGCTTTTGCCCGTCCTTCGTGACGGTCGAAGGCGTGAAGCCGCGCCGGCCGAAGAATGCCGACCCGAAGATGATCGCGGCGCGACCGATTACCGAGCCCGCTCCCTTCGAGATCGCGGGCCCTTGGAATGTTCTGGTCACGGGTGTCGGTGGCACCGGCGTCATCACTATCGGCGCCATTCTCGCCATGGCCGCGCATCTGGAGGGCAAGGGCTGCTCCACGCTCGACATGGCCGGTATGGCGCAGAAGGGCGGGCCCGTGACGACGCATCTGCGCTTCGCGCCGACGCAGAATGAACTCCACGCCGTGCGCATCTCCTCGCGCGCTGCCGATGTCGTGCTTGGCTGCGACCTAGTGGTCGCCGCAGGCAGGGAGGCGCTGGGCGTCATGGGTCATGGCCGCACGCGTGTGGTCCTGAATTCGGAGGAGACGATCACCGGCGCGTTCATCCGCGACCCGAATTTCCGCGTGCAGGGCCTCGGCCTCGCGAGCGTGATCAAGGACGTCGCGGGAGCCGCACAGGTCGAGGCGATCGCCGCGACCCGCACTGCCACGCAGCTGCTGGGCGATTCCATCGGCACCAACCTGTTCATGGTCGGCTATGCCTGGCAGCGGGGGGTGATCCCGCTTTCCTCGGCCAGCATCGACCGAGCCATCGAACTCAACGGCGCCGCAGTCGAAATGAACCGCACGGCGTTCCGCCTCGGCCGTCTGGCCGCCGCCGAGCCCGCTTTCGTGGAAGGTCTGCTGCCCAAGTCGCAAGCCGGCTCACCGCTCGGCCACCGTGTGGCGTCACAGTCGCTCGACGAGATGGTAAGGCGGCGCAAGAGCTTTCTCGAAGCCTATCAGAATGCCCGCTACGCGGCCGAATATGAGGCCTTCGTCGACCGGGTGCGCAGCCGTGAGAAGGCCGTGGTCGGCGCCGAGGGCAAGCTGTCGGAGGCCGTCGCGCGCTATCTGTTCAAGTTGATGGCCTACAAGGACGAATACGAGGTCGCACGCCTCTATTCCGACGGCCCTTTCCGCCGGCAGCTGGCGGAAACCTTCGAGGGAACGGGCAAGCTGACCTTCCATCTCTCTCCGCCGCTTCTGGCGAAAAGAGACCCTAACACCGGCGAACCAGCCAAACTGACGTTTGGTCCGTGGATGCTGACGGCGTTCGGGGTGCTTGCAAAGCTCAAGGGGCTACGCGGCACCAAGCTGGACCTGTTCGGCTACAGCAGTGAGCGCCGGGCCGAGCGCGCTTTGATTGTCGAATACCGAGACCGGATCGAGTGGGTGATGAGCGTCCTGACGCCCGACAGCCATGTGACAGCCGTGGCCATCGCCGAGGTCCCCGAGGAGATCAGGGGGTTCGGCCACGTCAAGGAAGGCGATCTCGCCGAGGCACAGGCCAGATGGGCGGAACTGGACACACGGCTGTCCGGGACCGAAGCGTTTGCCGTCGCGGCCGAATAGGCTGCCCCCTCGCATGCCCCCTCGGGTGAGTACATTCCTGGGCATCTTCTGCAGGCGCTTGCGGCGTGGCGCAAACGGCTTCGCGCGCGCCTTCGCCGGTGCGTGCGCAAACCCCGCCACGCCTTGCTGGGCATGCTGTATGGACAAAGTCATAAGTGGATCATTATGTGTATTCACTTATGAAAAAATATGTGTCTACATAGCCGAATAACAAGGGGGACCGGGCACCATGCAGTGCACCGGCCAGCTAGGAAACGAAGGAGAGAGAATATGCACAAAGCCCTATTGGCCGCTGCCTGCCTTGCGCTCAGCAGCTTGCCCGCATTGGCCGAAGACGTCGTCCTTGGAGCGGTGGTGCCGCTTTCGGGTGCCAGTGCGACGCTTGGCGACGACCAGCGCCGCGGCATCGAGCTTGCCGTCGATCAGATCAATGAAAAGGGCGGCGTGCTCGGCGGCAAGAAGCTGCGCGTCATCATCGAGGATTCCGGTGGCCGTGCGCCGTCCGCGCTCGACGCTGCCAAGAAGCTCGTCACCGTCGACAACGTGCCGGTCGTCATCGGTGAGTACTCGTCCGGCATCACCATTCCGGTCGGCCAGTACTTGGTCCAGGAAGGACGCGTGCATCTCAACATCGGCTCGTCCAGCGGCAAGATCCGTGCTCTGGGCGACGGCTCGTTCAGCCTGATCGGCCTCGATAACGTCTCCTCCGGGTTCGCGGCGCAGGACGTGGTCGACAACAACTGGAAGAAGGCGGCGGTGATCGCGCCGAACAACGCCTACGGCCAGGGCGTGGCGGAACAATTCCAGAAGGCTTTCGCCGCGCTCGGCGGCGAGGTCGTGACCACCGTGATGTACACCGAAGGCCAGACTACCTATCGCCGCGAGCTGCAGCAGATGGAGCGCAGCGAACCCGACGTTTACGTTTACTCCGCCTACGGCAAGGAAGCAGCGACCATCAACCGCGAGGCGTTTGAGCTCGGTATTAACTCGACGCCCTGGTATGCGATCTACCTGTCGATGTGCACTTCCGACAGCGATCCCAAATTCGTCCAGGGTCAGTACGGTCTGGATCTGAACTACATCGGGGCCAACGGCAAGTCCTACGAGGAAGCCTACCGGAAGAAGTACGGCGAGCCCTTCAAGACCAGCTTCAACGGCTACGGCTACGACGCTGTCATGATGGCGGCGGCGGCAATCGAGAAGGCCGGCTCCGCCGAGCCCAAGGCGATCAGCGCCGCGCTCAAGGAGATCGGCAAGGACTATGAGGGCGCCACGGGCAGCATTGTCTTTGATGAAGACCGCCAGCGTTCCAAGCAGCCTTACCTCAAGCTGAAGATCGAGGACGGCGTCCAGCAGCGCTGACCCTTCACGGCTGGCCGGTCTCTGATGTCCGGCCTGCCTTCGCGCCCGGCCGCAGAGCGGGGCGAACGAATTCCTCGCGAGAAGAATATATGGTCCAGTTTGTCGTCGACGTCCTGATCCGCGCGGTCGACCTGGCGCTGATCGCCATCGGCTTGAGCAGCGTCTATTCGTTGATCCGTTTCCCAAATGTCGCGCTGGTGCAATATGCGACGACAGGCGCGCTGGTCGCGCTCGGCTTGCAGATGGCCGGCTTGCCGCTGATCGTCGCCTGCATTGCAGCCTGCGCAATCGTCGGCGCTGGCGCGGTCATTCTCAACATCGTCGTCTTCGAGCGGCTCCTGCGCGCGGGCTCGGCCATCGCCATGATCGGCTCACTGGCCCTAAGCATGGTCTTCTCTGCAATTTTCCTGGTCACCGCTGGGCCGCGCCCGCAGCGTTTCGAGCTGGAGATCAACCCGCCCTTGCGCTTCCTTGGCGCCCGCCTCACCGAGCACCAGCTCATCTCCGTCGGCATCAGCGCGCTGGCCATCGCCGTCTTCGCACTCATCCTGTTCCGCACGGACCTCGGCCGCTGCATGCGCGCCACTGCCACCAACTCGGTCCTGGCAAGCGCCACCGGCATCGACACCCGCAAGGTCACCAACACCGTCGTCTTTCTCTCCGGCGTCATGGCCGCGCTCGGCGGCATCGGCTTGTCGATCAAGGGCGAAATGAGCGCACAGCTGGGCCTCGACATGCTGCTGCCGGTTTTTGCCGCGGCAATCCTCGGCGGGCTCGGAAACGCGCTCGGCGCGGCGATCGGCGCGATCGTTATCGCGGCGGCGGAGACCGTCGTCACCAACGTCAATTTCGGTCCCGTTTTCGGCGAGCAGATCATGTTCATTCCGGCCGCCTATGCGACGGCCGCCTCATTCCTGCTGCTTGTCATCGTGCTGCTGATGCGCCCCTACGGCCTGTTCGTGAGCGAGGTGAAGCGTGTTTGAGTTTCTCATCCATGTGGCGATCATGGCCTGTCTGTACGGGCTGCTGTCGCTGAGCCTCAACCTGCAGGTCGGCTTCGCCGGATTGGTCAATTTCGGGCAGGTCATCCTGTTCGGCTGCGGCACCTACGGCGCGGCCATCGCCTTCTCCCACCAGCTGGGGCCGGTGGCGGGCATTGCCCTCGGCGCATTCTTCGCGGTTGTTGTCGCTGCCGCCTTCGCCCGGCTCGGCCGCAATCTCGGCTCTGATTACTGGGGCATCGCCACACTTGCCGTGGCCGAGGTTCTGCGCATCTTCGCCAACAACGAGGACTGGTTGACCGGCGGCGCACAAGGCGTCAGCGGCATCCCGCTCATCTTCGGCGACATGCCGCGTCCCGCCGGGCCGCTGCTGACCCTTGGCCTGTGCCTTCTGCTTCTCCTCGCGGCCTGGTGGCTCTGCCGCCGCCTGACCATCAGCCGCTACGGGCTGGCGCTGAAGCTGATGCGCGAGGAGCCGCAGCTGGCCGCCTCTCTCGGCTACGACCTCGCCGCGCTCAAGACACAGACGCTGATCGTCGCAGCAATCATGGCCGCCGCCTCGGGTTTTGTCTTCGCCCACTACATAACCTTCGTCGGCCCCGACCAGCTAGTCAGCTCCGAAACCTTCCTGATCTGGGCCATGGTCATCATCGGCGGCTCGGGCAATCATCTCGGCGCCATCGTCGGCGCGGTGCTGATGCAGTTCCTGTTCGCCTTCGTGCCGTTCGTGAAGGACGCCTTCGGCCTGCCTTCCGAATATGTCGCCGCCATGCGGCTGACGCTCGTGGGCGGCGGCCTGCTCGCCTTCCTGATGTGGCGTACGCAGGGCCTTGTTCCGGAGCGCATTGCGGAGAAGCGCCATGGTTGAACCCGTCCTGACCGCCGAGCGCGTCGCCAAGGCGTTCGGCGCCCACAAGGTGCTGAGCGATGTGCGCTTCCGCGTCGGCGCCGATGAGATCGTCGGCCTGCTTGGGCCGAACGGCTCGGGCAAGTCCACGCTGCTCAACGTCGTCTCGGGCTTTTCGCGGCCGGATGCCGGCGAGATCCGGTTTCTCGGCAACAACATCGCCGGCGTGCCATCGCACCAGATCGCGCGCCGCGGGCTCGTGCGAACCTTCCAGCTTCCTTCGATGCCGCACCGCATGACCGTGCGGGAAGTTCTGCGCGCGGGCGCCCGCTCCGGTGCCGGCCTGCTCGATGCGTTCAAGGGCGCTGGGGACACCGACCCGGAGGCCGACGAGCTGATAGAACAGTTTGCACTGACGCCGGTCAGTCATCAGCCGGCCAGCTCGCTTTCAGGCGGCCAGAAGAAACTGCTGTCCATCGCGCTGGCGCTGCGCACCAGGCCGAAGCTGCTCTGCCTCGACGAGCCGACGGCCGGCGTGCATCCTCAACTGCGCAGCCGCATGGTCGAGCTGCTCAAGGCGTTCAGCAAGCGGGGCGTGGCCATGCTGGTGGTCGAACACGACATGCATTTCATCCGCGAGCTGTGCGGCCGCTGCATCGTGCTCGACCGCGGCGAGATCATCGCCGATTGCGCGCCGCGCGAGCTGACCGAAAACGAGCGCGTCGTGGAAGCCTATCTCGGCAAGTCGGTGGAAAGGCAGAAGGTTCTGGCATGATCCGAGTGAACACTGTCCGCGCCGGCTATGGCGACGGCCCGGACATCCTTCAGGGCATCGACCTTTCGGCTTCCGGCGGCGAGATCGTCACCATTCTCGGCCCCAATGGCTGCGGCAAGTCGACCCTTCTGAAGTGCATTGCCGGCTTCGTCCGGCCGCGCGGTGGCACAGTCGAGATGGAAGGCCGCGATGTCAGCGCCGTGCCGGTGCACGAGAAGGTGCGCCACCACCGCATGGGCTTCGTGCCGCAGACCGATAATGTCTTCGCCACCCTGACGGTGGCCGACAACATCATGCTCGGCGCGCGCCACCTTGCGGCGGCCGAGCGTACGCAGCGCTACAGCGAGCTGATGAAGCAATATTCCTCGCTTGCGTCCAAGCAGGAGCGCAAGGCCTCCGCACTTTCGGGCGGCGAGCGGCAGATATTGTCGCTGGCAAGGGCGCTGATCTCCAACCCCAAGGTGCTGCTGCTCGACGAGCCCTCCGCCGGCCTGTCGCCGCTGATGATGCATGAGGTCTTCGCGGCTATCGCCGAAATCCGCGACCGCACCGGCATGTGTATCGTGATGGTGGAACAGAACGCCTTCGAGGCGCTGGGCGTGGCCGACAGGGCCTATGTGCTTTCGCTTGGCAAGGTCGCGATCGAGGGCAAGGCCGCCGATTTGCTTGCCGACCCGGCAATGCGCCACCTCTATCTGGGTGGCGAGCCGCCGGCACCAGCAGGCTAGCAGCTTTCATGCTCGCGGACTACCGCGAGCGTTTCCCTCAATTCCGGAACACAAAGGGCAGACCATGACCATCGCTGCACACCCGGCCGATCTGGTGTCGAACATCGAGCACATTCCGTTCGAGACCGACAATGGCGTAGGAGACAAGGCCAATCTGGGACTGCTGGTCCTCCAGACTGACCAGACCATCGAGTACGAATTCCGCTTCGCGCTGCCGGCCGGCGTGGCCCTCTATGAGGCGCGGCTCAAGTCGCCGGTGGAAATCACGCCGGACAACCTGCGCAAGATGGAAGCCGAGATTCCCGTTACCACCAGGCTGCTTCCCGATGTGCGATTCGACGTCGTCGGCTTCGGTTGCACCTCGGGCGCGCTGGTGATCGGCGAAAGCCAGGTTGCCGCACGCGTGCAGGAGGTGATGCCGGGCGTCAAGGTCACCGATCCGGTCAGCGCGGCGCTGGCAGCCATGAAGGCGCTGGGCGCGCAGCGAATGGGTCTGCTCACTCCCTATATCGCCTCCATCAACCATTCGCTGCGCGAGGCGTTCATGGTGCGGGGCCTGTCGATCCCGGTAATGGGCTCCTTCAACGAGGTCGACGACAACCGGGTCGCGCGCATCACAGCCGAGTCGATCGAGAAGGCGATCCTCGAGGTTGGCGCATCCGTCCAGTGCGATGCGGTCTTCGTGTCCTGCACCAGCCTGCGGGTGGCACGCATCGCCGAGCGCGTGGAAGCCAAGCTCGGCAAGCCGGTGACCTCGAGCAACCACGCCATGGCCTGGCACATGCTGCGGCTGGCGGGGCAGACGCAGTCCCTGCCGGGGCTGGGTAAGCTCTTCACCGTCTAGAAGCGCCACGGGCCAACTCGACAGGCTCAGTCGATCCCGTAGGGCACGGCCCCACGCAGATTGTGGTCGACCACCAGCCGCCGCTTCAGCGGTGGCACGGCGCGCTGGTGGCAGTTGGTGCGTTCGCAGATGCGGCAGGAAATGCCGATGGGGTCAAAGGCAGCACGGTTTCCGAGGTCGAGATTGTCGGCATAGACGAAGTCTCCGGCGTGCGCGATCTCGCAGCCCAGCGTGATGGCATAGCGCCGCTGCGGCGCGTTGAAGCCGCCGCCACCCTTGGTCAGCTCGTTTGCCACGCACAGATAGCGCACCCCGTCCGGCGTCTCGGCAAGCTGCCTTATGATGCGGCCCGGCGTCTCGAAGGCTTCGTGGACGTTCCAGAGCGGGCAGGCGGCGCCAAAGCGGGCAAACTGCAGCTTGGCCGCGCTGTGGCGCTTGGTGATGTTGCCGGCCCGGTCGATGCGGGCAAAGAAGATCGGCACGCCCTTGGCCCCAGGCCGCTGCAGCGTGCTCAGGCGATGCGCCACCTGCTCGATGCTCGCCCCGAAGCGGGCGGCCAGAAGCTCCAGGTCGTGGCGCAGTTCCCTCGCGGCGGTCATGAACGGCTGGTAGGGCAGCATCAGCGCCCCGGCAAAATAGTTGCGCAGGCCGATCCTGCAGATCTCCGAGGCTTCCGCCGTGCGGAAGCCGGCGCGACGCACGATCGCGTTCACCTGCGCCTCCATCTCCAGCTCCGCGATCTGGAACGCCATCTGGAACGAGCGTGTGGCGGCGGGTGAATAAGGGCTGAGGAACAGCACGCGCGACTGCGGGTCGAAGCGGCGGATGATGTCGTCATTGGGCGCGGCCCGCACGATCCGCACCCTATGCCGGGTTTCCATGTAGGCGGGCAGCGCCACGCTCGCCTCGCGCTCGGGCAGGCCGAGTTCCGCCGCAAGCTTTTCCGCGGCGGTGTCCAACTCGTGGATGTAGTTGTCGACGAAGTGGAAGAAGTCGCGAACCTCTTCATAGGGGGTCGGCTCGGTCGATGAGACGGTGCGGCCGAAGCGGTCGTCCAGGCTGGCAAGCTGCTCGCTGTTGCGCCGATAGGCTTGATGGCAGGCGAGCAGCGCGTGCGCCAGCGCCGGCGCGTTCTGGGTGATCAGCTTCAGGTCCTGAAGGCTTGGCCGGTAATTGTCGAACACCGGATCGGCGAGCGCCTCGGTCACGGCGGAAAGCAACCTGTCGTCGTCGCCCAGCGAGATCGAGCCGATGTCGATCTGGAAGTTCTCCGCCAGTGCCAGAAGCACGGCCGCCGAAACCGGCCGCTGGTTGTTCTCGATCTGGTTGAGATAGCTGGTGGAGATTCCGATGCGCTCGGCAAAGGCCGCTTGCGTGGCTTTGTGGGTTTCGCGGATTTCCCGGATTTTCCGGCCGACAAAGAGCTTTCGTGGTGCCATTTCGCAATTTCGCATTTTGCAATTGACGGTTTCATACATTACGCAAGTGCGCCCTTTCAACCGTTCTCGCCGCCTTGGCCCCGATTTAAACAGCGTCGTCGCGGCATTGCCGCCGTGCTTTGTTTGCGAAGGGGGAGAACACCATGCGCGCCGTGCTCGAACAGCTCGAAGCCCGCCGCCAGCAGGCGCGCCTGGGCGGTGGCGAACGGCGTATCGCCGCCCAGCACGCCAAGGGCAAGCTGACGGCGCGCGAGCGCCTCGACGTGCTCCTCGACGAGGGCTCCTTTGAGGAATACGACATGTATGTCACCCACCGCGCCACCGATTTCGGCATGGCCGAGCAGAAGGTGGCGGGCGACGGCGTCGTCACCGGCTGGGGCACCATCAACGGCCGGCTCGTCTATGTGTTCAGCCAGGACTTCACCGTGCTCGGCGGCTCGCTGTCGGAGACGCACGCGCAGAAAATCTGCAAGATCATGGACATGGCGGTGAAGAACGGCGCGCCGGTGATCGGCCTCAACGACAGCGGCGGCGCGCGCATCCAGGAGGGTGTGGCCTCGCTCGCCGGCTATGCCGATGTCTTCAAGCGCAATGCCGAGGCCTCCGGCGTCATCCCGCAGATCTCGGTCATCATGGGCCCGTGCGCCGGCGGCGCGGTCTATTCGCCGGCACTCACCGACTTCATCTTCATGGTGCGCGACACCTCCTACATGTTCGTCACCGGCCCCGACGTTGTGAAGACCGTCACCAACGAGATCGTGACCGCCGAAGAACTGGGCGGCGCCCGCACCCACACCAGCAGATCGTCGGTGGCCGACGGCGCCTTTGACAACGACATCGAGGCGCTGGAGCAGGTCCGCGCCCTGTTCGACTTCCTGCCGCTCAACAACCGCGAAAAGCCGCCGGAGCGGCCCTTCCACGACGATCCGGCACGGCTGGAAATGCGCCTCGACACGCTGGTACCGGACAGCGCCGCAAAACCCTACGACATGAAGGAGCTGATCACGGCGGTCGCCGACGAGGGCGACTTCTTCGAGATCCAGGAAGCCTTCGCCGGAAACATCATCACCGGCTTCGTACGCATCGAGGGCCAGAGTGTCGGCGTCGTCGCCAACCAGCCGATGGTGCTGGCCGGCTGCCTCGACATCGACGCCTCGCGCAAGGCCGCTCGCTTCGTGCGCTTCTGCGATGCCTTCTCCATCCCGATCCTGACGCTGGTCGACGTGCCCGGCTTCCTGCCCGGAACGGCGCAGGAATATGGCGGCGTGATCAAGCATGGCGCCAAGCTGCTCTTCGCCTACAGCCAGGCGACCGTGCCGATGGTGACGCTGATTACCCGCAAGGCCTATGGCGGCGCCTACGACGTCATGGCCTCCAAGCACATCGGCGCCGACGTCAACTACGCCTGGCCGACGGCGGAAATCGCGGTGATGGGCGCCAAGGGCGCCGCCGAAATCCTCTACCGGTCCGAGCTCGACGACCCGACCCAGATCGCCGCCCGCACCCGGGCCTATGAAGAACGCTTCGCCAATCCCTTCGTCGCCGCCGAGCGCGGCTTCATCGACGAGGTGATCATGCCGCATTCCTCGCGCCGGCGCATCGCCCGCGCTTTTGCCGCGCTGCGCGGCAAGAGCGTGGACACGCGCTGGAAGAAGCACGACACGATGCCGCTATGAGTGGTCGCATGATCTTGTCCAAAAACCGGGTTCCACTTTTTGGGATCATGCTCACGGGAGCCGCCTGATGTTCCGGAAAATCCTCATCGCCAATCGCGGCGAGATCGCCTGCAGGGTCATCAAGACGGCAAGGAAGCTCGGCATCGCCACCGTTGCTGTCTATTCCGATGCCGACCGCGACGCGCTGCATGTGAAGATGGCCGACGAGGCCGTGCATATCGGCCCGCCGCCGTCGAACCAGTCCTACATCGTCATCGACAAGATCCTCGACGCGATTCGCCAGACCGGGGCGGACGCCGTTCATCCCGGCTATGGCTTCCTCTCGGAGAACGCGCATTTTGCCGAGGCGCTGAAGGCCGAGGGCGTGGCCTTCATCGGGCCGCCGCCGGTGGCGATCGAGGCGATGGGCGACAAGATCACCTCCAAGAAGATCGCCGCCTCCGCTGGCGTCTCCACCGTGCCCGGCCATATGGGGCTGATCGAGGATGCCGATGAGGCGGTCAGGATCGCTTCCGAGATCGGCTATCCGGTGATGATCAAGGCATCCGCCGGGGGCGGCGGCAAGGGCATGCGCATCGCCTGGAACGACACCGAAGCACGCGAGGGCTTCCAGTCGTCGCGCAACGAGGCGAAATCGTCCTTTGGCGACGATCGCATCTTCATCGAAAAATTCGTCACCCAGCCGCGGCACATCGAGATCCAGGTGCTGGGCGACCAGCACGGCAACCTGATTTATCTCGGCGAGCGCGAATGCTCGATCCAGCGCCGCAACCAGAAGGTCATCGAGGAGGCGCCGTCGCCGTTCCTCGACGAAGCCACGCGCAATGCCATGGGTGAGCAGGCCGTGGCGCTGGCCCGGGCGGTCGGCTACTTCTCCGCCGGCACGGTCGAGTTCATCGTCGACGGCAACCGCAATTTCTACTTCCTCGAGATGAACACCCGCCTGCAGGTGGAGCACCCGGTCACCGAACTCGTCACCGGCATCGATCTCGTGGAGCAGATGATCCGCGTCGCCGCCGGCGAGACGCTGTCCTTCGGCCAGGAGGACATCCGGCTCGACGGCTGGGCGATCGAAAGCCGTCTCTATGCGGAAGACCCCTATCGCAACTTCCTGCCGTCGATCGGGCGGCTCACTCGCTATCGGCCGCCGGCGGAAGGCAGGCGAGGCGACGGCACGATCGTGCGCAACGACACCGGCGTCTTCGAGGGCGGCGAGATCTCCATGTACTACGACCCGATGATTGCCAAGCTGTGCACCTGGGGGCCGGACCGCCAGGCGGCGATCCGCGCCATGGGTGACGCGCTGGACGATTTCGAGGTCGAGGGCATCGGCCACAACCTTCCCTTCCTGTCGGCCGTCATGGAGCATCCGCGCTTCCGCTCGGGCAAGATCACCACCACCTTCATCGCCGAAGAGTTCCCGGAAGGGTTTTCGGGCTTGAAGCCGGACGCCAATGCCGTCCGCCGCCTTGCGGCGATCGCCGTCACCATCAACCAGGCCCTGCAGGAGCGGGCGGTGCGGATTTCCGGCACGATCGGCAATCACCGCCGCGTCGTCGGGCGGAATTGGGTCGTGACGCTTGCCGAGACGGAACTCTCCGCCGGCTTCGACACCTCGGCTGAGGGCACGTTCGTCTCCTTCGCGGACGGTGAACCGGTTTCCGTCGAAAGCGACTGGGCACCCGGCCAGAGCCATGCGGTCTTCCATGCCGGCGGACACCATATGGGCGTGAAGGTCGATCTCCACGGGTCGGGAATCCGGCTGCGCTGGCGCGGCATCGACGTGATCGCCCGGGTCCGCAGCCCGCGGGTCGCCGAACTTGCACGGCTGATGCCGGTGAAGCTGCCGCCCGACACGTCGAGAATGCTGCTCTGCCCGATGCCCGGCGTCATCACCTCGATCGCCGTGAGCGAAGGCGAGGCCGTCGAGGCCGGCCAGACGCTTGCGAGCGTCGAGGCCATGAAGATGGAGAATGTCCTGAAGGCCGAGCGCAAGGGCATCGTCAAGCGCATCGCCGCGGCCGCGGGGCAAAGCCTTGCGGTCGACGAGCTGATCATGGAGTTCGAATAGGGCTGGAAAACGGGGATGAGTTCGTGTCCCGGGTTCAACGAAATCAGTGGCTTGAGAAAAATCAAGGCGCGGATCGTCCCCGGGGTCAAACTATGAGGCAGACTGTCAACTGTTCCGCCCTCGGATACACCGGCAGGCGTGCTGGCGAGGCGGGGCCGGCGCTGGTGGTGGGGAAACGACGTAAGTCCTCATCATCGGGGTCCGCGGAAAATGGTCTCCCTCCGGCGACACGGGGGAA
>JAEWHN010000168.1 GCA_023387775.1 Pseudomonadota bacterium | reverse complement strand
GGGCCTGTCTGTGTTCATCAACTTCCTCGGCCTGCCGCGTTCGGCCGCCCTGGTCGGCGGCCTGGTTCTGACGCTGATGACGCTGCCCACCATCATCATCGCGACCCGCGCCGCCCTTGCCGCCGTGCCGCCCTCGATCCGCTCGGCAGCCCTTGGGCTGGGCGCCTCCAAGATGCAGATGGTGTTCCAGCACATATTGCCGCTGGCAACCCCCGGCATTCTCACCGGCACCATCATCGGCCTGGCTCGTGCGCTGGGCGAGACGGCGCCGCTGCTGCTGATCGGCATGGTGGCCTTCGTGGCCGACTATCCGGCGACGCCGCTGGAGCCGGCGACCGCGCTGCCGGTGCAGATCTACATGTGGGCCAACGAGGCCGAGCGCGCCTTCGTCGAGCGCATGTCGGGCGCGATCATCATCCTGCTCGTGTTCCTTATGGCCATGAACATCACGGCCATCGTGCTGCGCCGGCGTTTCGAGCGGCGTTGGTAGGCGAAGGATGCTTTAGTATGAACATCATGACGGAAGTGGCACTCGAGAACGCGGTGAACGACAAGATGAACGGTACGCCCAAGGAAATCATCAAGATGCGCGGCCGCAAGGTGTGCGTGTTCTATGGCGACAAGCAGGCGTTGTTCGACGTCGACCTCGACGTGCGCGAAAACCAGGTGACGGCGCTGATCGGCCCTTCGGGCTGCGGCAAGTCGACCTTCCTGCGCTGCCTCAACCGCATGAACGACACCATCGACAGCGCCCGCGTGACCGGCCAGATCACGCTGGACGAACAGGACATCTACGACAAGAGCATCGACGTGGTGGAACTGCGCGCCCGCGTGGGCATGGTGTTCCAGAAGCCGAACCCGTTTCCGAAGTCGATCTACGAGAACGTGGCCTATGGCCCGCGCATCCACGGCCTCGCCCGCAAGAAGGCCGACCTGGATGCCATTGTCGAGACCAGCCTGAAGAAGGCCGGCCTGTTCAACGAGGTAAAGGACCGCTTGACCGAGCCGGGCACCGGGCTTTCCGGCGGCCAGCAGCAGCGCCTGTGCATCGCCCGCGCCATCGCCGTTTCGCCCGAGGTGATCCTGATGGACGAGCCGTGCTCGGCGCTCGACCCGATCGCCACCGCGCGCGTGGAGGAACTGATCGACGAGCTGCGCCAGAACTACACCATCGTCATCGTCACCCACTCCATGCAGCAGGCGGCGCGCGTGTCGCAGCGCACGGCCATGTTCCATCTGGGCCAGCTGGTCGAGGAGGGCGACACCGACAAGATGTTCACCAACCCCGACGACAAGCGCACGCAGGACTACATTACCGGCCGGTTTGGCTGACCCGCGGCGAAACCGCACGCCAGACGAGGGATTGCAAAGACATGATCATGGGCAAACACACCGTCACTTCCTTTGACGAGGAACTCGGGCACATCGACCGGCTGCTGCGCGACATGGGCGATCTGGCAGCCGCCATGGTCAGCGGCGCGATCCGGGCGCTGGTCAATTCCGACAATGCGCTTGCCCAGCGGGTGATTTCGGACGACGCGGTGATGGACGCGCGCCAGCGCGAGCTGGACGACCGCGCCATCACGCTGATCGCCAAGCGCCAGCCCATGGCGCAGGACCTGCGCGCCGTGGTGGGCGCGATCCGCATGGCGGGCGACCTGGAGCGCATCGGCGACCTTGCCAAGAACATCGCCAAGCGCGTCGGCGCCGTGGGCGAGAGCGCCACGCCGCGCAGCCTCGCCCACTCGATCGAGACGATGTCGGACATGGTGTTGGAGCAGATCAACGGCGTGGTCGACAGATATGTGACCCGCCAGCCCGAAGGCCTGAAGGCGCTGCGCGCGGCGGACGAGAACATCGACGTGAAGTACACCTCCGTGTTCCGCGAGCTCCTGACCTATATGATGGAAGACCCGCGCAACATCACCGCCTGCACGCATCTTCTGTTCTGCGCCAAGAACCTCGAGCGCATCGGCGACCATGTCACCAACATCGCCGAGAACGCCTACTATGTGATGACCGGTCAGCAGCTGCCGCCCAACCGGCCGAAGTTCGACGAGACCTCGCTTTCGGCGCCGGAATCGACGAGCTGAACGGGAGACCGGAAAAGTGATGATCGCCCCAAAAATCATGGTGGTGGAGGACGAGGAGCCGCTGGGTGTCCTGCTCCGCTACAATCTGGAATCGGAAGGCTACCAGGTCGAGGTCGTGCCGCGCGGCGACGAGGCGGAAATCCGCCTGCAGGAGAACGTGCCCGACCTTCTGGTGCTGGACTGGATGCTGCCGGCGGTTTCCGGCATCGAACTGTGCCGCCGCCTGAGGATGCGGCCCGAGACCGAGCGCCTGCCCATCATCATGCTGACGGCGCGCGGCGAGGAGAGCGACCGCGTGCGCGGCCTTTCCACCGGCGCCGACGACTATCTGGTCAAGCCGTTCTCCACGCCGGAGTTCATGGCGCGGGTGAAGGCGCTGCTGCGCCGCGCCAAGCCCGAGGTTCTGTCCAGCGTGCTGAAGGTGGGCGACATCATGCTCGACCGCGAGGCGCACCGCGTCTATCGCGGCAAGAGCGAGATCAAGCTCGGGCCCACCGAATTCCGCCTGCTGGAATTCATGATGCGCCACCCGGGCCGCGTCTTCTCGCGCGGGCAGCTGCTCGACAATGTCTGGGGCGAGACGATCTATATCGACGAGCGCACGGTGGACGTGCATGTGGGCCGGCTGCGCAAGGCGATCAATCCCGGCAACCTGCCGGACGTGATCCGCACCATCCGGGGCTCGGGCTACGCCATCCGCGAGGATTGAGCCCGACCTCCCCGCCGCTCAGGCCGCGCCTGCGGCGCTTATCGGAGCCGGGCCCGGCGCGAAGATTTCGCGGTCAAGGAAGGTGAGGGCGGTCATTGTGCAGCCTTCACGGATCAGCGGCCGTTCGTTCTGCAAGGTGTCGAAAGAGATCGCCTTGTTGTGCTGGCCGCCCGCGGTCTTGTCGATCGCTGAGCGCAGCGCCGGCTCGATGAGGTCGAAGGCGGTCGCGCCTATGCCGACCAGCGCGACCGGCGCGGGGTCGATCAGTGCAAACAGGCTGCCGAGGCCGAAGCCGATGGCTTCGCCCGCGATGCGGAAGGCCTCGCGCTCGGGGCCGTCGGCTGCCCGCGCCCTGTCGGCCATGGCGCGTATCTCTTCATCCGAAATGTCTGCCAGCGGCGCCTGGTCCTCGCTCTCGCCGCGCGCATTGCGCCAGATGGCGTAGTTGCCGGCATAGGCTTCCACGCAGCCGCGCCGGCCGCAGCGGCACAGCGCCCCGTCGGGCCGGTGGATCATGTGGCCGAACTCGCAGCCCGACGACTGCGTGCCGGTGAACAGCTCGCCCTTCAGCACCATGCCCATGCCGATGCCGTGCGACAGCAGGATGGCGATGAAGTCGTTGCGGTAGCGCTCCGGCTTTCGCCAGCGCAGCGCCACCGCGATCATGTTGCAGTCGTTCTCCACGGTGGCGGGGATGCCGGTGGCGGCTTCGAGCCGGTCGGCGAATTCGAGATGCGCGTGCGGGGTGATCGGCGACCACAGCATCATGCGCGAGCCGGCATCGGTGATGCCCTGTACCGCCATGCCGATGCGCAGCACGCGATGGCCGGCGGCCCGGCGGGCCTCGACCTGCCGGCGCACCATGGCCACGCAATCGCCAAGCAGCGCTTCGCGCGGCGTGTCCAGCGTATCCAGCCGGCGTTCTTCGGACGCGACCACCTGCCCGGCATAGTCGACCACCGCGACCGACAGGAAGTTGAGCGACAGCACCACGGTGACCACTTCGGCGGCTTCCGGGGCGAGGCCGAGCGCCACCTGCGGGCGCCCGCGCTTCGAGCTGGCGGCTTCCGCCGCCTTTTCGGCGAGGATGCCTTCGGCGATGAGGTCGGCGGAGATGGCAGAGATGGTGGAATGGCTGAGGCCTGTTGCCCCAGCGATCTCGGTGCGCGACGGCTGGCCCGCGCGCCGCACGGCCGCGATGACCATGGCGCGGTTGCGCTTGCGCAGATCGTCGTGACGGATCGCCCCCGGCATTTCGGCATTTCCTCCCGGAGCCTTGTTGCGCTGCGCAGATTCCAGTTCGCGTGCGCCGCGTCAACCTTCGGCGGGATGTTGACAGAACTTCGGCGTTACGACACTATTTTTTCGAGGTTCGAAATAATAGCCTCGACAAGGGCCCCAGGCCATCGTCATCGCGCCCTGGAGGGGGCGCAGGGAGGAAATCATGAAGATGTTTGCAGCCGCCTTGCTGGCGGGTGTCGCGCTGTCGGTGTCGCTGGCAGGCGTGGCGCAGGCGAAGGACAAGATCATCGGCGTTTCCTGGTCGAACTTCCAGGAGGAGCGCTGGAAGACTGACGAAGCGGCGATCAAGGCCGCGCTCGAAGCTTCGGGCGACAAGTACATTTCCGCCGACGCCCAGTCGTCGGCGGCCAAGCAGCTGACCGACGTGGAAAGCCTGATCTCGCAGGGCGCCAACGCGCTGATCATCCTGGCGCAGGACGCCAGCGCCATCGGGCCGGCGGTGGAGAAGGCCGTGGCCGAGGGCATTCCGGTGGTGGGCTACGACCGCCTGATCGAGAACAAGGATGCCTTCTACCTGACCTTCGACAACAAGGAAGTGGGCCGTCTGCAGGCCAAGGCCGTCTATGCCGTGAAGCCCGAAGGCAACTACGTCTTCATCAAGGGCAATGGCGCTGACCCGAACGCCGACTTCCTGTTTGCCGGGCAGATGGAAGTGCTGAAGGAGGCCATGGATGCCGGCAAGATCAAGAATGTCGGCGAGGCCTATACCGACGGCTGGCTGCCGGCCAACGCCCAGAAGAACATGGAGCAGTTCCTGACCGCCAACGACAACAAGGTCGACGCGGTGGTGGCCTCCAACGATGGCACCGCCGGCGGCGCGGTGGCAGCGCTCGAGGCACAGGGCCTGGCCGGCTCGGTGCCCGTTTCGGGCCAGGACGGCGACCATGCCGCGCTCAACCGCATCGCGCTCGGCACGCAGACCGTGTCGGTGTGGAAGGATTCGCGCGAACTCGGCAAGGCCGCAGCCGAGATCGCGGCTCAGCTCGCCGATGGCAAGAAGATGGATGAGATCGCGAACGCGACCAAGTGGTCGGACGGCCCCAACAAGGTCGAGATGACCTCGGTCTTCCTCAAGCCGATGCCGATCACCAAGGACAACCTCAACGTCGTCATCGACGCCGGCTGGGTTTCCAAGGACGTGGTCTGCCAGGGCGTGAAGGCGGGCTCGGCCGCGGCCTGCGACTAGGCCGGACGTTGCCGCAAGGCTTGTTCGGTTCCGCACGGGGCGGGCAAGACGCGGCCGCATGGCCGCTGTCCGGCTCGTTGGACGCCGCGGTTTGAGGAGAAACCGCGGCGTTTCATTCGCCGCCGCATGGCCCGCCGGGCGCGCGGCATTCAGTTCGCACGAAGTGCCTCTCCGGAAAATCGATTCCGTATTTCCAAGGGCGTGCGCTAGGATGAGGTCCGGAGACCGGCGCAAGACCGGACCGGGCGGGAGGGCGTCATGACCGAAGTGACAACGCAGGAACCCGCGGCGCAGGACACCGCCGGCCACGGGCTTACCGACCGGGCGCGAGCCTCGGAGGCCGGAGCCATAGGGCGTTTCCTCCAGGCGACGGAACTCGACACCCGCATGCTGGGCATGGTCGGCGCGCTGCTGCTGATCTGGATCGGCTTCCACATCCTGTCGAACGGCCTGTTCCTGACCCCGCGCAACCTCTGGAACCTTTCGGTGCAGTCTTCCTCGGTCGCGGTGATGGCGACGGGCATGGTGCTGGTCATCGTCACGCGCAACATCGAC
>JAEWHN010000146.1 GCA_023387775.1 Pseudomonadota bacterium | reverse complement strand
CTCCGCATCCGCACGATGGCGGTCGCATTCTCGGTCCGGACCGGCGTGAAGCGCCATCCGATGCCGTTGGCCGACCTGGCACCGAACACAACCGGCCGGATGATGGTGAGCCAATCGCGGGATTCGTTGATGTCCTGGGCCCCGTCGAAGATGACGAAGGCCTGATTGACCCGCACCCCGGTCGGCACCGCCTTGAACCCGTCTGCGCCGAAAGTGACCGCGGCCGCCAGGCCGCGATCGCGGCCGTTATCATCCAGCCCCGGCATCGGCGGCATGGCGAATTCATGACCGTGCTGCAGAAAGAAGGCCAGCACGTCGTCGAACGAATCCGTGGTCGTGAAATAGGACACCGTGCCTTCGGATGGGTCGATGCCGATCTGCACCTCCTCCTGGCCGGCGGCGGCTTCGAGCTCAGGGCTGGGGACGGCGCCCGGATAGAGCTCGAAGCCGGCTGCATGGGCGCCAGCAAGCGTGAGGACCGACGCCAGCGCGAGAAGTGCTGCACTTGCTGCCATCTTCATCTGGAAACGAGCTCCACCCTGCGGTTCTTCGCCCGGCCCTGCTCGTCGTCGTTGGAGGCGACGGGCGCGCTGGAACCGGCGCCCTCGGCACTGAGCCGCTCGACCCCCACGCCATAGTCGCCGGTCAGCGCGGCCACCACGCTGGCGGCGCGGCGGCGCGACAGGTCCATATTGTAGTCGACCGCCCCCTGATTGTCGGTGTGGCCGACGATCTGGAGATTGAGCTGCGGGTTCGAGGCCATCAGCCCGGCGATCTCGTCCAGCGTGGGCTTCGATTCCGGCCGCAGCACGTCCTTGTCGAAATCGAACAGGATGCCGTAGAGGCTGACCCGGCCGTCGCTTTCGATGGCCTGCTGCATCTCGCCGGCATCGACGAACACGATCTTGTCGGCCTCCATCTGCGCGGTTTCCACCACGCGCACCACGGCAACCGAACCGCGGCCGCTCTCCCCCAGCCAGATCGCGGCGTAGACCGCGCCTTCCGGCCGGTCGAGGCGGGCAAGCACATAGCGGGCGTTCTGCTCGAACCAGTTGTGGACATAATCGTCGGCCAGCCGGGGAAGGGTCAGCGGGTCGCCGATGCTGCTGCCGAGAAAATAGGCGGCATCGGGCGACTTGCTGGCAAAGCAGCTTCCATCCGCGGCGGCGCAGGAGAACATGGGCTCGAAGCCTTTCGCCTTCAGCGCGGCCTGATAGTTGCGCAGCACCTCCAGCGTGGAGCGCCCGGCGGGCAGCGCGTAGTAGATGAGGAAGGTCTTGCCCTCGAGCGTGGCAAAGCCGCCGCCGCTCCGCGTGTCAGTATCGACAGGAGCGAACGGGCCGTCGAGCACCTTGGCCTCGTCATAATCGGAAGCGGCATAGCCGACGATCTCGGAGCCATCATAGCGGCCGACAAGCGGATGGTCCTTGCTGCCCTCGATGTCCGCCGCGCCGGCCAGACCCGCCCCGCAAGCGACCGCCGCGGCCAGCACAAGGCCGAACCCGAACCGCAGACATGCCCCCGGTGAGATCATTCTTTTGCCCGCCCTCGCTTCGGCCTCGCCGGACGGAGGACGTTGCACGCTTGCCGCGGCGCCGATGTGCGGGGACCCGGCAACCTTATGCAACGCGCGACGCTCGATTGCCGGCCCCGCCTCGAAGCCAGGAGCTTGCCACAGCACCATGGGCGCCGCTTCCTCCGTTTGGAGGAGGAAACCGGGTGCCCTACCCTACGCCGACATAGCGCTGCAGCAGCTGGGGGTCGGCGCGCACGGCTTCCACCGCGAGGGTTTCGCGGGCGCGGCCGTTTTCGATGAAGGTGATGCGGTCGGCCAGCGACAGCACCGCATCCACGCGTTGCTCGACCAGGATGGTGGAGACCCCGCGCTGGCGCAGGGTAGCCACCGTGTCGCGGATCTTCGCGATCATGGACGGCATCAGCCCTTCGGTGGGCTCGTCGAGCAGCAGCACCTCCGGCTCCAGGCAGAGCGCGCGCGCCATGGCCAGCATCTGCTGCTCGCCGCCCGAAAGCGTGCCCGAGCGCTGGCCGAGCCGCTCGCGCAACAGCGGGAACAGCTCCAGCACAGTTTCGCGCACCGCCGGCCCCTTGCGGCGGGTCATCAGCCCGATCTCGAGATTTTCAGCCACCGTCATTTCGGCGAACAGCCGCCTTCCCTGCGGCACATAGGCGACGCCGGCGCGCGGCACCTCGTGCGGGGCAAGCGCGGTGAGTTCGCGCATGCCGAGGCGGATCGAACCGGCGCGGGCCGGCACCAGCCCCATGATCGCCTTCAGCGTGGTCGTCTTGCCGGCGCCGTTGCGGCCGACGACGCACAGCACCTCGCCCTTGCGCAGCGACAGATCGAGCCCGTGCAGGACCTGCACGGTGCCGTAAAAGCAGTCGAGGCCGGAGATAGTGAGGACATCCGTGGCGGGGGCGTGGTTCATGCGCTTTCCGTCCCCAGATAGGCCTGTTGCACGGCGGCGTTGGCGCGGATTTCGGCCGGCGTTCCTTCGGCCAAGATCCGCCCGGCATCCATGACCGTGATGCGCTGCGCCAGCCCCATCACCACGTCCATGTTGTGCTCGATGAGAAGCACCGTGGCGTCTGCCGCGATCTCGCGCACCAGGCCCATGAAGCCGGCGATCTCGCCATCGGAGAGGCCCTGCGTCGGCTCGTCGAGGATGAGCAGGCGCGGCTTCAGCGCCAGCCCCATGGCGACTTCCAGCAGGCGCTGGTGGCCGTAGGACAGACTGCCGGCGGGCGTGTCGGCGCGGTCTGCAAGGCCGGTGCGCGCCAGCGCCTCCATCACGCCCGCATGCAGCCGCCCGTGGCCGCGGCCGTCGGCCAGCGTGCGCTGCACGGCCAGCGCGACATTGTCGTAGGCGCTGAGATTGGCGAAGACGGAGGTGATCTGGAACGTGTATGCGATGCCCAGCCGCACGCGACGCTGCGCCGGCAGGCGGGTGATGTCGTGCCCGTCGAAGAAGATGCTGCCGGTAGTCGGCTCGATGCGCCCGCAGACGAGGCTGACGAAGCTGGTCTTGCCCGCACCGTTCGGGCCGATGATGGCGCGGATCTCGCCGGCGGGAAGCGAGAAGTCGACATGGTTCACGGCATGCAGGCCGCCGAAATCCTTGGTCAGGGCGCGGGTTTCGAGGAGCGGCGTCATGGCAGCCACCGCGCCCAGCGCTGACGCACGCTGCCAAGCACCCCTTTCGGGAAATAGAGCACCAGCAGGATGAGGGCCGCGCCGACGACCAGCATATAGGCCGATGTGTAGCTCTAGGTGATGTCGACCACGTAATACATGAACAGCGTGCCGAGGAAGGGCCCGAGCGTGGTGGCGGCACCGCCCAGCAGCACCCACAGAAGCGGCAGGATGGAATATTGCACGCCGGCGAAGGTGGAGCCGACATAGCCGAACAGCAGAGCGTAGGCCGCCCCCGCCGCAGCGCAGATGACGCCGGAGATGACTGTTGCCGAGAGCTTGTTGGCGAAAGTGTCGTAGCCGAGCATCTTGGTCCGCTGCTCGTTCTCGCGGATGGCCACCAGTACGCGGCCATGCGCCGAACGCACGATGGCAAGCGTTGCGAAGAGCACGACGGCGAACAGCGCCAGTGCCGCCATGTAGCGCGTCATCGGGCTGGTAAAATCGAGGCCGGCGAGCCGGCGTGAGGCGGCATCGAGCACCAGCCCGTCGTCGCCACGGGTCCATTCGGAGAAATAGAAGGTCAGGAGATAAAACACCTGCGCGAACATCATGGTCACGATCATGAAGGCGACGCCGGTGGTGCGCAGGGCCAACGCCCCGATGACCACTGCGAGTGCGGCGCCGCTGGCAAGCCCGGCGGCAAAACCGGCGGCCGCGTTCCAGCCGAGATGGTAGATGGCAAGCCCCGCGCCATAGAGGCCTGCCGAGAAGAACATTGCGTGGCCGAGGCTGAGCAAGCCAGTGTAGCCGAACAGCAGGTTGTAGCCCATGGCGAACACCGCCAGCACCATGACCCGGGCCAGCACGCCGTGGTGATATTCCGGCAGCACGAAGCCGAGCGCGAACAGCCCGGCGACGACGGCGACGTGCAGGAGCATTATCTTCGAGCCGGCCCCGCTCATCGGCTCTGCGTCCCGAACAGGCCCTGCGGTCGGAACACCAGCACCATGGCAACTGCCAGCGTGGCGACGATCTTGGCCAGCGTCGGCGAGAAGAAGGCGGAGATGATGCCGTCCGACACGCCGATGAGCAGAGCCGCCACCACCGTTCCGCGCAGCGAGCCGAGCCCGCCGATGATGACGACGATGAAGGACAGAAGCAGCGGATCGAGGCCCATCAAATAATGCGCCTGGCTGATCGGCACGATGAGCACGGCGGCGATTGCCGCCAGCATGGCCCCGAGCGCAAAGATGCCGGCGTAGACGCGGCCCACCGGAATGCCGAAGGCCTGCGCGGTTTCGCGGTCATACTGGGTGGCGCGCATGACGAGGCCGATGCGCGTGCGCGAAAGCACGAACCAGGCGGCGAGGAGCAGCAGGATCGAGGCAGCGATGATCGACAGCTTGTAGCCGGAATAGCCGAACCAGGGGAACAACACGCGATAGGTGAAGGGTGCCGCCACCGGCCGCGCCTGCGGCCCGTAAAAGGTGAGCGCCAGCTGCTGGATGATGTAGAGCAGGCCGATGGTGGCCACGATGGTGGCTTCCGGGTCGTAGTTGAGACGCCTCAGCACCAGCCGCTCGGCCACAAGCGCGATGGCGCCGACAATAAGCGGGCTGACAACCAACGCAAGCAGGAAGCCGACGGCCGGATGGCCCGACACCAGCGAGGCCACCCACCAGGCCAGCACCGCGCCCAGCATGTAGAACTCGCCATGCGCGACATTGACCACGCGCATGACGCCGAACACCAGCGACAGGCCAAGCGCCATCAGCGCCAGCACGGCGCTGGTGACGAGGCCTTCGAGCGTGGCAAGGAAAAGATGCGGGCCGAAGGACATTCAGGTTTTTTCTCGCGATGCTGGAGGCCATTCGCAGGAGGTGTCGACGATTGCCTCTATCCAGACCGCATCAGCGGACCACGCGACGTTCACTTTCCGGCCTCTTTAGCCTTTCGCAGAAGCCTCTTGCGGCGTTCCGCCACCTCTGCCTCGACCTCTTCCTGGGTGAATACCTTGCCAGCTTTCATCTCGGCACGTGCGATCTCCACCTTGCGGCGCAGGAACTCGGTGTATTCGCGCTCCTGCTTTTGGCGCTCGATGAAGTCGCGCATGAATTCGCGCACGATCTGCGAGGCCGGGCGGTCTGCTGCCGCGGCCTCGGCCATGAAGGCATCACGCAGTTCGGGCTCCAGCTTCATCGTGAAGACGGCTTCTTTCGACATGGCGCACGCTCCTGCGGGTACAGAGGACGTATATACGTCAGCAGTACCCGCCCGGCAATGAAGCCTTACAAAGGCTGTGTGGTGTAGTCGCCCTCCGCCTCGTAGAGGCCGTCCTCGATCTTGGTGCGGTGCACGACCGTCAGCTTGCCGTTCTCCAGCTTGGAGATGTTCTGGTGGCCGAAGACCTGGTGGATCTTGCCGTTGAAGATCTTGTCGCCCTGCGGGTGCTCGATGCCTTCCTTGAATTCCTTCAGCGCCTCGGTCGCCTCGATCAGCTTCGCGCGGTCGGCCGGGCCCTGGTAGCCGGCATCCTCCATAGCCTGCTTGATGACGAAGAGCGTTTCCCAGCAGCCGAACATATGGGCGGCGGTGGAGACGTCCTTGGGGTCGCCGATTGCCGCACCATTGTCGTCGATGCCGACGGCCGCGCGATAGGCTTTTTGCGCCTCGCTATCATCGGGCTGGGCATAGCGGGGCGAGCCTTCCCAGAAATGGCTGCCGTCGAGGAATTCAAGCCCCGGGCTATTGATGTCCACGGCTTCCAGCGAATCGATGAAGCCGAACAGCTGCGGCCCACTGGAGCCATAGAACTCGCCGAGCTCCTTGACGAAGGTGAGCACGGCCGGGCCGACCATGACGTGGTAGATCACATCCGTCTCGGCCGGGATCTGCGGGAAATAGCGCGTGAACGAGCTTTCCGTGGGCGGGATGGCGATCTGCGCGATCACCTCGGCGCCCTGCGCCTTCAAGGCCGGCGGCAGGTAATCGCGGTGGTCGTAACCGAAGGCATAGTCGGGGAAGATCATGGTGACCTTCTTGCCGGCATTGGCGGCGATCCACGGCGCCACGGACGTGACCTGGCAGCGCACGTCGGTGATGCCGGGCTGGACGCAGTAGCGATTCAGCTTGCCGGAGGCGACGTGGTAGCCCTCGCTGACCACGTAATAAGGGATCTTCAGCTCGCCTGCGGTCGGCGCGGAGCCGGTGACGACGTGGGAAAACAGCGTGCCATAGACGATGTCGGTCTTGTGCTGGCTGGCGAACTTGGCCACCACCTCGGCGCCGCGCTTGGCGTCGGTGCCATCGTCCTCGATGACGATCTCGACCGGGCGGCCGTTGATGCCGCCACCCTCGTTGATGAGCTTGACGGCGGCAGCAGTGGTCTTCTCGTACCAGCGGCCATAGGCAGCGCCGATTCCGGTGCGGTGCGACTGGAAGCCGATTTTGATCGGCGCCGAGCTCTGCGCCTGCGCATAGCGCACGAAGCCAGGCGCGGTCGCCAGGCCGGCCGATGCGGCAAGCCCCTTCAGGGCCGTGCGACGGGTGATGC
>JAEWHN010000006.1 GCA_023387775.1 Pseudomonadota bacterium | reverse complement strand
ATGTGGCACTGCTCGATCTCGCGCACGCCCTGCACCGCCCTGTTGAAGGCGTCCAATGCCGCCGAGCGCGTGTCGGAAAGCTTCACCTGCACGAAGGCGACATGGCCTTCGCCCATGCGCTCATGGTCGACCACTGCGGAGTAGCCGCGGATAATGCCTTCCTGCTCCAGCCGCTTCACCCGCGCCTGCACTGGCGTCTTCGACAGGCCGACCTGGGTGGCCAGTTCGGCCATGGAAAGCCGCCCGTCGCGTGACAGGGCGGCGAGGATGTTGCGGTCTATGCGGTCCAATTGGTCTTTCATCGGCAGTACTGCGCGCGAAATTGACGGTAAGTGCCCTCATCTATAGTTCATTCGGCCTGTCCGGTCCAATCCTTTGGGCCGCCCGGAATCGAGGGGTATGATAAGCATTCGGAACAGTCCCAATCCTTATCGCTCCGGCAGGATGTCCATGACCGCTCCATTGCTCGATTCCATCCGCAAGCAGATCCGCGCCAACTATCTCCCCGACGAAGACAAGGCCTTGGCCAGGCTGGTCGAGGCGGCGGATTTGAGCGAGGCCGAGCGCACGGCGATTTCCGCCCGCGCCGTCGATCTGGTCAACGCCGTGCGCGGCTCGACCGACCCGCGCCTGATGGAAGTCTTCCTCTCCGCCTATGGCCTGTCGACCAAGGAGGGCGTGGCGCTGATGTGCCTGGCCGAGGCGCTGCTGCGCGTGCCCGACACCCAGACCATGGACGACCTGATCCAGGACAAGATCGCCCCGCACGACTGGTCGGCGCATGGCAGCAGCTCTAGCTCCATTTTCGTCAACGCCTCCACCTGGGCGCTGATGCTCACTGGCCGCGTGCTCGACGAGAGCGAGGACGGCATCGCCGGCACGCTGCATGCCATGGTTCGCCGCCTCGGCGAGCCGGTCATCCGCAAGGCGGTGGCGGCGGCGATGCGCGAGATGGGCGAGCAGTTCGTGCTCGGCCGCACCATCGAGGAAGCCGTCAAGCGCGGCCGCTCCATGCTCGCCAAGGGCTATCTCTATTCCTACGACATGCTGGGCGAGGCCGCCCGTACCGAAGAAGATGCGCTGCGCTATTTGCGCGCCTATGCCGATGCCATCGCCTCGCTTTCCGCCCACTCCAAGGGTGAGGATATCCGCTACAATCCCGGCATCTCGGTAAAGCTGTCAGCCATCCATCCGCGCTACGAAGAGGCGCAGAAGGAAACCATGCTGCCGGTCATGGCCGAGCGCCTGCTGTCGCTGGCTGTCGCCGCCAAGAAGGCCCGCATGGGCCTCAACATCGACGCCGAGGAAGCCGACCGGCTCGACCTTTCGCTCGACGTCATCGAGCGCGTGCTGGCCGACCCGCAGCTCGAGGGCTGGGATGGTTTTGGCGTCGTGGTGCAGGCCTATGGCCCGCGCTGCGCCTTCGCCATCGACTGGCTCTATGCGCTTGCGCAAAAACTCGACCGCAAGATCATGGTGCGCCTGGTCAAGGGGGCCTATTGGGACACCGAGGTCAAGCGCGCACAGACGCTCGGCCTCGACGGCTATCCGGTGTTCACGCGCAAGGCCAACACCGACGTCTCCTACATCGCCTGCGCGAAGAAACTGCTGGCTATGACCGATCGCATCTATCCGCAGTTCGCGGGCCACAATGCGCATACGGTTTCGGCCATCCTTGCCATGGCGCCCGACCGCACCTCCTTCGAGTTCCAGCGCCTGCACGGCATGGGCGAGGCGCTGCACGAGACGGTGCGCAAGGTTGAAGGCACGCGCTGCCGCATCTATGCGCCGGTTGGTGCGCATTCCGACCTGCTCGCCTATCTGGTCCGCCGCCTGCTCGAAAACGGCGCCAACTCCTCCTTCGTCCATCAGCTCACCGATGAGAGCGTCAAGGCCGAGGACATCGCCCGCGATCCGTTCGAGACCGTGGCCACGCAAGGGCCGGCTGCCAACCCGGCCATCCCGCGGCCCTTGGCTATCTTTGGCGCCGGCCGCGTCAACGCGAAGGGCTTTGACATCACCGATCCGGTGACGCTCGCTGCCCTCGACAAGGCGCGCCAGGATTTCGCCGGGCCGGAGCACTGGCACGCCAAGCCCATCACGCGTGCGGTCGGCGAGGGCGCCAAGCGGCAGGTAGTCAATCCTGCCAAGCCCGGTGACATCGTCGGCACGGTGACGGAAGCCTCGGCCAAGCAGGTCGACACCGCCGTGCGCATCGCGCTCGAGGCGCAGCCGGCCTGGGCCGCGCGGCCCGTGGCCGAGCGTGCCGAGGCCCTGCGCCGCGCCGCCGATATATACGAAGCCCATGCCGCCGAGTTCTTTGCGCTCGCCACCCGCGAGGCGGGCAAGACGCTGGCCGACGGCGTTGCCGAACTGCGCGAAGCCGTCGACTTCCTGCGCTACTACGCCACTGAGGCCGCCAAGGCCGAGGCCGGCACCGAGGCGCGCGGCGTCATCGTCTGCATCTCGCCGTGGAATTTTCCGCTTGCCATCTTCACCGGCCAGATCGCGGCAGCCCTCGTCACCGGCAACAGCGTGATTGCCAAGCCCGCCGAGCAGACGCCTCTGATCGCCTTCCGCGCCGTCGAGTTGCTTCGCAAGGCCGGCATTCCCGAAGACGTCATCCAGCTTTTGCCCGGCGATGGCCCGACCGTCGGCGCGCCGCTCACGGCCGATCCGCGCATCGCGGGCGTCTGCTTCACCGGCTCAACCGAGGTCGCCAAGGTCATCGAGAAGCAACTTGCTGAAACCGCCGCGCCCGACGCCATGCTGGTGGCCGAAACGGGTGGTCTCAACGCCATGATCGTTGACTCCACCGCGCTGCCCGAACAGGCCGTGCGCGACATCGTCGCCTCGTCCTTCCAGAGTGCTGGCCAGCGCTGCTCGGCGCTGCGCGTGCTCTATGTCCAGAAGGACGTGGAGAAGAAGATGCTGCACATGCTGAAGGGCGCGATGGACGCGCTCAACATCGGCGATCCGTGGCAGATCTCCACCGATGTCGGCCCGGTCATCGACGAGGAAGCGCAAGGCGCGATACGCGATTACAACGCCAAGATGGAAGCGCAGGGCCGCCTCGTCGCCAAGCTCGAAGCGCCCAAGGAGGGCCGCTTCGTCGCGCCGCATGTATTCCGCGTCTCTGGCATCGGCGAGATGGAGCGCGAAGTGTTCGGCCCCGTGCTGCATGTCGCAACCTTCGAGGCCGATGAAATCGACAAGGTCATCGCCGACATCAACGCCAAGGGTTTTGGCCTAACGTTTGGCCTGCACACCCGCATCGAGGGGCGCGTGCAGCACTTTGTCGATGGCATCCATGCCGGCAACATCTACGTCAACCGCAACCAGATCGGCGCTGTCGTCGGCTCGCAGCCCTTCGGCGGTGAGGGGCTTTCCGGCACCGGCCCGAAGGCCGGCGGCCCGCACTATCTGCGCCGCTTCCGCCGGGCGGCAGCCGCTGCAGGCGCTGTGATACCTGCCGGCAAGTCGGTGACGGCCACTGAGATTGCCTCGCGCTTCCCGAAGGTGGCATCCGAATGGAGCGAGGCGAGCGACCGCATCGCCACCCTGCGCAAGCATCTGCGCGGCAAGGCTGCGGCCGCGATCGCTGCCGCTGCCGCGCTCGATTACGGCCAGGTCGACCTGCCCGGGCCGACGGGTGAGGCCAACACGTTGGCGCTGACGCCGCGCGGCCGCGCGCTTTGCCTGGGGCCGGATGCCGAGACGCTGCTTGCGCAGGTCGTCCAGGCGCTGGCCGCCGGCAATGCCGTGCTGGCCGTGGCGCCGGGTGCGTTGGCCGCACTTCATGCGCTTACCGGCAAGGGCCTGCCGCTTGTTGCGATCGACGGCAAGGTGCCCGCCGAGGCGCTCACCCCGCTCGATCTTGGCGTCGTCGCGCTCTCGGGCGATCCCGAAAGGGCGAAGGAAATCCGCAAGGCACTCGCCGCTCGCAGGGGGGCAATCGTGCCTCTCGTCGGCGAGGTAATCTATCCGGCGGCCTATGCGCATGAGCGCGCCGTCTGCGTCGACACCACCGCCGCCGGCGGCAACGCCAGCCTGCTCGCCAGCGCTTCCTGAATGAAAAACGGCGCGGCCCTTAAGCCGCGCCACTTGTCAAAGGACTGAGGCGACAGCGTCGCGTTTGTTCACGCCGGCTGCCGCACGGCCACTGCCGCCCGACGCCGCCCGTCATGCAATTGCCAGAGCGAATGCGCCACCAGCGCGGTGATCAGTATGGTGCCGCCGATCAGGCTGTTGCGGGTCGGAACCTCGGCAAAGATCATCCACACCCAGATCGGCGCCAGCACCGTTTCCAGGAGATAGAACATCGCCACTTCCGGGCTCGAAAGATATCTCGGGCCGTTGGCGAGGCAGAAGAACGAGATCGGCATCACCACCGCGCCATTGAGGATGATCCACCATGGCGCGGAGACGTTGATGCCGGTCTGGGAAACCATTACCGCCGCCACCGTGAACGGAAACACTACGCCGACCAATGAGGCCAGGCCCATTTCCTGCCCGCTGGCGCGCGAGATGGTGATGGCCGAGGCGATGCAGAGCGCCGAAATCAGGCCCATCAGATTGCCGAACATCTGCCCGGTGCCGATCGAATCCCAGACGATGATCAGCACGCCCAGGATCATGACCGCCATGGTCGCAAGCGTCGCCGGTTTCGGCCGCTCCCTCAGGAACAGCCACGACAGCAGCGCCGCGAACATGGTATTGAAGGCCAGGATGAAGACGAGGTTCGCCGTGGAGGTGTGGTACACCCCGGTAATGAAGGCAACCGAACCCAGGCCGTAGAGGGCGGCCACCACGAGGCCGGCGCGCCCGGGAATGAGTTTCGGCGCCCTGCTGCTGAGCGAGCGCCACACCGCCCAGATGATCAGTGCCATGATGAAGGTGGTGCCGGTGCGCAGGAACAGGATCGTCCAGCTATCGCCGCCGGCAAGGCGAATCAACGGGATGTCGACGGTGAGCGTCAGCCCTCCGAGCGCGGTCAGCGCCAGGCCTTTCGCATGGTTGTTGCTTGAAGCGGACAAGAAGGATTAGCTCCGGAAAAGGGATGGTTGTGCCGCTACGGTTCGAGCCGGTCAGACGGCTTCGGGCACGTAGCGTTCCCAGCCCTTCGACCCCAGGTGCTCCTGCGGCGTGAAGCGCACCTTATAGCTCATCTTGCGCGAACCATTGACCCAATAGCCCAGATAGACATGGGGCAGACCTGCGGCACGAGCGCGCGCAATATGATCGAGGATCATGAAGGTTCCCAGCGAGCGGTGGGACAGGTCAGGGTCGAAATAGGAATAAACCATCGACATGCCGTCGGCCATGATGTCCGAAAGCGCCACCGCAATCAGTTCGCCCCGGCCCTTGCCGGTGATGAAGCTGTCGGGTCCGCGCTTGCGATACTCGATGATCTTGGTCTTGACGTGGGTATCTTCCACCATCATCGCGTAGTCCAGCACCGTCATGTCCGACATGCCGCCCTTGCGGTGGCGGGCGTCGAGATATTTGCGGAACAGCGAATATTGCTCGGTCGATGGCTCGGCGTCGTGCAGGGCGCCGATCAGGTCGGAATTGTGGTGCATCGCGCGCCGCATGTTGCGCGTCGGCTCGAATTCGTTGGCCAGAATGCGCACGGACACGCAGGCCCGGCAATTTTCGCAGGCCGGACGATAGGCGATGTTCTGCGAACGCCGGAACCCGCCCTGCGTCAGCAGGTCGTTCATTTCCGCTGCCTTGTCGCCGACCAGGTGGGTGAACACCTTCCGCTCGAATTGGCCTTCAATGTAGGGGCAAGGCGAGGGCGCGGTCAGAAAGAACTGCGGAGACTGGGTCGGATGTTGAGTCATCGCCTGCCGATTTCGATCTCGAACTGAACCCGGATATTACCCCTACCTTGGCCTCGCCGGCAAAAAATTCAACTGGATATTGGCTGATGGTCGTATGCCCGGGCGCAAATCCGCACCGGGCGCTTTTCGTCCCGGCTGGCCGGAGGAAATCAGCGGTCGCTACGCGTTACCACGGTGCCCAGCAGCAGGTCGTGCAGCGTGCGCTTGCGGTCGGTAAAAAGTGTCGCCAGCAGGATCAGCGGTGTCAGCACCACGTTGCCGGCCCAGAACAGCACCGTGTGCACCACCGCCAAGAGCCCATCCACGGGCTTGCCGTCGAGCCGGTCGAGGCGGATGCCCATGATGCGCATGCCGGCGGTGGCCTGGTTGCGGCCGCCAAGCGTGTTCCACACATAGATCAGCGCAACGAGCGGAAACAGCACGCCGAAAAGCGCCCAGCCGAGGCCGAGCGTGATGATGCCAAGCAGGAACACCAGTATGGCGAAGGGAATCATCAGAAGGCCGATGATCAGGTAGTCGATGCAGAAGGCGATGACGCGCCGCGTCAGCACGCCTTCATAGGCGCGAACATCGTCCAGCCGCGTCGTGATGATTTCGCCGTCGAGAACACGCGTGTTCATTTTCACCTTCCCGGTCGACGCGGGAAAAGCCCCGCCTGCATGATCCTACTAGAAATGGTGACCGGCGGCGACGTTTCAAGAAACTGATCGCCCCGCCTGCGGCGATGGCTTGCGGGCTGCCGCGTTCCGAACAGCTACCCCTTCAGCATCTCCGCCACTTCCGGCGCGAAATAGGTCAGGACGCCGTCGCAGCCGGCGCGCTTGAAGGCCAGCAGGCTTTCCAGCATCGCCTTCTCGCCATCGATCCAGCCATTGGCGGCGGCGGCCTTGATCATCGAATATTCGCCCGACACCTGGTAGGCGAAGGTCGGCACCTGGAACTCGTCCTTCAGGCGGCGGATGATGTCGAGATAGGGCAGGCCCGGCTTGACCATCAGCATGTCGGCGCCCTCGGCCAGGTCCTGCTCGGCCTCGCGCAACGCCTCGTCGCTGTTGGCATGGTCGATGTAGTAGGTCTTCTTGTCGCCCTTGAGCAGGCCCTGCGTGCCGACCGCCTCGCGATAGGGGCCGTAGAAGGCGGAGGCGAACTTGGTCGCATAGGACATGATAGCCACGTCCTGGAATCCATTGGCGTCGAGCGCGTCGCGGATAGCGCCGATGCGCCCATCCATCATGTCGGAGGGCGCGATGATGTCGGCGCCGGCCGCCGCCTGGACGACGGCCGCGGCCGCCACCTGGTCGACCGTCTCGTCATTGACGATGATGCCGTCGCGCAGGATGCCGTCATGGCCGTGGCTGGTGAAGGGATCGAGCGCAGCATCGGTGATGATGCCGATTTCCGGCACCGCCGCCTTGAAGGCGCTGGTGGCGCGGTTGATCACGTTGTGCGGGTCGAGAATGTGCGAGCCGGTCTCATCGCGCAGCGACATCTCGATATTGGGGAAGGTGGCAATCGCCGGAATGCCCAGCTTGGCCGCGCGCTCCACCTCCTTTACCGCGAGATCGATGGAGAGCCTGAACACGCCCGGCATGGCCGGGATGGGCTCGCGCCGGTCCTTGCCGTCGATGACGAAGATCGGCCAGATCAGGTCGTCCACGCTCAGGCGATTCTCCTGCACCAGCCGACGCGACCAGTCGGCCTTGCGCATGCGCCGCAGCCGCCTGCTGCCGGTGATCTCGTCGACGGAGCGCGCGACGGCGGCTTTCGGGCGGGAAATCTTGTTCATCGGGCATTCTCCAGCTAGGCCGCTTACTTGGCGGCTTATTAGCACGCGGGCCCGCCGTTCACCAACCCGCAGGGATGGGGCCAGCACCTCGATTGGCGCCGCTTGGCGCGGAAAGATTGACGCACCCGGCCGCAATCCGTAGCACTTACGGGTCCCGGGACACGGGTGGCAGGTAAGGGATTCG
>JAEWHN010000393.1 GCA_023387775.1 Pseudomonadota bacterium | reverse complement strand
CAGTCGGCCTTGTCCCAGCGGGTGCGCCGGCCAAGATGGGTGAGCTGGATCATCACCGCCGCGCCATGCTCATGACACGCGTCGACCACGTCCTTCATCCACGGCACCACCTCGTCCTTGTAGGCGAGCACGTTGTTGAAAACCGGCGGGCTGTCGCGGGCGACGGAGGCCGAACCGGCCGTCATGGTCAGCGCAATGCCGGCCTTGGCACGCTCGGCATGATAGGCGCGGTAGCGCGCCTTGGGCATGCCATCCTCAGGATAGGCAGGCTCGTGCGAGGTGGTCATGATCCGGTTTTTCAGGGTGAGGTGCTTCAGCCGATATGGCTGCAGAAGCGGGTCGTTCGACATCCATCATGCTCCGAGGACAAAAGTGCCGAAGCCTACGCTAGAAGAAATGTACATGACTGTCCAGAAGGAATGTACATAGGTGTCCATTCTGTCGACACTGCCGTACATTCCGGTTGCATCGCCGCCTGCCGCCGCCTATGGTCGCCGCATGGAGCAGGAGAAGCTTGGCGAAACGGGATGGCGCGGGTCACGCGAGGGGTGGCTCGAAGCAGCTTATGAAAGCCTGGTCGAGGCCGGCGTGGACGCGGTGCGCGTGCTGCCGCTGTCGAAGCGGCTGAAGCTTTCGCGCACCAGCTTCTACTGGTTCTTCGCCGACCGCGAGGCGCTGCTGGCCGCCCTTGTCGACCTGTGGCGCGACAAGAACACCGGCAATTTCATCAAGCGCACGGAAAGCTACGCCGAGAGCATCGCCGAAGCTATCCTCAACGTGTTCGACTGCTGGCTCGATCAGCAGCTGTTCGATTCGCGCTTCGAATTCGCGGTCCGCAGTTGGGCGCAGCAGTCTGCCGACGTGGCCAGGGAGATCGACGCCGCCGACACTGCGCGGCTGCAGGCCCTGCAGGCGATGTTCGTGCGCTTCGGCTTCGAGCCCTTTGCCGCCGACGTGCGGGCGCGCACGATCTACCTGACTCAGATCGGCTACATCTCGATGAAGACCGAGGAAACGCTGGCAACGCGCATGACGCGAATTCCCAAATATGTGGAGATCTTCACCGGGCAGATGCCGACGCCAAGCGAGATGGAGCGCTTCTGCGCCAGGCACGGCTTCGTCCAGGCGCCGGAAGCGAGCGGGGGCGCGGCGCAATGAGCCAGCCGACCATCGGCATCATTGGCGGCACCGGATGGCTTGGGCGCTCGATGGCGCTTGCCATGCTGGACACCGGCTTCACGCACCCCTCCCGACTGATCCTGTCGAGCCGTGCGCCGAGTGCCGAAGGCCTCGCCGGCTGGCCCGAGGTCGAAATCACTGCCGACAACCGGGAACTGGCGGCGCGCGCCGACATCGTCATCCTGTCGGTCCGGCCGGAGCAGTTCCGGGCCATCGAGATCGATGCGGCGGGCAAGCTGCTGATTTCGGTGATGGCCGGCGTTTCCATGGCCACGCTTGCGGCGACCACCGGCGCCGATCGAATCGTCAGGGCCATGCCCAATGCGGGGGCGGAGATCCGCCGGTCCTATACGCCCTGGTTTGCCTCCCAGGCGGTGAGCGCCGCCGAAAGGGAGCTGGTGCAGCAGCTTTTCGAGACATGCGGCATGGCCGACGAGTTGTCTTGCGAGGCCGAAATCGACTATCTGACCGGCCTGTCGGGCTCCGGCCCAGCATTCCCCGCCCTGCTCGCCCACGCGATGCTGGGCCATGCGCTGGAACGGGGCCTGCCGGAGGACGTCGCAAAAAGGGCGGTGGAGGCCGTCATTACGGGAGCCAGCCAGCTGCTTGCAGGCCAGAATGTTTGCCCCGAGGAGACCGTGCGTGTGTTCCTGGACTATCAGGGGACCACAGCGGCGGGGTTGAAGGGGATGATCGACGGCGGCTTCGTGGAAGCCGTCCGAGCCGGGCTCGACGCAGCCGAAAGCGCTGCCGTCGCAATGTCGCGGGTTCAGTGAGGAGCAGTCGATGCAAGTCGCAAGGGAGGTGCCTGTGCGACTGTGTCGGCTTGAGGATTTGGGATGTGGCCGGCGCCTGGCGCAGGCCCCGTTTCGGGAGCGGCGGTGGATGCGGTGTCGTCCGTCACTCTGGTTTCCAGACACCGCAATTTGGGGAGAGAGTATGAACAGACTTCTTGCGTCCACCGCGCTGGCCCTGGGCCTGATGGCATTCAGCGGAACCGCGAACGCTGCCGAATGCGGCTCGGTGACTATCGCCAACATGAACTGGCAGTCGGCCGAGGTGCTTGCCAGTATCGACAAGCTCATTCTCAATGCCGGCTATGGCTGCGACGCCGAGCTCGTCGTCGGCGACACGGTTCCGACCTTCACTTCGATGACCGAGAAGGGCCAGCCCGACATCGCTCCCGAAGGCTGGATCGACCTGCTGCCGGAGGTCGTCGAGCGCGGCATTGCCGAAAACAAGCTGATCTCCACTGTCGACGCGCTTTCCGATGGCGCCGTGCAGGGCTGGTGGATACCCAAGTATCTCGCCGACGCCCATCCCGACATCAAGACCATCGACGATGCGCTGAAGCACCCGGAACTGTTCCCGGCGCCGGAAGATTCCTCCAAGGGCGCCGTCTACAACGGACCGCAGGGATGGGGCGGCACGCTGGTGACCACCCAGCTCTTCAAGGCCTATGAGGCCGAGAAGGCCGGCTTCCTGCTGATCGACACCGGCTCGGCTGCCGGCCTCGACGGCTCGGTGGCCAAGGCCTATGAGCGCCAGGAAGGCTGGATGGGCTACTACTGGGCGCCGACCGCGCTGCTCGGCAAGTACGACATGGTCAAGCTGGAATACGGCGTGCCCTACGATGCCGAGGAGTGGAAGCGCTGCAACACCGTGGCCGACTGCCCGGATCCGAAGCGCAACGAATGGCCCAAGGATCGCGTGCAGACGCTGGTGACCACCAGCTTCGCCGAGCGCGCCGGCCCGGTCATGGACTATCTCAAGGCCCGCAACTGGTCGAACGACACCGTCAACAAGCTGCTTGCCTGGATGGGCGACAACCAGGCCACCGGCGAGGAAGGCGCGAAGTACTTCCTCAAGAACAACGAAGACATCTGGGCCAAGTGGGTCTCGCCCGAGGTCGCTGAGAAGGTGAAGGCTTCGGTTCAGTAACCGGCCGGAAGAACCGCGGCGGCGCGCCCAGCTGCGCGCCGCCGACGCGTTTTGCCGCGCCCAACAAGAAAACACGAGCCGCCTGGCGGGAAAGGGGAATCGATGGATTGGCTGACAAGATTTCCGCATTTGAACGATGACACGCTGCGCCTTCTGAAGAAGAGCATCGACGAGAGCTTCCGCGCTTTCACCCGCGCCTATGGCGGCGGGATCGAGGCTTTCTTCCAGCCGTTGCAGTATTTCCTGATCCAGTCCGAGCGGTTCATGACCCTGACGCCCTGGCCGATCATCCTGCTGCTGATCGCCGCCATCGCCTGGATCGCCACCCGCAGCTGGAAGATCGTTGCCGGCGCGGTCGTCACGCTGCTGATCATCGGCTTCTTCGACATGTGGGACGACACGATGAAGACCATCTCGATGATCTTCGTCTGCACCGTGCTGTCGATCGTGCTGGGCATTCCCATCGGCATCGCCATGTCGCGCTCGGACCGGCTGCAGAGCTGGATCAGCCCGATCCTCGACGTGATGCAGACCATGCCGAGCTTCGTCTATCTCATTCCGGTGGTCATGCTGCTGGGCATCGGCAAGGTGCCGGGGCTGATCGCGGTCGTCATCTACGCCATTCCGCCGATGATACGCCTGACCAATCTCGGCATCCGCCAGGTCGATCGCGACGTGCTGGAAGCGGCCGACGCCTTCGGCTCCTCGAGCTGGCAGAAGCTGAAGAACGTGCAGCTGCCGCTGGCGCTGCCGACCATCATGGCCGGCATCAACCAGACCATCATGATGGCGCTGGCCATGGTGGTGATCGCCTCCATGATCGGCGTGCAGGGGCTGGGCCAGCCGGTGCTGAAGGCCATCGCCAACCAGTATTTCACGCTAGGCATCTTCAACGGCCTTGCCATCGTCGGCATCGCCATCATCTTCGACCGCGTCAGCCAGGCCTATGGCAAGCGGCTGCAAAGGCACCTGGAGGTGGTTCATGGCTGAGGCGCAGCAAGGCAGCGGCATCAGCATCCGCAACCTGTACAAGATCTTCGGCCACAACGCCGCGGCCTATGTCGATCTCGTCAAGCAGGGCATGAGCAAGGCCGAGCTGAACCAGAAGCACGGCCACGTGCTCGGCCTGAAGGACATCAACATCGAGATGCCCGGCGGCGACATCTTCGTCATCATGGGCCTGTCGGGCTCGGGCAAGTCGACGCTGATCCGCCACATCAACCGGCTGATCGACCCGACCTCCGGCGAAGTGATCGTCGGCGGCGCCGACGTGGTGAAGATGAACCCGCGCGAACTGCAGGAATTCCGCCGCCACAAGACGGCGATGGTGTTCCAGAAATTCGCGCTGCTGCCGCACCGCAACGTGCTGGAAAACGCCGTCTACGGCCTGGAGATCCAGGGCGTGCCGCGCGCCAGGCAGGTGGAGGAGGCCATGCGCTGGATCGAGCGCGTGGGGCTGAAGGGGTTTGAGAAGAAGTATCCCAACCAGCTTTCGGGCGGCATGCAGCAGCGCGTGGGTCTCGCCCGCGCACTGACCAACGATGCGCCGATCCTGCTCATGGACGAGGCGTTCTCCGCTCTCGACCCGCTCATCCGCATGGACATGCAGACGGTGCTTCTCGACCTCCAGAAGGAAATCAAGAAGACCATCGTCTTCATCACCCACGATCTGGACGAGGCGCTGCGCCTGGGCGACCGCGTGGCGATCCTGCGCGACGGCGAAGTGATCCAGCAGGGCACCGCCCAGGACATCGTGCTGAACCCGGCCGACGGCTACATCGCCAACTTCGTCAAGGAAGTGAACCGCGGGCGGGTGATCAGGGTCGACTCGATCATGCAGCCGGCCAATGGCGACACGCCGCCCTCGCCGGTGCGGGCTTCCGCCGAGGCGACGCTGGACGAAGCCGCCACGCTGCTGGCCACGGCCGGGCAGCAGCATCTTTCGATCGTCGACCAGAGCGGCGCGCAGATCGGCACCGTGGACCTGCAGCGCATCGTCTCCGCCATGGTTACCCCTGCCGCCGGCGAGGCTAGGGCCTGACAGGCCGCGGGAGGGCAGCCTGTGCCGCCCTCCCCGCCCGGCAAGCCCCGCCATATGATGGCGGCGCCCCAAAAACCCTGACCAGCCTCTTTCACGAGCAGCCCGGCCTGCCGCGCCGGGCGCATGCGCCCTATGTCTCCGCTCAAGGCCGTTGCGCGGCTCTCTGCGCCGGCGGAGCAGATGAAAGGAGCCGAAACCATGCGCCTGATGCTGGCATGCTCGATCCTTGCCGGGCTGACCGCAGCCGCCCATGCGGAGATGCGCGTCGATTTCGACTGGGGCCCGACGAAAAAGTGCTTCGACGCCAATTCGCCGCCGTTCAAGCTCTCCGGCGTGCCGGAGGGCACCGCCAGCCTGGACTTCCAGATGACCGACCGCAACGCGCCCGGCTTCCACCATGGCGGCGGCAAGGTTGCCTATAAGGGGCAGTCGTCGCTGCCCTATGGCGCGTTCAGATACAAGGGCCCCTGCCCGCCCTCGGGTTCGCATTCCTATGTCTTCACGGTCAAGGCGCTGGACGGACACGGAAAGACGCTGGCCACGGCAAAGGCCAGCCGCGACTTTCACCAGTAAGGCATCGGCTGCGACCTCGCGGCGAGGCGAGGCCGCGCGCTTTCAGAGCTGAGGCTGCTTGGTCTTGCGCAGATAGGGCAGGATCCTGTCGAAGGCGCCGAAGCGCTTGATCGCCTCCTCGTCGGATACGGCGGCTGTGATGATCACATCCTCGCCCTGCTTCCAGTCGGCCGGCGTCGCCACCTGATGCTTGGAAGTGAGCTGAATGGAATCGAGCGCCCGCAGGATCTCAGCGAAATTGCGTCCCGTGGTCATCGGATAGGTCAGCACCAGCTTGATCCGCTTGTCGGGGCCGATGATGAACACCGAACGCACCGTGGCGTTGTCAGCCGGCGTGCGC
Organism: Pseudomonadota bacterium; assembly: GCA_023387775.1. Classification (GTDB taxonomy): domain Bacteria; phylum Pseudomonadota; class Alphaproteobacteria; order Rhizobiales; family Rhizobiaceae; genus Pseudaminobacter. The sequence continues at coordinate 1,609 of JAEWHN010000393.1, read as the reverse complement.
CCTTCGGAAGTGTCGCCTGCCTCAGCCGGCAGCATGTCGTAGAGCTTGGCGACCTTCAGGTCGCGGTCGCCGATCAGCGGATAGTCGACCTCGAAACCGGTCGCGGTGCGGATATCGTCCTTCCACTTGTGGTGGCTCTCGACCGGATCGACCGAAATGCCGAGGATCTTGGCATTGCGCTTCGCGAACTCGTCGGCGAGGCCGGCCATCGCGCCGAGTTCCGTGGTGCAGACAGGCGTGAAGTTCTTCGGATGCGAAAACAGCACCGCGTAGCCATCATCGATCCATTCGTGGAAATGGATCGTGCCCTTGGTGGTTTCGGCGGTGAAGTCCGGCGCGATATCATTGATACGAAGGCCCATTGCGTCGCTCCTTATGACAGTCGGCGAAAAACGCCCCATCATACCCCAAACCATCGCGCGCCCGAAGAGGGATGCGGCGAGGACGGCTGTCAGGCCGTGCCCTTGCGCGCGTGGCAGCAGCTGGCGCGGCTGCTACGGTGCGAACTTGGTCCGCGCGGCAAGGCGATTCGGGCCAGGTGACGCCCAGGGCTTGCAGGGCTTCGGCATCGCTCGCCGACGGGATCGAAGCCTGCCCGTGCGAAACAGCTTCGCCACCGGTGCGCAAGGAGGATGCGCTTTTTCACTCTTCCCCTTCCGATTGTCGAAGCTCGCTTGTGCGAGTGCGATATATATGTATACATCACGACGGATGTTCGGTTTGCACGCTTGCCGCCTTTTCGTCAGGGGAGCGACGAAAATGGCCTAGTTGCTAGGCCTTTCCCGGGAGGACGGGGCGGGGCGCATCAAAGGGAGGAAGTATACATGATTACCAGAAGACTGTTTATTGCCGGCACGGCGCTGTCGCTGCTTGCCGCCACGCCCGCCTTCGCGCAGGACGTGGTCAAGATCGGGCTCGTCCTGCCGATGACGGGGCCCTTTGCCTCGACGGGGCGTCAGGTCGAGGCCGGCGTTCGTGCATACATGGCCCTGCATGGCGAAGAAGCCGCCGGCAAGAAGATCGAGCTGGTGCTGCGCGACGACGCCGGCACCGCCGACCAGACGCGCCGAATCGCGCAGGAACTGGTGGTCAATGACGGCGTTTCCATGCTGATGGGCTTCGGCCTGACGCCGCTGGCCATGGCCGTGGCGCCGGTGCTCAACCAGGCGAAGGTCCCTGCCCTCATCACCTCGGCGACCACCTCCAGCATCATGCAGCAGTCGGACTATTTCGTCCGCACCTCGATGGCCGGGCCGCAGTCGCCGGTGCCGATGGCAACCTGGGCGGTGGAAAACGGCCTCAAGCGCGTGGTCACCCTGGTGTCGGACTATGGCCCGGGCCACGATATCGAGAAGGGCTTCACCGACCAGTTCAAGAAGGAAGGCGGCGAAATCGTCGAGGCGGTTCGCGTGCCGCTGCAGAACCCGGATTTCGCGCCCTTCCTGCAGCGCGTGCGCGATGCCAAGCCCGACGCGATCTTCGTCTTCGTGCCCTCCGGCGTGGGCTCGCTGTTCATGAAGCAGTTCGCCGATCGCGGCCTGGCCGAAGCCGGCATCAAGCTTATCGCCACCGGCGACGTGACCGACGACGACCTGCTGAACGGCATCGG
>JAEWHN010000368.1 GCA_023387775.1 Pseudomonadota bacterium | reverse complement strand
CCCCACCATGCCACGTCGCGCTTGGAGCCGGGGCCCATACGCTTGAGGTTCTCCAGCCGGTCCATCGCGGTCTTGCGCAGCGACGAGATCTCGACGGTTTCGGCGGCTTCGATCGTTTCTGCAAGCTGCTTCGCGGTCTCCCTGTCGGTCTGCTGCCCATGCAGCTTCTTCAACTGCTGCAGCAGCTTCTGATCGCGCGAGGCGTTCATGGCCAAGGTGAACTTGGCCATGCTGCCGATCGTCAGCTTCTCGACGTCGTCGCGCTCGACCGACCACGGCAGCATCCTGATCATGCGCTGGAGCGGAGCGGCGTTGCGCGCGGCGTAGTAGTAGCCCCAGTAGACGTCCAGCATCTCCGGGCGCTGCTCCAGCGGAATCTCCTTGTCCTCCTTCTTCCGGGCAAACCATTTGGCCGGGTTCGCCTTGTCCTTCCACGTGGTCTTCTTTTCGGCCACGGGCGGCGTGTCGGGGGTCGGCAGCTTGCCCTCCAGGTAGCGCTGCGCCATCAGCTTGCGCGTCGGTATTTGCGGCGCCGACCGCGTCATCAGCCCGCGCCAGTCGGGGTGGCCGGAATAGGCAATGGCGCGCACAATCGCCCAATGGTCGGCGGTGCGCAGCACCAGCAGCTTCTTGACGGTGGCGTCGGCGCTTTTCGGCTTCGAGCCAATCATGCCGGCCATGAAGCCGACATACATGCCCGCCGCTTCCGGATCGTTCAGCAGGCCGATTTCGCTCGCCGCCTTCATCACCGAGGGTGCGCGGGCAAGGTCGCGGCTCGGATTATAGGCGTTCATCCAGGCGAGCACATCCTGCTTGGTGGGTTGAGGCCGCGGTGCGGCCGAGGCCATACCCGAAGCCGTCGCCACGGCAATCAGTGCAACCAGTGCAACGAAAAAAGCTCGCATATCCCAGATCGCGCATCCCGCGCGCCCATTTCTTGATTGTCGTAGGGTGTCATCACCGCGGTGGACTCAACAGGCATGTGGGACCGTTTCAGGACCCCCTCGCGACCATTTTGCGGCGGAAGTGCCCAGAAATGGGCGCATTTCGGCCGACCGGTGCTGCCTTCATCCGGCCGTCACAAGCAGCTTCGCTCGCGCGGCTGCGCGTTCAAGTGGATGAAATCCGGCCGGGTCCGGCCGCAAGTGCTTGAACCGGTTGCGATCGATGAAACAATTCCGCCTCTTTCATCCCCGCCTTTTGCGCAGCCCTCATAATGGCCGCATCGCCCTCGCGGGAACACGGGTCATGAACCGGATGCGCGTGGAGGGCGACGGCGTCCAGGCTGGTGGCGCTACGGTGGCGTCACTGGGTGACGAGCCCCCAAGCCCGGGCCTCGGCGGCGGCTGGCCACGCGAATGTGGAGGCGACTGAGCGGGGGCAAGAGCGCTGGGTGGGCGCATGGCAAGCGTCAATCAATAACCAAAAGAGGCGCGAGCCATGCGTCCACGTTCCCAATTCCCGGCTTCGTCCCGAAGCGCGGGCGCATTTCCCCATGCCCGGATTTCTCGCCAAGGAGGCTTCTGCCATGCACGAATTTCCGAACATGCACCGGCGCGCCGCGCGCAAGGCGGCCGAAACCACGCCTGAACGCCGCCCGCCGCTCATCATCGGCGACAAGCCGGCCCCGCGCCCGCTGTCCGACGCGCTGGTGCTGGCCTGGAGCCTGGCAGCCACGCTCAATGGCGCGCATCACAATTGCCAGCGGCGCGAGTGCCGCAACAAGAAGCGCTGCCGCTCGGCCGCTGGTGAAAGCAAGGGCACGCTGTGCGACGTGCCGCTGCCGCAAAGCGCCGACAAGATGGTGATCGGCATGCTGCTGTTCGTCTGCGCGCTGGCGAGCGGCAAGAAATGACGGAGCGAAAATGCCCCTCATCCGGCCGCTTGGCGGCGTCTCCTCTACCCGAGGAGCAGGGGTTGGATGGGAAATGCTTTGACAAACTCAAGCGGCCTTGCACCCCCACCCCTGCCCCCTCCCCACAAGTGGGAGGGGGACGATTTCGTCGTCGTGGCCGCCAAAAACGGTGAAGGTTGGTGCCGGGCAGCCATGCAGCAAATTTCCCCTCCCCCTTGTGGGAGGGGTGAGGGGTGGGGGGGTACGTGCGGGGCGGGATGCCGGCAACGACATGCGCCTTACGCCGGCATGCCCCTTACGCCACGTCCAGCACGATCTTGCCGATGTGCTGGCCTTCCTCCATGCGCTCATGCGCACGCCAGGCCTCGCGCAGCGGGAAGATCATGTCCATCACCGGCGCGATGCGGCGGCTGGAAAGCAGGGGCCACACATGCGCCTCCAGCCCCGCTGCAATGTCGGCCTTGACCTCCACCGGGCGCGGCCTGAGCGTGGAGCCGGTGTGAACCAGCCGCTTCACCATCAGCCTGGAAAAGTCGGTGCTGGCCACCGCCCCGCCCATGGTGGCAATCTGCACGATGCGGCCCTCCACGGCGGCCGCTTCATAATTGCGCGCGACATAGTCGCCGCCCACCATGTCGAGGATGACATTGGCGCCGCGCCCTTCGGTCGCGTGCTTGACCGCGGCCACGAAATCCTCGGTGCGGTAGTTGATGGCGCGGTCCGCTCCCAGCCGCAGGCACGCCTCGCATTTTTCCGCGCTGCCGGCGGTGGTGATGACATAGGCGCCGAAGGCGGCGGCAAGCTGGATCGCCGTGGTGCCGATGCCCGACGAGCCGCCATGCACCAGAAACGCCTCGCCGCCCTTCAGCCCGCCGCGTTGGAACACGTTGTGCCACACGGTGAAGAAGGTTTCCGGCAGGGCTGCCGCCTCGGTGTAGGTGAAGCCGGCCGGTATCGGCAGCGCGTTGGTCTCGTGCACCCTGGCATATTCGGCATAGCCGCCGCCGGGGGTCAGCGCGCAGACCTGGTCGCCGACGCGCCAGCGCTTCACGTCCTCGCCAACCGCCGCGACCTCGCCCGACACCTCCAGCCCCGGCAGGTCGGAAGCGCCGGGCGGCGGCGGGTAGGCGCCCTTGCGCTGCGCCACGTCGGGCCGGTTCACGCCCGCGGCCTTGACCCGGATGAGGATCTCGCCGGTGCCGGGCAGCGGCACGTCGCGCCGCTCGGGCTTCAGTACCATCGGGCCGCCGGGGGTGGTGATCGCCACCGCCATCATCTTCTCGGGCAACGTCTCGCCGCTGGTCATCACTCGCCTTCCTTTCTTCGGCCGCCTGTCAGGCGCCCGGAATTTGCATCTCGTGCCCACCCTTATGTAGGCTGTCGCCTCGACTGGCAAACCGGCAGGAATCACTGGCGAGGCGACAATGGCGATCTTCGACGACGAACCCAAGAAACCCGCAGCCCAGCATGTCGTCGGGCAGGACCTTTCTCTGCTCTCGGTCGGCGACCTTGCCGAGCGAATCGCCCAGCTCAAGGCGGAGCTCGCGCGGCTGGAGGCCGAGCTGAAGTCCAGGGATGCCACCAAGAACGCCGCCGAGGCCTTGTTCAAGCGCGGTTAATTGGCCGAACATGTCGCAGGCGCGCCGCCGAAAAGTCGGAATGTCGGTATCTTCAAACGATACCCCTCTTCAATTCCGATTCGCCGGACAGACGCATGCTTGCAGCCTATAAACCGATCCTTTCGCTCCTGCGCGGCACCGCCTTCCTGCTGGCGGCTTCGGGCCTGCATGGCCTGCTGTTGCCCCTGCGTGGCCAGGAAGAAGGCTTTTCCACCGCGGCTCTCGGCCTGATGGGCACAGCCTGGGCCGGCGGCTTCGTGGCCGGCTGCTACTTCGCCCCACGCCTGGTGCGCCGGGCGGGCCATGTCCGCGCCTTCGGCACCTTCGCCGCCTCGGCGGCGATCATCGCGCTGCTCACCGGGCTGTGGATCGACGAATGGGTCTGGATCATGCTGCGCGCCTTCACAGGCTTTGCCATGGCAGGCGCCTTCATGGTCATCGAAAGCTGGCTCAACGAGCGCGCCACCAACGAGAACCGCGGCACGGTGTTCGGCCTCTACATGATGGTGACCTATGCCTCGATCATGGCGGGGCAGATGCTCGTCGCCGCCGCCGACGTCACCACGGCGGCGCTGTTCATGGTGACCGGCATCTTCTTCTGCGCGTCGGTGATTCCGACCGCGGTGTCGTCGGCTGCGAGCCCGCAACCGCTCGCCGACGTCCAGCTCGACCTGCGCGGCCTCTACGCCAACTCGCCGGTCGCCGCCGTCGGCTGCCTGCTGATCGGCGTGGCGAACGGCGCATGGG
>JAEWHN010000303.1 GCA_023387775.1 Pseudomonadota bacterium | reverse complement strand
CCCATCAGCGCGTTCACCGTCAGCGCATAGATGTGGTAGAGCGGCAGCGCGCACACGAAGGTCAACATTTCCGGGCGCTGCTTCTTCGTGAAGGCCGTCTCCATCCAGATCATGTTCTGCACGACATTGGCCAGAATGTTGCGGTGGAGCAGGATGGCTCCCTTGGAAACGCCCGTCGTTCCGCCGGTATATTGCAGGAAGGCGATGTCGTCGCCGAACACCCTGGCGGGCTTGAAGTTGCGCGCGGCACCTTCCTTGAGCGCGGCCGGGAACTTGACATGCCCCGGCAGCGACCAGGCGGGCACCATCTTCTTTACCCGCCGCACCACCAGATTGACGATGTGGCCCTTGAGCCCGAGCATGTCGCCCATGGCCGCCACGACCACGTGCTTGACCGGAGTGCGGGCGATCACCCCCTGCAAGGTGGTGGCAAAGTTTTCGAGGATGATGATGGCTTCGGCGCCGGAGTCCTTGAGCTGGTGCTCAAGCTCGCGCGGGGTGTAGAGCGGATTGACGTTCACCACCGTGTAGCCCGCGCGCAGCACGCCCAGCAGCGCAATCGGATATTGCAGCACGTTGGGCATCATCAGCGCCACACGGGCACCCGGCGCCAGACCCTTCGACTGCAGATAGGCCCCGAAGGCCGCCGACAGCCGCTCTAGCTCGGCGAAAGTGATGGTCTTGCCCATGCAGGTGAAGCAGGGCCGGGTTGCATATTTCTTGGCGGCATCGACCACTAGGTCGCCGATGGAATTGAATTCGAGCGGCGGGATCTCCGCGGGGATGTTGGCCGGATAGCTTCTCAGCCATGGCTTGACCTCGTGCGGCGCGACAACGCCGTCCGGAGCGGCAGGAGCTTCGGCGGCGGGCGCGGCCGGCTTCGGCTTTGCCTGCTTCTTCGCCGTGCTGGAGGCGGACGCCTTTGGCCTGGCTGCACCGTCGGCCTTGGCGCCACCCGCGGCCTTTGCCGGCTTTTCCGCGGCGCGCGCCGGCGCTGCGGCCTTCGCCTTGCTCGGGGCAGGTTTTTCGGTCTTTGCAACCTTGTTGGCGACCGGCTTGGTCGCGGCCTTGGCGGCCGCAGGTTTCTTCACGGCCTTCTTGGCGGCGGCCTTTGCGGGCTTCGCGGCCGATGGCGCCGGGCTCGCGGTGGCGGCCGCGGCCTCGGCAGCAGCGGTGCGAGATGCCGAGGCGCCCGCGGTTTCAGCTTTCCTTGCCCGGCTTGCCCCCTTGGCTTCAGGCGCCTGCGCCGTCTTGGCGGCCGATGGTTTCCTTGCCTGCACCGGCTTCACCTTCTCGTCCACTTGCGCCTTCCCAGCCTTATTGCTCGTTTTGGCCACCCCGTCCTCCCTCGCAGTTCTTCTCGTTTGTTCGGACGCCTACCCCTCGCGGATCCGCCCTCTCGAATTGTTGCGCCCCCGGATTTCCAAGTAGAATGCGTCTGTATCCAATTTATGGCCACAACCAGCGCGCATGCAAGCCTTGCACCCATGCAACGGCAAGCAGTGGGGAACAGGTGCCCGAAAGCCCGGCGGACGTGGGTTTCCCGACCCTCGACGGCGCAAATTCGACATCCGGTGTCGTAACGTAAGCTGCCGAGGCACCACCCCAAAAGGAAAGACCGTTTCGCAAGATGCGCCTTCATCGAAACAATGCAACCGCATGATGACGACATGTTGAAACATTGTTCCACCTTTCGCACACCTTAAAACAAGGTGTTCCATAGGCTCGAAAACGATGCTTATATGCGGCCTCAAAGCCAGATTGAGGGGCTTGGATCCATGACAGGGAGTGTTCAATGATAAGGAAGCTGACTTTTGCAGCCGCACTCGCGGCTGCAACCGTCTTGGGCGGCGCGGCGAATGCCAAAACTCTGGTGTACTGCTCTGAGGCGTCGCCGGCAGGCTTTGACCCGTCACCGTGGAGCGGCGGCAACGACTTCGACGCCTCTTCGCGCACCATCTATTCGCGTCTTGTCGAGTTCGAACACGGCAAGACCAGCCTCATGCCCGGCCTTGCCGAAAGCTGGACCGTCTCGGATGACGGCCTGGAATACACCTTCAAGCTTCGCCCCGGCGTGAAGTTCCAGACCACCGACTACTTCACCCCGACCCGCGACCTGACCGCCGACGACGTGGTCTTCTCGTTCGAGCGTCAGTGGAAGAAGGACAGCCCCTGGTACGAATACCTGCCCGGCACCGGCTGGGAGTATTTCACCGGCATGGGCTTCCCGGACCTGCTGAAGGAAGTCGTCAAGGTCGACGATCTGACCGTCAAGTTCGTTCTGAACAAGCCGGAAGTCGCCTTCCTGCCCGACCTCGGCATGGACTTCGCCTCGATCGTGTCGAAGGAATATGCCGACCAGCTGGAAAAGGAAGGCAATCTCCAGCAGTTCACCCAGAAGCCTGTCGGCACCGGCCCCTTCCAGTTCGTCGACTATCAGGTTGACGCGGTCATCCGCTACGCTGCCTGGGATGGTTACTTCGGCGGCCGCCAGAAGATCGACGACCTGATCTTCGCCATCACCCCCGATCCGGCGGTGCGCGCGCAGAAGCTGAAGGCCGGCGAATGCCACATCATGTCCTACCCGGCCCCGGCCGACATCGCCGGCCTGCAGGCTGACGAGAACCTCAAGGTCGACGAGCAGGAAGGCCTGAACATCGGCTACATGGCCTACAACACGACCGTGGCGCCCTTCGACAAGGCTGAGGTCCGCAAGGCGCTCAACATGGCCGTCAACAAGCAGGCCATCATCGACGCGGTCTACCAGGGCGCCGGCCAGGCGGCCGTGAACCCGATCCCGCCGACGATGTGGGGCTACAACACCGAGATCAAGGACGATCCGTACGATCCGGAAGCGGCCAAGAAGATGCTCGAGGAAGCCGGCGTCAAGGATCTCTCGATGAAGATCTGGGCCATGCCGGTCAGCCGGCCCTACAACCCGAACGCCCAGCGCGTGGCTGAGCTGATCCAGGCCGACTACGCCAAGATCGGCGTCAAGGCCGAGATCGTCAGCTACGAATGGACCGAGTATCGCGAACGCGGCAAGCAGAAGGATCGTGACGGCGCCTTCCAGCTCGGCTGGACCGGCGACAACGGCGACCCGGACAACTTCCTGTTCCTGCTCGGCTGCGATGCCATCGGCCAGTCCAACTACGCCATCTGGTGCAACAAGGAGTTCGAAGCCCTGCTGCAGAAGGGCAAGGCGACGACCGACCAGGCCGAACGCACCAAGATCTACGAGGAAGCCCAGGTCGTCTTCAAGCGCGAAGCGCCGTGGCTGACCATCGCCCACTCGAAGGTCTTCATGCCTATGTCCAAGAAGGTCGAGGGCTTCGTGATGGATCCGCTCGGCATCCATCGTTTCGACGGCGTCGATATCGCCGAATAAGAAAAGCGAATGGGGACGGCGCCCCCTAGGGGGCGCCGTCTAGCCATCGCAATCACCATGTTCCGCTACATCCTGCACAAACTCGCTCTGATCGTCCCGACGATCTTCGGCATCTCGCTGGCCGCCTTCGCATTCGTGCGCCTGCTGCCCGGCGATCCGATCCTGGCCATGGCCGGGGAACGCGGCGTCAGCCCCGAACGCTATGCCGAGCTGCTCGAACGCTTCGGCTACAACCGCCCGATCTGGGTTCAGTATTACGACTACATCAGCAACGTCCTGCACGGCGATTTCGGCATCTCGCTTGCCACGAAGCGGCCTGTGATCGGCGAATTCCTGGCGCTGTTTCCGGCCACGCTGGAACTGGCGACGGTCGCCATGCTGCTTGCGGTGATCATCGGCATTCCCGCCGGCATCTTTGCGGCCGTCAAGCGTGGCTCCTGGTTCGACCAGCTCACCATGGGCGCTGCCCTGACCGGCTATTCCATGCCGATCTTCTGGTGGGGCCTGCTGCTGATCATCTTCTTCTCCGGCACGCTGGGCTGGACGCCGGTTTCCGGCCGCATCGGCCTGCAATACTTCTTCCCGCCGGTTACCGGCTTCATGCTGATCGACAGCCTGCTGTCGGGCAAGAGCGGCGCTTTCTCCTCAGCCGTCAGCCACCTCATCCTGCCGTCGATCGTGCTGGCCACGATCCCGCTCGCCGTGATTGCGCGCCAGACGCGCTCGGCCATGCTGGAGGTGCTGGGCGAGGACTATGTGCGCACTGCCCGCGCCAAGGGCCTTGCGCCGCGCCAGGTCATCGGGCTGCATGCGTTCCGCAACGCGCTGATCCCGGTCGTGACCACCATCGGCCTGCAAGTCGGCACGCTGATGGCGGGCGCGATCCTCACCGAAACCATCTTCTCCTGGCCGGGTATCGGCAAGTGGATGATCGATTCCATCGGCAAGCGCGACTATGTCGTGGTGCAGAGCGGCCTGCTGCTCATCGCACTGATCGTCATGGCCGTGAACCTTGTCGTCGATCTCCTCTATGCCGTCATCAACCCCCGCATCCGCGTGCAGTGAGGCAAGGATGAGCAACGAAACCACTGTCATGCCGGCGGCCAAGCCAGCTGCCCGTCCGGGCGCTCTGGCCGAGTTCTGGCACTATTTCTCCATGAACCACGGGGCCGTTGTCGGTCTCGTCGTCTTCGCCCTGCTGGTGCTTGTCGCCATCTTCGCGCCGCTTATTGCGCCGCATCTGCCCAACGAGCAGTATCGCGACGCGCTGCTGACGCCGCCGATGTGGTGGCAGGGCGGCACGCCCAAGTTCATCCTCGGCACCGACGCCGTTGGCCGGGACATGCTCTCTCGACTGATCTTCGGCGCGCGCTACTCGCTGTTCATCGGTCTCGTGGTCGTTACCTTCGCGCTGACCAGCGGCATCATCCTCGGCCTGCTCGCCGGCTATTTCCGCGGCTGGGTCGACACGCTGATCATGCGCGTGATGGACATCATCCTGTCCTTCCCGTCGCTGCTCCTGGCGCTGGTGCTGGTGGCGATCCTGGGGCCCGGCCTGTTCAATGCCATGCTCGCGATCGCAGTGGTGCTGCAGCCACACTTCGCCCGCCTGACGCGCGCTGCGGTGATGGCCGAGAAGAACCGCGAATATGTCGTCTCGGCGAAGGTGGCGGGCGCCGGGCACCTGCGCCTGATGCTGGTGACCATCCTGCCCAACTGCCTGGCGCCGCTGATCGTTCAGGCCACGCTGTCCTTCTCCAACGCCATCCTCGAGGCGGCCGCCCTCGGCTTCCTGGGCATGGGCGCGCAGCCCCCCACGCCGGAATGGGGAACGATGCTGGCCGCGGCCCGCGAGTTCATCCTGCGCGCGCCCTGGGTGGTGACCTTCCCGGGTCTTGCCATCCTCATCACCGTGCTTGCCATCAACCTCATCGGCGACGGCCTGCGCGACGCCTTCGACCCCAAGCTGAAGAGGTCGTAAGATGCCGCTTCTCGAAATCAGGAACCTTAAAGTCTCCTTCGACACCAGCGCCGGCGAGTTCATCGCCGTGAAGGGCATCGATCTGTCGATCGAGCCGCGCGAGGTGCTGGCCATCGTGGGCGAGTCCGGCTCGGGCAAGTCCGTCTCGATGCTGGCCGTCATGGGCCTGCTGCCCAAGACGGCCAAGGTGACCGCAGACAGCATGACCTTCAACGGTCAGGACCTGCTGGCCATCACCCCGGAGCAGCGCCGCAAGATCATCGGCCGCGACATCGCCATGATCTTCCAGGAGCCGATGGCGAGCCTAAACCCGTGCTTCACCGTCGGTTTCCAGATCGAGGAGGTGCTGCGCGTCCACATGAACATGGATCGCGCCCGGCGTCGCGCCCGCGCCATCGAGCTGTTCCAGCAGGTCGGCATTCCGGACCCGGCGGAACGGCTCAGTTCCTACCCGCACCAGATGTCGGGCGGGCAGTGCCAGCGCGTCATGATCGCCATGGCCATTGCCTGCAACCCCAAGCTCCTGATCGCCGACGAGCCGACCACCGCGCTCGACGTGACGATCCAGAAGCAGATTCTCGACCTTCTGATGGGCCTGCAGGCCGAGCACGGCATGGGGCTCATCATGATCACCCACAATATGGGCGTGGTCGCCGAGACGGCCGACCGCGTCGTCGTCCAGTACAAGGGACGCAAGATGGAAGAAGCCGACGTGCTCTCGCTGTTTGAATCGCCCAAGAGCAGCTACACCAAGGCGCTGCTGTCGGCCCTGCCCGACAACGCCACCGGCGACCGCCTGCCCACCATCTCCGACTTCGTGCTCGACGAGCCGGAAGGAGTGACGGCATGACCAGCACCGTCCTCGAAGCCCGGCACCTGAAGCGCGACTATCACGTCGCTGGCAGGTTGTTCTCCAAGGCGCGCACCGTGCATGCGGTGAAGGGCGTCAGCTTCTCCGTCGAAAAAGGCAAGACGCTCGCCATCGTTGGCGAGAGCGGCTGCGGCAAGTCCACGCTGGCGCGCATCATCACGCTGATCGATGCGGCGACCTCGGGCGAGCTCTTCATCGACGGCCAGAAGGTGGACATCGCGCGCGACGGGCTGACACCGGAGCTGCGCCGCAAGGTGCAGATCGTGTTCCAGAACCCCTACGGCTCGCTCAACCCGCGCCAGAAGATCGGCGACGTGCTGGCCGAGCCGCTGAAGATCAACACCGACATGCCGGCCTCCGAGCGGCGCGACCGCGCCATGGCGATGCTGAAGAAGGTTGGCCTGGGCGAAGAGCACTTCAATCGCTATCCGCACATGTTCTCCGGCGGCCAGCGCCAGCGCATCGCCATCGCCCGCGCGCTGATGCTGAACCCCAGCCTCTTGGTGCTCGACGAGCCGGTTTCGGCGCTGGACCTTTCGGTGCAGGCGCAGGTGCTGAACCTGCTGGCCGACCTGCAGGACGAGTTCCAGCTCACCTACGTCTTCATCAGCCACGACCTTTCGGTGGTGCGCTACATCGCCGACGAGGTGATGGTGATGTATTTCGGCGAGGCGGTGGAATACGGCACCCGCGACGAGGTGTTTTCCAACCCGCAGCACAGCTACACCAAGACACTGTTTGCGGCCACGCCCCGCGCGGATGTGGCAAGCATCAGGGCAAGGCTCGCGCGCAAGCAGGCGGCTTGACGCAGCACGCTTGCTTGCCTCTCCGCTCAACGGCAGGGCGATCGCGTATGGCGTGACCCACCCCCACTCCGCCTCGCTTCGCTCGGCACCTCTCCCCCTCAAAAGGGGAGAGGAAGGGTGCCAGGATTGCGGACGGCGTTTCCTCTCCCCCGTCGAGCGGGGGAGAGGTGGTTTGCAAACAAAACGGGTGGGGGGTTCGAATTCTGTAAGCCCTCCCCTCAGCGGGAAGGGGAAGCCGCGTTACCTCAATGATTATCCCGCGGAATACCCTTGGTCTGCGCCACGCGCTGATATTTCACTGCCGGCTTCAGCACCATGCCTTCCGAAAGCTGGTCGACCATGCCGCGCTGGATCTCCTGCCACGGCGTCTGGTGGGCCGGATAATGGTAGCCGCTATTGCCCTGTAGTTCGGCGCGGCGGCTCTGCAATTCCTCATCGCTGATCAGAATATCGGCGGTTCCCTTGCGCAGATCGATGCGCACACGGTCGCCCGACTTGAGCAGCGCCAGGCCACCGCCCACCGCCGCTTCCGGCGAAGCGTTGAGGATGGAG
>JAEWHN010000237.1 GCA_023387775.1 Pseudomonadota bacterium | reverse complement strand
CGTCTGCACCCTGTGCTCCTGCTATCCGTGGACGGTGCTCGGCCTGCCGCCGGTCTGGTACAAGTCGCCGCCCTACCGCTCGCGCGCGGTGATCGATCCACGCGGCGTGCTGGCCGAATTCGGCGTGACGCTGCCGGCGCAGACGAAAATCCGGGTGTGGGATTCCACCGCCGAGCTACGCTACCTCGTCATTCCAATGCGCCCGGAAGGAACCGAGGGCTGGAGCGAGGATAAGCTTGCCGACCTGGTGACGCGCGACTCCATGATCGGCACCGGCGTTGCGAGGGCGGCCGCATGAACGGCCCGCAGGACCTTGGCGGCCAGATGGGGTTCGGGCCCATCGCGCCCGAGAAGGACGAGCCCTATTTCCACGCCGAATGGGAGAAGCGCGCGCTGGGCGTGACGCTTTGCGCCGGCGCGATGGGCCACTGGAACATCGATGAGAGCCGGCATGCGCGCGAAAGCCTGCACCCCGCCGACTATTATTCCTCCAGCTATTACGAGATCTGGATCAAGGCGCTGGAGACGTTGTTGAAGCGGCACGGCTTCGTCACGCAGGACGAGTTGCTGGTGGGCAGGTCGTTGGGTGGCGAAGCCAGGCCGAAGCGCGTGCTGCAGGCGGAGGACGTTCCGGCTGTGTTGGCGCGCGGCGGCCCGTGCAACCGCCCGGTGAGCGCGCCGGCGCGCTTCAAAGAGGGCGAGCGCGTGCGCACGAAGAATTTTCATCCTGGGGGCCATACGCGCCTGCCGCGCTATGCGCGAGACAAGGTGGGTGTGATCGACGCCGTTCGCGAGGGTTTTGTCTTCCCCGACACCAACGCGCATGGCCGGGGCGAGCATCCGCAGTGGGTGTACACGGTCGTCTTCGACGGCCGCGAGATCTGGGGCGAGGGGGCCGACCCGACGCTTGTCGTCAGCATCGATGCCTGGGAGAGCTATCTTGAGCCGGCATGAGAAGGGGCGGGCGCTGCCGCCCGGCATGGACGAGCCCGTATTTGCCGAGCCGTGGCAGGCAGAGGCCTTTGCGCTGACGGTGGCCCTGCACGAGAACGGGCTGTTTTCCTGGAGCGAGTGGGCGCAGACGCTTTCGGCCGAAGTGAAGGCGCCGGGCGCGGCTGAGGATGGCAGCGACTATTACGACTGCTGGCTGCGCGCGCTGGAGAAGCTGCTGGCCGCCAAGGGCGTTGCGCCGCGGCACGATGTCGATGACCTCGCCGCTGCCTGGCAGCGCGCGGCCCTTGCCACGCCGCATGGCCATCCGATCCTGCTGGAAAACGACCCGCAGCGCGTTCGGTAGAGCACACCCCCGCTCGACTTTCATTCCAGCGGCTTCAGATCGTCCAGAATCGTCGGGATGAGCTCCGACACGGTGGGATGGATGTGCACTGCCCGTTGCATCGTCGAGTAGGGCGCCTTGGCATACATGACGTCGAGGATGCAGTGGATGGCTTCGTCGCCGCCGGTGCCGAGGATGGCGGCACCGAGGATCTGGTTGCTCTCGGCATCGACCAGCACCTTCATGAAGCCCTGCGTTTCGCCCTTCTCCACCGCCCGGTTCACCCGCGTCATCGGCCGCGTGCCGACCAGAACCTGCCTGCCCGACTTGCGGGCTTCGGCCTCGGTCTTTCCGGCGCGGCCGAGCGGCGGGTCGGTATAGAGCGCGTAGGCGGTGATGCGATCGCTGACGCGGCGGGGCTGATCGTCGAACAGGTTGGCGGCCACGATCTCGAAATCATTGTAGGAGGTGTGGGTGAAGGCACCCTTGCCATTGCAGTCGCCCAGCGCCCAGATGCCGGGAACACTGGTGCGCAGCTGGTCGTCCACGGTGATGTAGCCGTGCTTGTCGGTGGCCACGCCGGCATTTTCCAGGCCGAGATCGTCGGTATTGGGGCGACGACCGACCGCCAGAAGCGCATGCGAGCCGATGACTTCCGGCTCGCCTTCGGTGCAATCAACGCTTACGGCGACGTCCTCGCCGTGCGGCGAGAAACTGATGCATTCGGCATTGCAGCGCACCGCTATTCCTTCGCGTTCGAGGATCTCGCGGACAGCCTCGGAAACATCTTCATCCTCGTGCTGGACGAGGCGAGAGCCCTTCTCGACGACGGTGATTTCGCTGCCGAAGCGCCGGTACATCTGGGCGAATTCGAGCCCGACATAGCTGCCGCCGACGATGACGAGATGGCGCGGCAGGGCGTCGAGTTCCAGGATCGTACTGTTGGTGAGGTATGGCACCTTGTCGACGCCCGGCATGTCCGGCACGATCGCGCGGCCGCCGACATTGATGAATATGCGTTCGGAAACAAGGGTATCGTCGTTGACCCTGACTTCGTCTGGCGAGACGAAGCGGGCATGGCCCTCATAGACGGCGCAGTTTTTCATGCCCTTCAGCCAGCTTTCGACGCCCTCTCGGGATTTGCCCGAAACGGCGTCCTTGCGCGCCATGATCGCTTTCATGTCCACGCCCACGCTATCGCCGACGACCACGCCATATTCTGCGGCGCGGCGCGCCAACTGCGCGGCATAGGCGCTGGCGATAAGCGTCTTGGTGGGGGTGCAGCCGGTGTTGACGCAGGTGCCGCCGAACAGCTTGCGCTCGATGATGGCAACTTTCATTCCGGCGGTCGTGAGCCTGCCGGCAAGCGGCGGCCCCGCCTGGCCGGTGCCGATGATGATGGCGTCGAATTGCGTGCTCATAGTGCCTCCCGGACGATGAGATAGGCGCCGACGATCGCGACCGCGTCCTCCAGAAGTGCGATCGGCAGATCGCGTCCGCCGGTGGCGGCCACGAGCCGCTTGCGGATCTCGTATCCGCCGAACGTGCCGATCACGGCGCCTATCGCGCCAACGATCAGCCCGCCGATCCATGGGCCGCCGGCGGCTCCGATGACTGCGCCGCACAGCGCGCCGCTGAAGACACGGGCGGCAAATTGCTGAGGGACGGTGCGTGCGGGCGTGCTTGGAAACTGATCCGTGACAAGCTCCACGACCGCAAGCAGGGTGAAGATATAGGGCGTGTAGCGGTAGCCCATGAAAGCCGCCCAGCTGTTTTCAACCGGCAACCAACCGAGCAAGGCGGCCCAGCTTACGGCGGCCGGGGCTGTGAGCGCCCGCAGGCCGGCGATGATGCCGATGAGGAGCGCGAAAACATAGATCGACATGCTCACTCTCCGCGCGGCCTACGTCAAGCCGCCGGTGCCTGGCGCCCGTGACCCGGGCATTCACGGCGACAGCCCATTAGCTTCGGCCCACGGCGTCTTGTCTTGTCAGGTAAACCCGCAGCTGAGAAACGGGGCAGATTTGTTCTCCTTGTGTTCTTTTTCGGTGCAAGATACAGTGTTGCTTACTGAGTTATCCGGGGTTGCGTTTAAATGGTGATGCACGCGGCGCGAGATCGCTACGGCAAGGGCTCGGGCCATCCGGCGCGGCTCAACATGGGCGACTGCGTTTCCTACGCCATGGCCAGGCAGGCCGGGGTGCCTTTGCTCTACAAAGGTGACGATTTCGCCGCCACCGATCTGGCCTGACCGGCCGCGAGGCTCAAATGCCTTGCCCTTCGGGCGCGAATCCTGTTTGTCGAGGCCATGGAATTCTCTCCGCAACAAGATGATGCGCTGCAGGCGGTGGCGCGCTGGCTGAAAGGCGGCAGCACGCCGGTGTTCCGGCTGTTCGGCTATGCCGGCACCGGCAAGACGACGCTGGCGCGCTATTTCGCCGAGCATGTCGATGGACAGGTGCAGTTCGCCGCTTTCACCGGCAAGGCAGCCCAGGTGCTGCGCTCCAAGGGCGCGGTGAATGCCCGCACCATCCATTCGTTGATCTACCGGCCCAAGGGCGAGGAAGCGGTGGAGGACGAGACCACCGGCAAGACCTCGATGTCGCCGACCTTCTCGCTCAACCGCCAGAGCCCAATCGCCAAGGCCAAGCTGGTGGTCATCGACGAGTGCTCGATGGTGGACGAGGAACTCGGCCGTGACCTGTTGAGCTTCGGCACGCCGATCCTGGTGCTGGGCGACCCCGGCCAGCTGCCGCCGATCTCGGGCGGCGGCTTCTTCACCGAGCACGAGCCGGATTTCCTGTTGACCGAAATCCACCGCCAGGCACGCGACAACCCGATCATCAGGCTGGCCCTCGACGTGCGCGAGGGCCGCGAATTCATGCGCGGCGACTATGGCTCAGCACAGGTCATCGGCAAGGAACAGGTGAACCAGGACCTGGTGCTGTCGGCCGATCAGGTGCTGGTGGGCACGAACCGCACGCGCCGCCGCTACAATACGCGCCTGCGCGAGCTGAAGGGTTTTACGGCAAGCTATCCGCAGGCCGGCGACAAGCTGGTTTGCCTGCGCAACGATCCGGCCAAGGGCCTGCTCAACGGCTCGCTATGGAAGGTCATGACCTCCTCGCGCGAGACGGTGAAGCCGGGCATCAACCTGCTGGTTTCGCCGGAAGAGGACGATCCCGACCGCGGCGTGGCCAAGATCAAGCTGCTGAAGGCCGCGTTCGAAAACCCGGACGAGGACATTCCCTGGCAGCAGAAGAAGCGCTTCGACGATTTCGACTACGGCTATGCGCTCACCGTGCACAAGTCGCAGGGCTCGCAGTGGAACAATGTCGTCCTGTTCGACGAAAGCTGGGCCTTCAAGGACACCCGCCAGCGCTGGCTCTACACGGCCATCACCCGTGCGGCCGAGCGGCTGACGGT
>JAEWHN010000231.1 GCA_023387775.1 Pseudomonadota bacterium | reverse complement strand
TGCAAACAACCGACACCCGCTTCGATCTGGTCGACAGTGACGATGTCATCGGCACAACCGTATACGATGCCGGCGACGAGAATGTGGGCAAGGTGGAACGGCTGGTGCTGACAAAGCGGAATGGCCGGGTGGCCTGCGCGGTGCTCAGCTTCGGCGGCCTTTGGGGGCTTGGCAGCGAATACTACCCGATCCCCTGGTCCAGCCTGACCTATGACGAGAATCTGGGCGGCTTCCGCATCCGGCTCACCAAGGAGCAGATCCAGAATGGGCCGAAATACGACCCCAACCGGGGTTACGACTGGTCTGATGAAAACAGCCGGCGCATCCACGGCTACTACGGCGCCGAATATCCATCTTGACCAAGAAAGGCCCGCGGGCGCAATCGCCCGCCCGGGCCGCACGTCAACGCGCTTGAGCGTCATCTCCCCGGTCCCGCTCGCGTTGATCTTCGATTTCCTCGGGTTCTTCTTCATCGAGAGTGGTCAGCTTGTCCCGGCCGGCAGTCCGAAGCAGCTCGTCGAGCTTGGCGTGGATAGCCTGCGTGTCCCGGTGCTCTGCGCGCTGGATGAATAAGGTCATCGCCCAGGTCGCCAGCGTCGCCACGCCGTGCCAGCCCAGCGACGACCGATCGAGGGCCAGCCATGCAACAGTGTACAGCCCGAACACTATGAAGGCCCAAGGCCTGGCAAGCAGGGTGCCAACTTCCGTTATCGCGCTTCTTACAGCTTTGCCTGCCATGCGTGGCAAATCGGCAAGGCGTTCAATTGTTCCCACTTCGCCATCCCCGATCGCGGCTCCAGGCGCGGAACAATGTCGTCCGTGCGACGTTCGGGCAGGGGCTGGAGGCCGCGCCGCTCGTCGTGGGCAGCCCGCCGAAACGATGCGGCGGGCCGGAAAGCATGCCGGGCGATGTTAGCGCACAACCTCGATGATCCGACGCGTATCCGGGTCCACCAGCACGGTATGGTCATTGATGACCACATATTGGTAACGGACATCCGGGACGTCGATCCGGTGCAGTTCCACTTCGTCAGGCACCGCCGATCCCACATTCAATTCCAGTCCCAGCAGACTGATCGAGGCCAGGGGATTTTTGTGGACATATTCCCTGATCACGGTTTGCTGCTGCGGTTGGATAACCACGTCTTGCGCCGCCGCCAGTCCTGCACCACCGATCAGAGCTGCCGCCGCTAAAGCGATCCTAAAAATGTGTCGCATGACGTCCTCCTTGTGAATTTCAGATCATCCCACCCGTACGCAAACTCAAAAGCCGATGAAGGGTTCCGCCGTTGCTGCTTCGGCGAGGTTGCGCTATCCGGTGCGGGGAATGGCGCATGGCGTGGCCATTTCTGCTTTTGGGGGGAGGGAGCCTGATGTCGCGCAGAACTGTCTTGATCGCCGGCGGAGCGGGCGGCATGGGCATTGCGGCCGCGCTGCGCTTTGCAGCCGATGGCGACCGCATCGTCATCGCCGACCTTGAAGGGCCGCGCCTTTCCGAGGCCAAGGAGCGGATTGCGGCCGCGGGCGGCGAGGCCCTGACCGTAGCTTTCGACATCCGTTCCGTCGCCGCGTGCCGGGAAGCAGTTGAAACCGCCGGGGAGTGGGGCGGCGGCATCGACGTGCTGGTGAACGCCGCCGGCGTCTGGCTCGAGGGTCCTTCCACGCAGGTCAGCGAGCCGGAGTGGGACCGCGTGCTCGACATCAATCTCAAGGGCGCTTTTTTCCTGATCTCCGCGGCGTCCCCTCATCTCATCGCGTCACGCGGGGCGATAGTGAACATCGCGTCCGACGCGGGCCTGGTCGGCAACAACGGCGCGGCGGTTTACTGCGCCTCCAAGGGCGGGCTGGTCCTGCTGTCGAAGGCGCTGGCTCTTGAACTGGCGCCGCACGGGGTCCGGGTCAATGCGGTTTGCCCGGCGGATGTCGCGACGCCGATGATCGAGTTCCAGGCAACGGCCTATGGCGACGGCGATCCGGAAGGCTACAAGCGCAGGCTGCTTTCCCATTACCCGCAAGGCGACAGCGCCCGTTTCATCAAGGCCGAGGAAGTCGCCTCGCTCATCCATTTCCTGTGTCAGCCCGGCGCCGCGCCTATCACCGGCACCGCGCTTCCGATCGATTTCGGCGTGACCGCAGGCTACTGAACCGCGTTGAAGCGGCCGAAAACAACGAGGGGGGAACTGACCGTGTCATCGAAATCCACCACCGCGCTGGTGACTGGCGCAGGCGCGCCCGACGGGATCGGCATGGCGATTGCGCGTGCACTGGCAAGATCCGGGCTGTCGGTTGCCATCACCTCGTCTTCCGACCGCATTTTCGAGCGTGCCGCCGAGCTTGGGGCCGAAGGTATCGCGGTCAAGGCGGCGGCGGCCGACCTGACGGACGCAGCGCAGGTTGCGCGTCTTCATGCCGAAATCGGTGACGTCGACATACTGGTCAACAATGCGGGGATGGGAACCGCCGCGCAGCCGGCAGTGCAGAAGCGCTTCCTGGAACTGACGGAGAACGACTGGGATCGGGGGATCGACGTCAGCCTCAAGACGGCGTTTCTCGTCACCCAGGCGTTCCTGCCGCGGATGGTCGAGAAGGGACACGGACGGGTGGTCAACATCGCGTCTGTCACCGGACCCTACGTGTCCAATGAGGGGGAATCGGCCTACTCCGCCGCCAAGGCGGGAATGGTGGGCATGACCCATGCGCTCGCCCTGGAGGTCGCGCGACACGGCGTCACCGTCAATGCCGTCGCGCCCGGCTGGATCGAAACCGGCGCGTCTACGCCGGAAGAACTCGAGGCCGCACGCCGCACGCCGCCGGGCCGAGCGGGTGCGCCGGACGAAGTTGCCGCGGCGGTGGCATTCCTGGCATCCGACGCGGCGAGCTACGTCAACGGCTCGGTGCTGGTGGTGGACGGCGGAAATATCCTGCAGGAGCGGAAGGGGTAGCGGCTTCCGTCAGTCGCTCAGTCCAGCGCGCGATCGAGATGCGTATAGCCGCCGTCGACGAACAGCCACTGGCCGGTGGTGTGGCTGGCGCGCTCGGAAAGCAGGAAGATCACCGTGTCGGCGATCTCCTCGGCCGTCGTCATGCGCTGGCCGAGCGGAATGCGGCGGGTGATCTCCTCGAGGCGCGCGGCCGGATCGTCGAAGGTTCTCAGCCACTTTTGGTAAAGCGGCGTCATCACCTCGGCCGGGATGACGGCGTTGACGCGAATGCCGTGACCGCGCAGGGCCGCTGCCCACTCGCGCGTCAGCGACAGTTGCCCGCCCTTTGCCGCCGTATATCCGCTGGTGTTGCCCTGGCCGGTCAGGGCGGTCTTGGACGAAATGTTGACGATGGCGCCGCGCGAAGCCTTCAGCCACGGCAGGCAGTGGTGGGCGGCGGTGTAATAATGGATCAGGTTGCGCTCGAGCGACTGGCGAAACTCTTCCGGGCCGGCCTCCAGGCCGATGCCGTCGTTGATGCCGGCATTGTTGACCAGCCCGTCGATGCGGCCGTAAGCGTCCGAGGTTGCCTTCACCGCTGCCTCGATCTCGGCATCGTTCATCAGCTCGACCTGGATGAATTTTGCCCGTGGCGCAAGCTGTCGCAGCCGGGCACCGAAATCCTCGCTCATCGGGCTGCGGCCGAACACGACCGGAATTGCGCCCTCGGCGGCAAGGCCGAGCGTGACCGCGCCGCCGATGCCGGCGGCGCCGCCGGTGACGATGACGACCTTGTCCTTCAAGCCCAGATCCATAACCGTCCCCGTCAGCCCCGGAATTGATAGTTTTCCAGCGTCGCGGGCTTCATCTCCACCGAGAAGCCGGGTGCAATGGGCGGCATATAGGCGGCATTGCGCACGATGCACGGTTCCTTGAAGTGCTCGTGCAGGTGGTCGACATATTCGACCACGCGGCCCTCGCGCGTGCCGGCAATGCAGACATAGTCGATCATCGACAGGTGCTGCACATATTCGCACAGGCCGACGCCGCCAGCGTGCGGGCATACAAGAAGGTCGTGTTTCGCTGCCATCAGCAGCACGGCCAGGATCTCGTTGACGCCGCCGAGGCGGCAAGCGTCGATCTGCACCACGTCGATGGCGCCGCGCATGATGAACTGCTTGAACATGATACGGTTCTGGCACATCTCGCCGGTGGCCACCTGCACCGGCGCCACGCCCTCGCGGATCTTGCGGTGGCCCTCGACATCGTCCGGGCTGGTCGGCTCCTCGATGAACCAGGGCCTTGCGAAAGCGAGGTCGCGCACCCATTCGATGGCCTGGTCGACCTCCCAGACCTGGTTGGCGTCGATCATCAACTGGCGTTCGGGGCCCAGCACCTCGCGGGCGATGCGCAGCCGCCTGATGTCGTCGGCCTTGTCGCGGCCGACCTTGAGCTTGACGTGGTTGAAGCCGGCCTCGGCTGCCTCGCGGCAGAGGCGGCGCAGCTTCTCGTCCTCATAGCCCAGCCAGCCGGCGGAGGTGGTGTAGCAGGGATAGCCCTCGCGCTCGAGAATGGCGATGCGTTCGGCTTTGCCGGGCGCCTTGTCGCGCAGCATGGCGAGCGCCTCTTCGGGCGTGATGCAGTCGGTGATGTAGCGGAAGTCGACGCAGCGCACGAGTTCCTCGGGCGACATGTCGGCAACCAGCCTCCAGACCGGCTTGCCCGCCATCTTGGCCCATATGTCCCACACCGCGTTGACGACCGCCCCGGTGGCGAGGTGGATCGCGCCCTTGTCCGGGCCGATCCAGCGCAGCTGGCTGTCCGAGGTGACGTGGCGCCAGAAGGCGCCCATGTCGGCGGTGACCTTCTCCATCTCCAGCCCGACGACGAGGTGGCGCATGGCCTCGATCGCCGCGCAGCAGATCTCGTTGCCGCGACCGATGGTGAAGGTCAGGCCATGACCCTCGATGCCGGGCGTGTCGGTCTCGAGGATGACATAGGCGGCCGAATAGTCGGGGTCCGGGTTCATCGCGTCGGAGCCGTCGAGATGCTGCGAGGTGGGGAAGCGCAGGTCGAGCACCCGCATGTCGATGATGCTGGTCATGTTTGGGATTCCTGAAAAGTCACGCGGGGAAGTCGGCACAGGCTAAGCCGGAGGCGGACGCCGCCTCCGGCTTGCAGGGATAAATCAGTCGTAGAGGACCGCCGCGATCTCCGGCTGGTCGATGTTCGACTTGTCGTAATAGTAGAAGCCGGTGTCGATGTGCTTCTCGACAGCTTCCCCCTTGGCCGCCTTGACCGCAGCTTCGACGGTTCTGTAGCCGATGCCGACCGGGTTCTGGGTAATGGCGCCGGCCATTTCGCCGTCGCGAATGGCCTGCTTCTGCTGGGTGCCGGAATCGTAGCCGATGATCACTACCTTGCGGCCAAGTTCCTTGGCGCCATTAACCACGCCGATGGCCGAGCCTTCGTTGGCGCCGAACATGCCCTTCAGGTCCGGATTGGCCTGCAGGATCGCCTTGGTGATCTCCGTCGACTTCAGATGGTCGCCCTCGCCATATTCGATGGCCACGATCTCGATCTTCGGATGAGCTTCCTTGATGCGGTTGACGAAGCCGTCGCGGCGGTCGATGCCGGTGCGGCTGGTCTGGTCATGCACCACCAGCGCCACCTTGCCTTCGCCCCCGATCAACTCGGACATCTTGTCGGCTGCAAGGGCCGCCGCGGCCAGGTTGTCGGTCGAGGCGGTGGCAACGGGGATGTCGCTGTCGACGCCGGAGTCGAAGGCGACGACGGGGATATTGGCATCCTTGGCCTGTTGCAGCAGCGGGATTGCCGCCTGGCTGTCGAGTGCTGCGAAGCCGATCGCCGCCGGCTTCTTGGCGAGGGCAGCGGCCAGCATGTCGATCTGTCGGTCGACCTGCGATTCCGAGTCCGGGCCTTCGAACGTGACGGTCACGCCGAGGTCGGCCGCGGCCTTGTCTGCGCCCGCCTTCACGGCCTGCCAGAACTGGTGCTGAAAGCCCTTGGAGATGAGCGGGATGTACATGTCCTCGGCCATTGCCATGGTCGAGCCGCTGCCCATGAGGGCGATGGCGCTGAGGGCGCCGAGAACGGTGCGTCTGTTAAACATGGTTTCCTCCGTTGGTTCGTTTTCGATCGAAACTTCCCAGGAGCGCTCTCGCTCTCTTCTTCGTTGTTGGCGCGGCCTGGCCGCGCAAGGCACGCCTCCTCAAAGCCTGCTGCGGCGCAGAATGTCGGTATAGACGGCAAGGATGATGATGCTGCCGGTAACCACGGTCTGCCATTCCTGGGCGACGGACAGGATGCGCAGGCCGTTGGCCAGAACGCTGATGATCAGCGCGCCGATGAGGGTGCCGATGATCGTGCCGCGCCCGCCCGAGAGCGACGTGCCGCCGATGACCACTGCGGCGATGGCGTCGAGCTCATAGCCCTGGCCGAGAGCCGGCTGGGCCGAGTTGAGGCGAGAGGCGATCAGCAGCCCGGCGATGCCGCAGATGCTGCCGGCGAGCGCATAGACTGCGATCTTCCAGCGATCGGTGTTGACGCCGGAGAGGCGCACCGCTTCCTCGTTGGAGCCGAGCGCGAAGGTGAAGCGGCCGAGAATGGTGCGCTCCAGAATGAAGCTTGCCGCGATCGCCACCAGAAACAGGATCAACACGCCGTTGGGGATGGGCAGGGCAGGGACGAGCGAGCCGATGAGCGACCCTTGCGAGATCTGGGTGAAGCCAGGCGTGCCATTGAAGTAGATCGGCCGCGTGCCCGAGATCACCAGCGACAGGCCCTTGAGGATCAGCATCATGCCGAGCGTGGCGATGAAGGGCGGGATTTTCAGCTTGGCCACGAATGTGCCGGACATGGTGCCGCTCACCGCCCCGGCGATCACGGCGGCGATGACGCCGAGGCCCAGCGGCATGCCCCAGAAGGTCAGCACCACGCCGGCGCTAACGGCGCAGAAGGTCATCAGCGTGCCGACGGACAGGTCGATGCCGCCGGTGATGATGACGAGCGTGGCGGCGATGGCCAGCACGCCGTTGACCGACGTCGCCTGCAGGATGGCGATGATGTTGCTGGTCTGCATGAAATTGGGCGAGGCGAGGCTGAAGACTGCTATCAAGGCAATGAGGCTGGCGAAGGCAAGCAGCCGGTGCTGGGCGCCGGAAAACCTCGTGCCGGACGAGATATTCGCGGTGGACGTCGTCGCACTCATCTGGTCTCTCCCTTTGCCGGCATCGTTTCCTTCATGCGCTGAGCTCGACGGCCTCGCCGCGCATGGTGGCGAGGTTCATGATCTCCTCCTGCGAAGAGCCCGGCGGCAGAAAGCCGGTGAGCCTGCCTTCGCACATCACGGCGATTCGATGGCTGAGCCTCAGGATCTCGGGCAGCTCGGAGGAGATGACGATGATGGCGCGGCCCTGATCTGCCAGCGCGTTGAGCAGCTTGTAGATTTCGTTCTTGGCGCCGACGTCGATGCCGCGCGTAGGTTCGTCGAAGATCAGCACCTCGCAGTCGCGCAGCAGCCATTTGGCGATGACGATCTTTTGCTGGTTGCCGCCGGAGAGCAGGCGCGCCTCCTGCCGGTCTGACGGCGTCTTGATGGCCAGCTGGTCGATGTAGCGCATGGCAGCGTCGTGCATGGCCGCTTCCTGGAGCAGCCCGCCCGGACTGGTGAAGCGGCTCAGGCTCGCCATCACGACGTTGTTGCGCACGTCCATGCCGGTGGCGAGGCCGAAGTGCTTCCTGTCCTCGGAGAGGTAGCCTATGCCGGCGCGCACCGCGTCCTGAGGCTTGCGGATGTCGACCCGCCTGCCATGCACGAAGATCTCGCCGCCGTCGCGCCGGTCGGCGCCGAAAATGGCGCGCGCTACTTCTGTGCGGCCGGCGCCCATCAGGCCGGCAAAGCCGAGGATTTCGCCCTTGCGGACGGAAAACGAGACGTTGCGGATTTCCTTGCCACGGCTGAGGCCGCGAACTTCGAGCACCACGGTTGCGGCGGAATTGTCGGGGGCTGCCGGACTTTCGTCGGAAAGGGCGCGGCCGACCATCATCGAGATGATCCTCTCGACCGGGGTCTCGCGCGCCGGCAGGGTGCCGATATATTCGCCGTCGCGCATGACCGTCACGCGGTCGGCAATGCGCTTCAGCTCGTCCATCTTGTGCGAGATGTAGACGATGCCGACGCCCTCGGCCTTGAGCCGGGCGATGATGGCGAAAAGCTCCTTGATCTCGGCCTCGTTCAGCGCCGCGGTCGGCTCGTCCATGATCAGGACCCGGGAGCGGTACGACAGCGCCTTGGCGATCTCGACCATCTGCTGGCGGGCGATGGTGAGCCCGCCCACGGTGGTACGAGGATCAAGCTTCAGATGCATGCTGGCGAAGATCCGGGCTGCCTGCGCGTTCAGCTTCGCCTCGTCCAGCAGCAGCCCCGCCGCCTTGCGCGGCTCGCGGCCGATGAAGATGTTTTGGGCCGCGGTCAGATGCGGCATCAGGTTGAGCTCCTGATGGATGATGCCGATGCCAAGGTCTTGCGCCTGGCGCGGCGAGTTGATCTCCACGGGCTTGCCGTCGAGCAGGATCTCGCCGCCATCGCGCCGGTAGATGCCGGCCAGGATCTTCATCAGCGTCGACTTGCCGGCGCCGTTCTCGCCCATCAGCGCATGAACCTCGCCCGCACGCAGCTCGAGCTGCGCATTGTGCAAGGCGCGCACGCCGGGGAACGATTTCTGGATGTCCTTCATGACCACGAGGGCGCTCATGCGCGGCCTCCATCGAGACCGTAGAAGCGTTCGGCGGCATGCGCGTGGATGCTGGCCCGCTCTGCCTCGCCGAGGCCGTCGAGCAGTCGCGCGGTGACCTCGTTCCAGAAGTCGTAACCGGCTGCCAGCGTCAGGACCGGCCAGTCCGAACCCCAGACGATGCGTTCCGGCCCGAACCAGGCAAGCAGCTTGTCGACCGTGGGCCGGAGAAAGGCAGCCGCTGCTTGCGGCGTGGTGCGGTGGCCGGCCCGCATCTCTGTCAGCAGGCCGGAGAGTTTGCAGACGACGTGGCGACGAGCTGCGAGCTGCGCCATGCCGCGTTCCCACATTTCGTGGCGCGGGTCGTCGGAGGGGGCGGCGAAGGCAGGCTTGGCCGCATGGTCGATGATGACGGGAAGATCGGGGTTTGCGTCGACGAACTGGATGAGCGCCGAAAGATGCTGCGGCATCACCAGTGCGTCGAAACGCAGGCCAAGCCGCTTCAGGGCGGCTACCGTATCCGGATACGGGCTTGTGGCGATCCATTGCGGATCGTCGAGATCCTGCAGCATGGGGCGCACGCCCTTGAATAGCGGGTCGCAGGCAAAGCGTTCGAGCGAGGCTACGCTGTCGGGATCGGACAGGTCGACCCAGCCGACGATGCCGGCGACGGCATCGTCCTTCCGCCCCTGTTCGAGCAGGTAGTGCGTCTCGGCCTCGGTGGGGGCGGCCTGGACCAGAATGCGGCGGCCGACGCCTGCCGCACTGGCCAAAGGGCGCATCTCGGCCGCGCCGAAGTCGCGATGGATCGGCGCCAGATGCTCGGCATCCGGCGTCAGCCAGCCATAGTCGCCGCGTTCGAGCGCCCAGTAGTGGCAGTGGCCGTCGATCCTTGCGATCATGGCCCGCCCCCTCTTCGCCTATATGGTGACGCCGCCGTCTACCAGGACGGCCTGGCCGGTGACGAAGCGGGATTCATCTGAGAGCAGGTAGACGACCAGCGGTGTTATGTCGGCGACGGTCGCAAGCCGGCCGATAGGCTGGCGGGCGATGAAGTCCTTTTCGGCCTGCACCGGGTCGGCTGCAGCGGCAATGCGGCCGCGCAGCGATGGGGTGTCGACCGTTCCGGGACAGAGTGCGTTGCAGCGCAGGCCGCGACGCACATAGTCGGCGGCCATCGCCTTGGTGAAGCCGATGACGGCCGCCTTTGTGGCGCCGTAGACCAGGCGGTTCGGGAAGCCTTTTATCGACGAGGCCATCGAGGCCATGTTGAGGATGACGACGGAGCCGTTCGCCTCGGCGCGCTCGAGCATGCCGGGCAGGAAGGCCCGGGTGGTGCGGTACATGCTCTTGACGTTGAGGTCGAAGCTGAAATCCCAGTCGTCCTCGCCGCATTCCATGATCGTGCCGTGATGGACGAAGCCGGCGCAATTGAAGAGCCCGTCGAGAGCAGCCGCCGGCCCGCGCGCGAATTCTGCCACGGCAGCGCTGTCGCGCACGTCGAGGCGATGCGTCTCGATGAGGCTGTTCTCCGCTGAAAGCGAGGCAAGCGCCTCGGCATTGATGTCGGTGGCGATGACGTGCGCCCCTTCGGCAGCACAGGCAAGCGCACTGGCACGGCCAATGCCCTGGGCAGCTGCGGAAATGAAGATGCGTTTGCCCCTCAGTCGCATAACCGTTGCCTCCTCCCAGCAAACTGCTTGCGATCCTGTCTATATACAAACATACTATTCATAAATAAATCGACCCTGCAATGGGCAATCGCAAGGTCCGGTTGACCGGGAGGGGTTTGGAGCAATGCCGAAGCGGCCGGCTAAAACGTCAGACGAGACGGCCAAGGACGAACGCTACCGCGCGCCGGCGCTCGACAAGGGGCTGGACATTCTTGAGCTTCTGTCCGAACAGCCAAGCGGCCTCACGCGCGCCGAGATCGTGAAGGCCATGGGACGGGGGCCAAGCGAGGTCTACCGCATGCTCGAACGCCTGGTGGCGCGCGACTATGTCAGCCGCTCGCCCGAGGGCGACCGCTACGCCCTGACCATGAAGCTGTTCGTGCTCGCCCACCGTCATCCGCCGGTGCGGCGGCTGGTGACGCGCGCCCTGCCGCTGATGGACGCCTTTGCCCGCGACGCCGGCCAGTCATGCCATCTGGTGGTGCCCGACCGCGACGCGGCGATCGTGGTGGCGCATGCCAGTTGCCCCGGCAACTGGGAGTTCGGCATCCGCATCGGTGCCCATATAGACCTGCTGACGACCGGGTCCGGCCAGACGCTGCTGGCCTTCCAGGACGAGCATGCAAAGGCGGAAATCGCGGCGCGCTGGGAAGGAACCAGAATGGCCGAAGCCTTCGCCGGATTGGAGCCTGCGCTGGCGGGCTATCGAAGCGCCGGCCACCGGATCGGCGAGAGCCAGCAGATTCGCGGCGTCAACGACATCTCAGTGCCGATCCTGTCGCCGGAGGGCTATGCAATTGCGGTGCTGACGTGCCCCTACATACAGAGGCTGGACAACGGCCAGGCTAATATCACCCAGACATTGGGCTTGTTGAAGGACGTGGCGGCAAAGCTGTCGCTATCCTAGGGGCGTCCCTCCTGCCTCGATTGACGCAGGAAGGGCGCTGGATTTGGGGGAGCGCTTAGAACTCGCTCCATCCATCGTCGATAGCAACGGCTTTCGCCTTTTCGGCGCGGACCACCTTGAGCGCTGGAGCGGCGTGCCGCTGGTGAGACGCGACCGGCATGACTGCATCGGCCATCCGGCCCGCGATCTGGAAATGGGACACGCTGGTTGCAAGGTTCTCGGCTTCCAGGGCCAGCGCATGGGAGGCGGTGGTGGATTCCTCGACCATGGCCGCGTTCTGCTGGGTGACCTGGTCAAGCTGGTTGACCGCATCGTTGATCCCGGTCAGCCCGATCGACTGCTCCTTGGCCGAATTCGCCATCTCGGCCACCAGCACGCTGATTTCCGAAACCTTGCCGATCAGCACTTCCAGCGCTTCGCCGGTCTGGCCGACGAGGTTCACGCCCGCCGACACCCGCTCGCCGGAAGAGGCGATGAGCGTCTTGATCTCGCGCGCGGCGTCCGCCGAACGCTGCGCCAGGCTGCGCACCTCGGAGGCGACGACGGCAAATCCCCTGCCGGCATCGCCGGCGCGGGCCGCCTCCACACCGGCGTTCAGCGCCAGCAGATTGGTCTGGAAGGCGATGTCATCGATCAGGGAGACGATCTGGCCGATCTGCTTGGCCGAACTGTCGATTTCCGCCATGGCAACGACCATGTCCCGCATGGCCTGGCTGCTGGATTGTGCGCTGGTCTTCGCCTCCTGCGCAACGCCGTCCGCCTTCAGCGCGCCGCTGGCCGTCTGGGAGGTTGCTTGCGAGATCTCTTCAAGGGCCGCCGCCGTTTCCTCCAGGCTTGCCGCCTGGTGTTCCGTCCGCCGCGCCAGGTCATCGGCCGCCTGAACGATCTTCGTGGAGCCGTCCCGGATCACGTCCGCGTTTCCGTGGATACGGCCGACCGCTTCCTCGAGATGTTCCATGGCGCGGTTGAAATCGCTCTGGATGGAAGCATAGTTCGGGGCGTCCAGCGTGCCGAGCCGATAGTCCAGCCGTCCCTTGGCGAGCTGGTCGATCGCTTCCGCAAGAGCGGCGAGCGCAGTGCGCTGCTCCATCTCCGCCTGTTCGCGAGCCTCCTCGGCGGCAAGGCGCCGCTTTTCGGATTCTTCCAGATAGGTGGAAATCACCAGCTCCATGTCGAAGAGCGAAGCCTTGAGCAGCGCGCTCAGCGCGTCACTTGCCCGCTCGCACCCCGGGGCGCGGAGGCCAAGCGCCTTGGGCCACAGCTGCTCGAGCACGACGGATACGAGTTGGTCGATGATGACGGTGTAGCCGCCCACATACCAGCGGGGCTCGAGCCCGATGTCGGCATGGATGCGCCCGATGCGCTTTGCAGACTGGACGTAGGCGTCGCCGAAATCTGCGGCGGCGATGGCGCTCCAGTGCTTCACCTGCCGTCCCGCGGCGGCCTGCATCTTCTGGCTTCCGTCCTGACCGGCGCCACCGAAGAACTGCCGCGCCTCCTCGAATTTGGAGATGTGGCTGTAGAAATTGTCCATTGCAGACGGAAGCGCCGCGTCAAGGGCGGGCTTCACGGCATTCAGAGCCTCGCGCGCCTCGGCGTCGAAACGGACGAATGCGAGGCGCCGGGCGACTGAGGCGTCAGTGGCAACGGAGGTGTCGGACATGGCAGTTCCTTGTTCTCAGGCTGCTGATCTTTAGAAATCAGCGTTTCCGGGAGTGGGGGCGCTGCCCGGTTTTCGATTGCCCAAGCGAATATGTGCCAATCGTTCAAATTCGGTTTATTGGCCGCGAGGATGTTGAAATCGATGAGAAATTGATCTGCGGGTCAAAACCGAAATATCGATGTAAGTGCCGCGTGATTGCTTGCTGTAAATGCGTGCAGCGTCCGCTTCCACGAGATGCATATCTTGGCAGGCGCCAAATAGATCAGCGCTGGATTGCGGTTCCGACCTGACCGGAAATCCACTCGAACAGGAGGTTAGCCAATGAATTGGCCCGGTTTTTGAGTGGGACGACGAAGTAGTAATTGTTTTCCGTCGGCAACGGTCGATCAACCGCAACCTGCAGTCTTCCGTCCTTCAGTTCCTGCTCTATCAGGTAGCGCGGAAGAAGGGCGAGCCCGAGGCCGGCAATGGTGGCCTCGATCAGCATTGTGAACTGGTCGAACCGATGGCCCACAAAGGGCGAGCCTGTCTCCACGCCCGCGGTCTGGAACCAGCTTGCCCAGGCCTTTGGCCTTGTGGCGAGATGCAATAGCGGCCCGGCTGCAAGTGCCGCCGGCCCTTCTCCGCTTATCCTGGCGTCCAGGAAGGCCGGGCTTGCCACCGGCACGATCACCTCGCGGCAGATGTAGCGGCACGTCGCGTTCGCCCATACTGGCTGGCCGTAGTGGATCGCGGCATCGAAGGCGTTGTCTTCGAGGTCGAACGGTTCGGAACGCGATACCACGTTCAGGGTGACGCCCGGATTGCGGATCAGGAAGTCCGGCAGCCTCGGCACCAGCCAGCGGCTGCCGAAGGTCGGCAGGGTGGCGAGGTTGAGCGCGGAGGATTTTGGCGCGGTCATCGCGCGCAGCATCGCTTCCTCGGTCTGGCCCAGCAATTTGCGCACGTCGGGTAGAAAACTCTGCCCCGTGCTGGAAAGAACGACCCGTTGCCTGACGCGCTCGAAAAGTGTGACGCCGAGTTGGGTTTCCAGTTCCTTGATCTGCCGGCTGACGGCGCTTTGCGTCAGGCTCAGCTCCTTGGCAGCCAGCGTGAAGCTGCCATGGCGCGCAGCGCTTTCGAAGGCCTGCAGCTTGCCCAAATCGGGGATCAGTGATCTTGCAAACATCATTCCATTCTCGCATCAACCAACGCGCCAATAGCATGAATGGAGCAGGCGTTAAGCCATTATAGTGTGCGCTGCGCATCAACCGGCGCGAACTGCGGGGCCAGGCCTTTTGCGCCGGCGATCCCGGCGATATACCGCAAAGAGGTGCGAGGATCGGCAGGAACGGCCTGCGCGCTGGCAGAGCCGGGGAGCGCGGGGTTCGTAAGGAACTGGACGCCGGCCGACACTGGAGTTTTGGCACTGCAGCAGCGATGACAAAATGCCCGCGAATGACGATATGCTGGCAGGGAAGCCGGCATGATCGGAACGGCGGACCGGGCGGGAGCCTGGATGACAAATAAGGGATTTCGACATGGATATCAGGAAGGAAACGGCCGAGCTTCTGGCGAAACTCGGCGTGGCGCAGGAAGTTCTATCGGGCGGCGACCTTGAAGTTCGCACGCCGGTGACGGGCGAGAAGATCGCGGCGCTGAAGCAGATGTCGCCGGCCGACACGGCCAAGGCCATCGATGCCGCGCATGAGGGGTTCAAGGCCTGGCGGCTGGTGCCGGCGCCGCGGCGCGGCGAGCTGGTGCGCCTGCTGGGCGAGGAACTGCGCGCCGCGAAGGAAGATCTGGGCCGGCTGGTCTCCATCGAGGTGGGCAAGATCCGCTCGGAGGGGCTGGGCGAAGTGCAGGAGATGATCGACATCTGCGACTTCGCCGTCGGTCTTTCGCGCCAGCTTTACGGCCTGACCATTGCAACCGAGCGTCCCGGCCATCGCATGATGGAAACCTGGCATCCGCTGGGCGTGGTCGGTGTCATCTCGGCCTTCAACTTCCCGGTCGCCGTCTGGTCGTGGAACGCGGCGCTGGCGCTGGTCTGTGGCGATGCGGTGGTCTGGAAGCCTTCCGAGAAGACCCCGCTGACGGCGCTTGCCAGCGCGGCGATCTTCCAGCGTGCGCTGAAGCGCTTCGGCGATGCGCCCGAGGGCCTGCTGCAGGTGCTGATCGGCGACCGCGCAATCGGCGAGGTGCTGGTCGATCATCCGAAGGTGTCGCTGGTTTCCGCCACCGGCTCCACCCGCATGGGCCGCGAGGTCGGGCCGCGGCTGGCCAAGCGCTTTGCGCGTGCGGTGCTCGAGCTGGGCGGCAACAATGCCGGCATCGTGTGCCCTTCGGCCGATCTCGACATGGCGCTGCGCGCCATCGCCTTCGGAGCCATGGGCACGGCCGGCCAGCGCTGCACGACACTGCGCCGCCTGTTCGTCCACGAGAGCGTCTATGACCAGATCGTGCCGCGCCTGAAGAAGGCCTATGAGAGCGTTTCGGTAGGAAATCCGCTGGAAACCAGCGCTCTGGTCGGCCCGCTGATCGACAAGGCGGCGTTCGACGCCATGCAGAAGGCGCTCGAGGAGGCAGTCGGCCACGGCGGCAAGGTGACCGGCGGCGCGCGCGTCGAAAACGGGCATGCGGACGCCTATTACGTGCGCCCGGCGCTGGTCGAAATGCCCAGGCAGGTTTCGCCGATGACGGAGGAAACCTTCGCGCCCATCCTCTACGTGATGAAATATTCCGACTTCGACGAGGTGCTTGAGCTGCACAATGCGGTGGGCGCAGGGCTGTCGTCGTCGATCTTCACTCGCGACCTGCAGGAGTCGGAGCGCTTCCTGGGAGCGGACGGCTCCGACTGCGGCATCGCCAACGTCAATATCGGCACCTCGGGGGCCGAGATCGGCGGCGCCTTCGGTGGCGAGAAGGAAACCGGCGGCGGCCGCGAGAGCGGGTCGGATGCCTGGAAGGCCTATATGCGCCGCGCCACAAATACCATTAACTACTCCAAGGCGCTGCCGCTGGCGCAGGGCGTGTCCTTCGACATCGATTGAGCGCACGATCGCTCAAAACAGACGGCTGCCGGCGCAAGGCCGGCAGCCGATCCCGGTGTGGCCGAAAGGTCGCCGGCTGGCCGCACCTCGCCGGCCTTGCTAAAGCTTTGCCAATCCTGGAATCGATTTGCCGGAAGCAAGCCGCGGCGCTGTCTCCTGGAGGCTGCAGGCTTTCTTTCGGTCGATCTTGTTGAAGAAGCGAGGTGCCCCGAATTGAAGCCCGTGATCTATGGCATCAAGAACTGCGATACGATGAAGAAGGCGCGCGCCTTGCTGGAAAGCCATGGCGTTGACCATGAGTTTCACGACTACAAGACCGAAGGGCTCGACCGCGATCGCCTCGAGCACTGGTGCGAAGAACTCGGCTGGGAAGTTCTGCTGAACCGCGCCGGAACGACTTTCCGCAAGCTGCCGGAGGCGGACAGGCAGGACCTCGACGCCGACAAAGCGATGGCGCTGATGCTGGCCCAGCCGTCAATGGTCAAGCGGCCGGTGCTCGATCTCGGCGGCAGGCTGCTGGTGGGCTTCAAGCCGGAGATTTACGCACAGGCGCTGGCCAGTTGAGGCGATGGGTTCTATCGATCAATGAAAAGGGCGGCTCGCGCCGCCCTTAGTCATTAGGTTGGACGGGCAGGGCTCAGGCCCATTCGCCCTTGCGCATCACCGGTTCGGCATTGCCGTCCTTGTCGAGACCGTCGATGTCGATCTCGCCGGAGCCGATCATCCAGTCGATGTGGATCAGGCTGGAGTTGCCGCCGCGCGCCGCGACTTCCGCCGGCGTCAGATTGCTGTCGGTGAAGCAGGTGGAATAGCACTGGCCGAGCGCGATGTGGCTGGCGGCGTTCTCGTCGAACAGCGTGTTGTAGAACAGCAGCCCGCTCTGCGCGATCGGCGAGGAGTGCGGCACCAGCGCCACTTCGCCCAGGCGCCGCGCGCCTTCGTCGGTTTCCAGCACCTTGTTGAGCACATCCGCGCCGCGCGCCGCACTCGCCTCGACGATGCGCCCGCCTTCGAAGCGCACGGAGATCTGGTCGATCAGCGTGCCCTGATAGGAAAGCGGCTTGGTGCTGGTCACATGGCCCTCGACGCGATGGGCATGCGGCGTGGTGAAGACCTCCTCGGTCGGGATGTTGGGGTTGCAGGTGATGCCGTTCTTGGCCGTCTCTGCGCCGCCGTTCCATTTGTGGCCATCGGCAAGCCCGACGGTGAGGTCTGTGCCGGGCCCGCGGAAGCGCAGGGCGTGGAAGGCCTTGCCGTTGAGCCAGGAGGTGCGGCGGGCAAGTGCTGCGTTGTGCTCCTGCCAGGCGGCGACGGGGTCTTCCCTGTCCACGCGCGAGGCGGCGAAGATCGCCTCGGCCAGCTTGGCCACGGCCACGTCCTCAGCCGCGCCCGGAAACACCAGTTGGGCCCAGGCGGGCGTCGGGAAAGCAACAATGTTCCAGTTGATGTCGAAGCCGGTGATCTTCTCCAGCGCAGGCCTATAGGCGGTGGAGGTCGCCTTGTTGGCGCGCGACACCTTCGCCGGGTCTTCAGCAGACAACAGCATCGGGTTGTCGCCGCGCACCGCCAGCCGCGCGGCATTGCCGGCGAACGCCTTGGCCATGCCCTCGTAGAGCCAGCCCTCGGCGCGATCGAAGCTGGCGTCCTGCGCGTGACGGTAGCGGGCCAGCGTCAGCTCATCGTCGGAAAAGATCGGGGTCACGATGCCGGCGCCTGCCTTGTAGGCATGCTCGGCGATGCGGCGCACCAGCGACAGCGCCGAAATCGGCGCGGTCAGCACAAGGTCCTGGCCCGGCTGCAACTGCAGGCCGACCTTGACCGCCACCTCGGCCAGACGGTCGAGCTTGACGGGATCGATTGCAGCGATTGCGCTCGTATGGGAGGTCATGACGAAACTGCTCCTTTGATCATCTGGCCGCGAGTCATACTCCCGAACGGGCCGGATTGACACCATTGTCCGGCAATGCCCTGCCGCTTGCCAGCCGCATATTTGTCACCGAACTCTTCACTTCTTCACTCAGCCAATTGCGGAAGCAATCGACCTTGCGACTGCCGCGCTGGACGTCCGCAACGGCCAGATAGTGCCCGAGCCCGGTTGGGGCCGAAATGCCGAAGGGGGCCGCCAGACGGCCGTCGGCCAATGCGTCGGCCGCCAGGAACTGCCAGGCCAGCATGACGCCATGGCCGGCGATCACCGATTCCAGGCACAGCAGCGGATCCGAGTAGCTGGCGCCCTGCTTCGGCAGGACGGGCGCGACGCCGACCGCGTCGAACCAGCCCTCCCACGAGATCATGGTGTTTTCGTCGGAGATCATCCACACCTTTGCCAGGTCGTCGACGGATTTCAGCTTCCGGGCGGTGTGCGGCGAGCAGACGGGAAAGATCTCCATCGGCAGCAGCAGTTCCGCGCGGGCGCCCGGCCATTTTCCGGTGCCGAGGCGGATGGCGACATCCACATCAGAGCGCGCGAGGTCGACAAGCTGCGTCGAGGCGTCGATGCGGATCAGGATTTCCGGATGGAGCGCGAAGAAGCGGCTGAGGCGCGGCACCAGCCAGCGGGAGGCGAATGCCGGGGCGACCGAGACGATCAGCGTATTGGAGCTGCGGTCGTCGGCCAGCGCCACCGCCTGGGCAAGCTCGCGAAACCCCGCCGTGAGGCGCGCGGTGAACAGGGCGCCGAACTCCGTCGGCACGAGGCCGCTGGGCCGACGTTCAAACAGCGCGCGGCCGATCTGCCGTTCGGTGCGGTTGATCTGCTGGCTGACAGCGCTGGGCGAAACGCCGAGTTCTTCCGCCGCCTTCAGAAGCGAGCCGCACCGCGCCACGGCTTCCACCGCGCGCAGCCCGTTGAGATGGACGTTGTTGAGGCTCGTCATACAGATTTTCTAAATGCGCTTCGGCAAAATGTCGATTGTCAAAGCAGGGAAACGCATAAAAATAGGAGCTGGATGCAGACCGGTGGAGAAGTGCAGATGAAGTTTCTCTCATTCGTTCAGCTGCTTTCGGGCGCGAATGCCCGTGTACCGGCACCAGACGAGATCGTCGCGTGGATGCGCGATCCGCTGGCGCACCCGGCGCTCGGTGCAATGTCGCAACGCGAACTCGGCGATCTGCCTTTCAATCGCGGCTGTCAGGCGCGCCTCGGCGATTGCGATGCCGTGCGGGAGGCCTGCTGCTAGGCCAGCGTCAGAGGAGCAGGCGGAAGGCGTGGCCCAGCAAGGCGGCCATGGCCACTATCGTCGCAAGCCCGCTCAGGCCGAAGCCGATCTCGCGCTGCCAGCGCGCACCCTTCTCCTCGATGAAGTGCCAGGCATGCAGCAGGCGGCCGATGGTGAAGCCGGCGCCCAGCAGGTGCAGGGCGAGCGGCGCCGTGCCCAGAAGCGCAGCGATGAGAAGCAGCAGCATCGTCATCGGCATGTTTTCGATGGCATTGGCGTGGCCGCGCATCACGCGCTCCAGATGTGCCACGCCGCCATGGCCGACCCAGACCTTGTAGCGCCGCCGCAGATGGCTCGTTGCCAGCACCAGCCAGAACAGGATGGCCACGTTGAGCACGGCATAGAGGCCCACGACTGCGATTGCGGTCTGATTCATCGATCTGGCTCCAGCTATCTGCTAGGATGTGTAGGCATGCCGGCCGGAAAGGTAAACGCGCTTGTCGCCGCACCTGCCCTAACGTCAAAAATGCCACATTTATCCTTTTCGACGGCGGCGATGATCGGCAGAAGGGCATTTTCTTTCTGGAAGAACTGTGACTTCATGCCGCTCAAACGCAACCGCGCCATGTGCGCCACAAGGAAATCCCCCGCGTGTTCGTATCCTTCTTTCCGAAGCCGAAGGTGTTCTTCATTTCGGCAGTCGTTTGGGCAGCATTCGCCATGCTGCTGTGGTATTTTGGCGGAGAAAACATGGGCGGCATCTTCGGCCTGCCTCCCGCGGCGGCGGATGCGCCGCCAATCATCGGCGTCTCCGCGTTCTGGTCCGCTCCGTTCCTGTGGTTCTATGTCTACTTCGCCGTCACGGTGGCGCTGTTCTATGGCTTCTGGAGCTGGTTCTCGCCACATCCCTGGCAGCGCTGGTCGATCCTCGGCACGGCGCTGATCCTGTTCATCACCTACTTCCAGGTGCAGGTCAGCGTCGCGATCAACAATTGGTACGGGCCGTTCTGGGATCTGATCCAGAATATCATCTCCGGTAAAGTGGAGGCCCAGGCCAGTGAGGTCTATTGGGAGGTCGCGACCTTCATGGGGATTGCGGGCGTGGCGGTCATCGTCAGTGCGCTCACGGTGTTCCTCGTCAGCCACTACGTCTTCCGCTGGCGGACGGCGATGAACAACTTCTATGTCGCCAACTGGCAGAAGCTGCGCCACATCGAAGGCGCCGCGCAGCGCGTTCAGGAAGACTCCATGCGGTTTTCGACGATCATGGAGAGCCTGGGCGGCAACCTTATCGACTCGGTCATGACGCTGATTGCCTTCACGCCGCTATTGATCCGCCTCTCCACGCACATCACCGAACTGCCGATCGTCGGGGCCGTGCCGCATCCGCTGGTTCTGGCAGCCATCGCCTGGGCGATCTTCGGAACGGTTCTGCTCGCCGCAGTCGGCGTGAAGCTTCCGGGGCTTCAGTTCCGCAATCAGCGCGTTGAAGCCGCCTACCGCAAGGAGCTGGTCTATGGCGAAGACCACATAGAACGCGCGCAGCCGATCGCCTTGTCCGAGCTGTTCGACAATGTGCGGAGAAACTATTTCCGCATGTACTTCCACTACGTGTATTTCAACGTCTTCCGCTACCTGTACCTGCAGGTCAACAACGTGTTCTCGCTTATCCTGATAGTGCCGTCGCTTGTTGCCCGTACGATCACGCTGGGCCTGTTGAACCAGATCAGCAATGCGTTTTCGCAGGTGACGTCGTCGTTCCAGTACCTGGTGAATTCCTGGCCGACGATCATCGAGCTGCTTTCAATCTACAAGCGCCTGAGAGCCTTCGAGGCGGCGCTGGAAGGCGAGCCGCTGCCGGGCATCGACCAGCGCTATGTGGAAGGCCGCGTCGCCGCCACGGACCACTATTGAGAAAGCACAGGTGTCGGCGGTTCAGCCGCCGACACTTCCCGTGCCTGTGCCGTCCGTCTTGCGATGGTCGGCCAGGTAGTCGGCATAGCTCACGCATTTCACGTCGGCCTTAACGCAGACCTCGCCGGCAAAGCGCTCCAGCGCCCGCCAGTAGGCGCCGCCATTCATCAGCGTGAAGTGGAAACCCATTTCGAGTGGCACGCGATTGCCATTGTATTCGCGGTCGAACGCGGTGCGGAACGCCTCGTAGGCGCGGTTCTCGAATGAGCCGTCCGCATCCTTGCGCTCGATGCCGCCGGAATGGCGCACAAACAGATTGTAGTCCATCGCGATGACGGGCCGTCCTTTCGGCCCTTCCGGTATCTGCGGCAATGCGAAGCGCGCTATTCCGTCCACGGTTTCGGGTTCTGTCGGCCCGCGCGAGACGCCGCTGGCGTCGTAGGCGAACTTGGCTTCGGCAAGCGCCGAGTAGAGCGACTTGCTGTGCGAAAGGTAGGGCACGCGAAAACCCGATATGCCGGTTTCGGCAAACTGCCGCCAGTCCTCGGGCTCTCCCTCGATGCCGTTGATATTGTAGGCGTCGCGCAGGATCCGCGTGAAGGAGCCGAACTCGCGCAGCCAATCGGCCTTGCTCCAGTCCTTGCCGTCGAAATGGCCGCAGGCATGGCTGGCGATTTCGTGGCCCTCGGCGCGCGCAAGCTGGATCTGCGCGAGCCGCTGGCGCACCTCGTCCCTGGATTGCGCAAAGCCGACATTGGAGCTGCCGGGCGATTTGCCGGGCGCCTGGTACTGGGCACGGGTTTCGCGGCTGAGCACGAATACGCAGGACAGGAAATATGAGAAGCGTGCGCCGGTGCGGGCAGCGAGAGTGCGGCTGCGCTGCCACTGCGCCAGCTCATGCGCGCCGTCGAAGGAAATGATCACATATTGCTCGCGCTGCGGCGCGGCTTCGCTGGCATAGGCGGGCAATATGGAAGAAAGGGATGCGCAGGAAAGCGCAAGAACACGGGCAGCTACGGACATGAACACAATCTGGCACTGAAATCAGGGCCACCCGGCTATGCGCCAAATGTGGCGCGGTTGGGGGCGAACGTGGTATCGAAATGGTTAACAGGGCCAGCGTCGGGAGCGCCGATCCGGGATTTTCCGCCTCGCCCCCTTCCATGCCGGCGAAATATCGCTACAACGCTGGCTCGAAACGCCCGCTGGGCAAACATGGTTTAATAGAATGTCGGACGACAGTTTCATCCGCGAAGTCAACGAGCAAATGCGCCAGGACCGGGCGCGGGCGCTGTGGCAACGCTTTGGCCCGGTGCTGATCGTGGCAGCGATTCTGGTTGTTCTGGGAACCGCCGCCTTCGTTGTCTACGAATACTGGACCGAGCGCCAGGCCAGCCGCTCCGGCGACGAGTTCCTTCAGGCACTGACGCTGGCGAATTCGGGCCAGAACGACGAGGCACTGGCGGCGCTGAAGGCGATGGAGGCCGACAGCTACGGGGCTTATCCGGTGCTCGCCCACATGCGCGCCGCGACCGTTCTGGTCGACAAGGGCGACTTCGACAGTGCGGTGAAGGAATTCGATGCGGTGGCCGCCGATACCGCCATCCCCGCCGTGCTGCGCGACATTGCGCGGCTGCGCGCGGCCTATGTGCTGGTCGACCATGGCTCCTACGCCGAGGTTGCCAAGCGCGCCGAGGACCTGACCGCCGACACCAACCCGCTGCGCAGCTCCGCTCGCGAAGTGCTTGGTCTTGCCGCCTGGAAGGAAGGCAAGGCGGACGACGCCTTGAAGCTGTTCGAGCAGATCGCCTCCGACGACGGCGCTCCTCGCAATGCGCGCGAGCGCGCCACCATCATGTCCGAACTGATCCGCGGTTCGGGCGCTGCTTCTTGATGGCGGCCGATGAGCTACAAAGTTGCCATCATCGGCCGGCCTAACGTCGGCAAGTCGACGCTCTTCAATCGCCTGGTCGGAAAGAAGCTGGCGCTGGTCGACGACACGCCGGGCGTGACCCGCGACCGCCGCACCCACGCTGCCAAGCTCTATGACCTCAATTTCGAGGTCATCGACACGGCCGGCTTCGAGACCGCCCCGGCCGCCACGCTGCAGGGCCGCATGCGGGCGCAGACCGAAATCGCGATCGAGGAAGCCGATCTCGTCTTCTTCGTGGTCGATGCGAAGTCGGGCCTAATGCCCGACGACAAGGCCTTCGCCGACATCGTGCGCCGGTCCGGCAAGCCGGTGGTGCTCGTGGCCAACAAGGCTGAAGCGCGCGGCGCCCAAGGTGGCATGCTGGAGGCCTGGGAAGTGGGGCTTGGCGAACCGATCCCGATTTCGGCCGAGCATGGCCAGGGCCTGCCAGACCTTCGCGACGCGGTCATCGAGGCGCTGGGCGAGGCCCGCGCCTTCGGCGAAGACGAGGAAGAAGACGGCGAGCTTCCCTTGACCGAAGTGCTGGTCGGTGAGGACATCGCCGATCCCGATGTCGAACCGGCCTATGACGACACCAAGCCGATGCGTATCGCCGTCGTCGGACGGCCCAATGCCGGCAAGTCGACGATGATCAACGCGCTGATCGACGAGGAGCGCCTGCTGACCGGGCCCGAGGCCGGCATCACGCGAGATTCGATCTCGGTGGACTGGGAGTGGCGCGGTCGCCAGATCCGGCTTTTCGACACCGCCGGCATGCGCCGCAAGGCCAAGGTGCAGGAAAAGCTCGAGAAGCTGTCGGTTGCCGATGGCCTGCGCGCGATCCGCTTCGCCGAGATCGTGATCGTCGTGTTCGACGCGACGATTCCCTTCGAGAAGCAGGACCTGCAGATCGCCGACCTCATTATCCGCGAGGGCAGGGGGCTGGTTCTGGCCTTCAACAAGTGGGATCTCATCGAGAACCCGCAGGAGACCCTGGCCGAGCTGCGCGAGAAGACCGCGCGGCTGCTTCCCCAGGTCCGCGGGCTTCTGGCCGTTCCGGTTTCCGCGGAAACGGGGCGCGGCCTCGACAAGCTGATGGACGCGGTGCTGAAGACGCACCAGGTCTGGAACCGCCGCGTTTCGACCGGGCGGCTCAACCGGTGGCTGGAACGCATCCTTGCCCACCATCCGCCTCCGGCCGTTGCGGGGCGCCGCCTCAAGATCAAGTACATTACCCAGGTCAAGGCCCGGCCGCCGGGCTTCGTGCTGTCATGCACGCGGCCCGAGGCTATGCCGCAATCCTATGTGCGGTACCTGGTCAACAATCTGCGCGATTCCTTCGACATGCCGGGCGTGCCGATACGCATGGTGCTGCGCGCGCCCGAAAATCCGTTCGCCGGCCGCGCCAGCAAGCGCAGCTAGACCGACATACAGCGCCAGCGGGCCGGCATCCGGCCCGTTCCCCACTTTCAGATACCTTACTGTTGCGACTTGTCGCGGCATCGCGGGCGGCTGGGTTGGGCAATCCTGGCCGGCGCGCGCCGCGGCTCCCGCGTTAACAATCCATCAAGGTTAATGCATCATTTTTTCTCTCCAGAGGGTACCTGTTGCGTTCTGGAGAGTTTCTGTGCATCGACGTCTATCGACGCTGCAACCGGCCGCCGCCGGTCCGAGAGAGCGTTCGTTTCTTCCCACGCTGATGATCGGGCTGGGCATCTGGATCGGCTTTCCGACCACGGCGGCCTATCAGGATATGGCCAGCCTGGTTTCGGGCACCGAGGCGCCGGGTACGCGCTGGAACTCCTTT
Organism: Pseudomonadota bacterium; assembly: GCA_023387775.1. Classification (GTDB taxonomy): domain Bacteria; phylum Pseudomonadota; class Alphaproteobacteria; order Rhizobiales; family Rhizobiaceae; genus Pseudaminobacter. Next base: position 21,638 of record JAEWHN010000231.1, on the reverse strand, counting down.
ATCCAGAATTCAGTGGCCGGTTCGACGCATTCGGTCGAGATGCCCTTTGCCGATGGCGATATCGTAACCGGTTCTATCTCCGGCGCGGGAATGACGGCGCCCGGCCTGGGTACGGTGGCGTTCCGCGGCAAGGCTGCGGCTGCCAATGAGGTTCCCGACGAAGAGCGCATCAACCGCCGCGACAAGCGGGGTCGTATCGTTGATGTGACGCCCGCCGCGCCGCCAAAGGCCTTCAATGCCGGCTCGGTGCTTCGCCGCACCAGCGCCATCACGCGGCCGGTGCTCGAAGCAGGCCCGAAAATGGCGTTCGTCAGGCCTCCGATAAAGGGCAAGGAAGTGGCGATTGCCATGGCGTTCCACGCCAGGGAAGAAAAGAAGAAGCCGGTCGGCGTGCCGACCATGCTGGCCGGCCTGGTCAACAATGACAAGCCCGACATTCTGGCGACGGCCTATGCGCCGGCGGAACCGGACTACGCCAAGACCTCCCCTTTCGCGAGCCTTCTCAAGGAGCCAGACCCGAAGGCCGGTCGCTTCATTCCGCCGCTCGCCGAAGGCGATCACGACTGGATGCGCAATCCGCTGCCTGCGAGCGTGTTCAGCAAGGCCGAGCAGAAGTGCCTTGCAACCGCCATCTATTTCGAGGCCCAGGGCGAGAGCGCGAAAGGCCAGGCGGCTGTCGCGCAAGTCATCCTCAACCGGGTGCGCAACCCCGCTTATCCGGGCACGATCTGCGGTGTCGTCTACCAGAACGACAATTGGCTCAACCGCTGCCAGTTTTCCTTTGCGTGCGACGGTCGCAAGAAGGTCGTGACCAGCCCCAGGCACTACAAGACCGCCGAGGAGATCGCGATGGCGGTCACCGCCGGGAAGATCTTCATTCCCGAGGTTGCGTCCTCGACCCACTACTACGCCGCCTATGTGAGCCCCGGCTGGGCGCGCACCATGCAGAAGATGAAGAGAATCGGTCTTCACATCTTCTACCGTACCTATGGCGGCGGCTGGATCTGAACGCCGCCACGGACCCTGCCGTGCTTTTCCAACCGCGGCTATTGGGCCGAATTTGGCAAGGATTCGGGTGTAACGGCGGTGCGCTGCCCGCGGGCAGGTTGTCGCAGTTGGCCAACTCTTTGATTTTGCGGCGCAAAATACATGGAAGGTGCCTCCACTCCCTGGCTTGACGCAGATGGGCTGCCTAACTATGTTGCCGGCGACTTTGAAGCGGATGAGCAGCGAAGCTTCATCCGGGCTAGGAGGTTGCGATGGCCAACAATAGCGGGCCAGACGAAACCGGAAGAACCGGGCCTGGTGATGAGGGTAAGCCGCAAATCCGTGACGATGACCTTGAGCGCCGCCGGCGCCAGCTTGCCGAAACGCTTGCGGCAAGACGGAAAGGCGAAAGCGAGAGGGAACAGGCGGCAAGGTCGGGCGGTAATGCCGGCTACGGTGAAGCTCTGAAGCTGTCCAGCGAGTTTATCGCAGGTGTGGCGATCGGGGCGTTCATCGGGTGGTTGGTTGATCGTCTGGCGGGAGTTTCGCCGTGGGGCTTGATTGTCTTCTTGCTCCTCGGTTTCGGCGCCGGTGTCCTGAACGTGTTGCGCTCTTCGGGGGTCATTGCCGAAGCAGGTCTCAAGGGGTCCGGTAAGGACGCCAAGGATCTGGAAGACTGATCAACTGTGCCCACGGGCGCATTCTTTCGTAAGGGGGCCGCGTGTCCAACGATCCGATCCATCAGTTTCATATCTCGAAGTTGATTCCGATCGAGGTCGGCGGATATGACTTCTCCTTCACCAACTCCTCTGCATTCATGGTGGCGACCGTCGTCGCCGCGGGCGCGTTCCTGTTTCTGACGACCACCAGCCGCGGCCTGATCCCGAGCCGAATGCAGTCGATTTCGGAACTTTCCTACGAGTTCGTTGCCTCGATGCTGAGGGATGCGGCCGGGTCGCAAGGGATGAGGTTTTTCCCCCTCGTCTTTTCGCTTTTCATGTTCGTGCTGGTTGCGAACCTGCTTGGCCTGTTCCCCTACTTCTTCACCATCACCAGCCACATCATCGTCACCTTCACGCTGGCGCTTCTCGTGATCGGCACGGTCGTGGTCTACGGCTTTGCCAAGCATGGTTTCGGCTTCCTGAAGCTGTTCGTCCCGAGCGGCATTCCCGCCATTCTCGTACCGCTCGTCGTGGTGATCGAGATCATCTCGTTCCTTTCCCGTCCGGTCAGCCTCTCGGTTCGTCTCTTCGCCAACATGCTTGCGGGCCACATCACGCTGAAGGTCTTCGCAGGCTTCGTGACCTCTCTCAGCGCGCTGGGCGCCGTTGGTATCGCCGGTTCCATCCTGCCGCTGATGATGACGGTCGCGATCACCGCGCTGGAATTCCTGGTGGCGTTCCTCCAGGCCTACGTCTTCGCCGTGCTGACCTGCATGTACCTCAACGACGCGGTACATCCGGGCCACTGACAGTCAACCAGGCGCCAGAAACGGCGTCGCGGAAAACAAGATCACCACAGTTCCACCAAGGAGTTTGAAAATGGAAGCAGAAGCAGCAAAGTACATCGGCGCCGGTCTGGCTTGTTTCGGTATGGCCGGAACCGCCCTCGGTCTCGGCAACATCTTCGGCAACTACCTGTCGGGCGCCCTGCGCAACCCGTCGGCTGCCGATGGCCAGTTCGGCCGTCTGGTGTTCGGCTTCGCCGTTACCGAAGCTCTGGGCATCTTCTCGCTTCTCATCGCCCTTCTTCTGCTCTTCGCCTAAGAGCGTCGAGCAAGAGCGATATCGCCGGCCACGCTTTCGTGGCCGGTTGGGTGAACAGGGGTAGCAGATGTTCGTGACACCGGCATTCGCGCAGGAAGCCGCTCCGGCGGCGAATGAAACATTGTTGGAGCATGCGGAGACCGGCGGAAATTTCCCGCCGTTTGATCCCACGCATTTTCCGTCGCAGATCCTGTGGCTCGCGATTACGTTCGGCCTCTTCTACCTCTTTCTGCAGAAGGTGGTGCTGCCGCGCGTCGGTGGCATCCTGGAAGTCCGGCGCGATCGCATTGCGCAGGACCTCGACCAGGCCGCCCTCATGAAAAGCGAGGCGGATGCAGCCGTCGCTGCTTACGAGCAGGAGCTTGCCGAAGCCAAGGCCAAGGCCAACGCGATCGGCCAGGAAGCTCGCGACAACGCCAAGGCCGATGCCGAAAGCGAACGCAAGAAGATCGAAGGCGATCTCGAGCGCAAGCTGGGCGAAGCCGAAGCCCGCATCGCCGGCATCAAGTCCGCAGCGATGAAGGAAGTGGGCGGCATCGCGGAAGAGACCACCGCCGCGATCGTTCAGGAACTGGTTGGCGCCAAGGTCGACAAGGCCGATGTGGCGGCGGCCGTGAAGGCGGCGCAGGAGTAATAGGCCATGGATGCTACATTCTGGGCCACCGTCGCCCTGTTCATATTTTTGGCCGTTATCCTTTACGTGAAGGTTCCGGCGATGATCTCCAAGACGCTCGACGTGCGTGCGGACCGCATTCGCAACGAGCTCGAGGACGCCCGCCGGCTGCGCGAGGAAGCTCAGCAGCTGCTCGCCGAATTCCAGCGCAAGCGCAAGGAAGCCGAGAAAGACGCCGCCGACATCGTCGAAGCGGCCAAGCACGAAGCCGAATTGCTGGTTTCCGAGGCTCGCAAGAAGACCGAGGAATATGTTTCGCGTCGGGCCGCAATGGCTGAGCAGAAGATCGGGCAGGCCGAGCGCGATGCGATCAACGAGGTTCGGTCGAGCGCCGTGGACCTGGCCGTCGAGGCGGCGCGTGTGGTTCTCGCCAGCAAGGTTGATGCAAAGGCCGGAGCCGATCTGTTCAAGGCCTCCTTGAACGAGGTCAAGGCGAAGCTCAACTGAGCCAGGCTTGAACAAGCTTTCTGAAGCCGCCGGCAACACCGGCGGCTTTTTTATTGGAACTGGTTTTATTGGAACTGGATCGAGCGCGGCATGAAGCCGAGGCGCCGCTGGATAAATGACGAGCGAGCGTCAGAAGGCGGGGGCGTCTTCGAGGTCGGCGACCATCGCTTCATTGCCTTGCACGCGGAAGGGCGCGAAGGAGACGCGGTGCCAGCGGGCGACCGCGCCGTGGGCGGTGATCGCGGTGCGGTGGCGCACCGTGGCGTAGCCCATGTGGACCTCGAAGCCATAGCGAGCATCCATCGAGCCGCAACCGGTCATCATGCGGTCGCGCATGACTTTGGCAACTATCGAAGCGGCGGCGATTGACTGGGAGCGGCGATCGCCCTTCACCAGCGCTTGGCCGGGGCAGGGGAGGCCGGGCGGCACGTCGCGGCCGTCAGCCAGCGCGAGCTTTGGCGCCAGCGGCAGGCCGCACAGAGCGCGGCGCATCGCCTCCAGGCTCGCCTTGAGAATGTTGCTGCTGTCGATGCTTTCCGCACAGACCGAGGCCATGGAAACCCCTAGCGCCGTGGCAAGAATTGCCGAAAACAGCTCCTCGCGCTGGGCGAGGGTGAGGCGCTTGGAATCGTCGAGCCCGTCGGGAATGCGTGCCGGGTCGAGCACCACGGCGGCTGCCACGACCGGGCCGGCAAGCGGCCCGCGTCCGGCCTCGTCCAGCCCGGCCACAGGCCATTGGCCGCGCGAGATGGCGCGACTTTCGACGGAGAAATCGGGACGATCGACGATTTCGAATAGGGGCGGAGAATCGGGACGCTGGCGAGCCATGGTGCGGCGATGCTCGCATCCGGCCCGATTCTCCGCAAGTCCTTCCGGGTTCGGGGCGGAAGCCGGGAAGGACACCGTCGGCGGTTGGGTCAAGCCGAACGGGATGCACTGCCGCTAGGCCGTTGCAGCGGCCAGTGGGCGCTTCATCAGAACAGCATGAGCTGCTCGTACTGCTTTTCCCCGGCCACGAAGAGGTCGGTGCGAAGCTGGGTCTTCCGAAGGTTCAGGCCGAGCCTGCGGGCGGTGATCTCGAAGCGCCGGCCGATCTGCCAGGCATAGGGGCCGGTGCCCTTCATGCGCTTGCCCCATTCGGCGTCGTAATCCTTGCCGTCGCGCATCGAGCGGATAAGCGACATGACGTGGCGATAGCGGTCGGGATAGTGCCGCAGCAGCCAGTCCTTGAAGATGGGGCTTACTTCCAGCGGCAGGCGCAGGATGACATAGCCCGCCTCGCGCGCGCCAGCCGCATACGCCGAATCCAGAATGCGTTCGATCTCCGGGTCGGTGAGGCCCGGAACGATCGGCGCTACCATGACCCCGACCGGAATGCCGGCATCGCTGAGCTGGCGGATCGCTTCCAGCCTGCGGGTGGGGGTGGCCGCGCGCGGCTCCATGGTACGGGCGATCATGCGGTCAAGCGTCGTCACCGAAAGCGCCACCTTGGCGAGGCCCTGCTCGGCCATGCGCGACAGGATATCGATGTCGCGCACCACCAGCGCCGACTTGGTGACGATGCCGACCGGATGCTTGCGCGCCTCGAGAACCTCGAGGATCTCGCGCATGATGCGCCATTGCTTCTCGATCGGCTGGTAGGGATCGGTGTTGGTGCCGATGGCGATGGTGCGCGGCTGATAGCCGGGCTTCGAAAGTTCCTTGTCCAGAAGCTTCGCCGCGTCGGGCTTGGCGAACAGTTTCGATTCGAAATCGAGCCCAGGCGACATGCCCATATAGCTGTGGGTGGGCCGCGCAAAACAGTAGACGCAGCCATGCTCGCAGCCGCGATAGGGATTTATCGAACGGTCGAAGGAAATGTCGGGCGAGCTGTTGCGGGTGATGATGGTGCGCGGCCGTTCGGTCTGCACCTCGGTCTTGAAGGGCGGCAATTCCTCGATGGTGTCCCAGCCGTCGTCGAAGACGTGGCGGGTCACTGGCTCGAAGCGGCCGGTCGGGTTGATGCCGGCGGCTCGGCCGCGGCGACGCTCGGCATTGATGCGGACGCCGCTCTCGTCGATCATCGCATTGGCCATCGCGGAACCTCCGTCCCTGAAAGCCGCAGCATCAGCGCGCGCGATCGGTTCCATTCCGCTCGTCTCCACAGGTGGCCGGCGACTCTTGCCGTTCATGAAACTATTCCTATTACCGGAAAGAGAACAAAGCAAGAACTTTTTATGGGGGTGCGCGGCGTTTCCGGCACTGTAGGAGGTCTTCCGGCGCCGCTGCGGCAGCTTCGGCGGAGAGGCATGGATCCCCGGAACCTCCGCACGTCGCCATCGCTCGTGCTCCGGCCCGAGGATGACAGGAGTGGGGCGGCTGGCTGGCAATCATCCCCGCCCCGGGGCGAACGGGATGGCAATTGCGTTCTGTTTGGGATAGGCGAGGGCGATGCTAAGCGTCCTGATCGAAACCAGGAACAATGAGGAAGCGCTTGCGCGCACGCTGTCGTCGCTGGTCGGAGCGGCCGTGGCGGGTATGGTGCGCGAGGTGATTGTCTGCGACCTTGGGTCAACCGACCACACGCGGCAGGTGGCGGAGCAAACCGGCTGTCATTTTCTCGCCGAAGGCGGCATCGCCGCCGGCATCGTGCAGGCCAAGAGCGACTGGCTGCTGCTGCTGGAGCCCGGCGCGCGGGTGGCGGACGGATGGACCGAAGCGGTCGAGCATCACATGGAAATGATGGCGATGCCGGCGCGGTTCGCGCGCTCCCGTGCCGACAAGTTGCCCCTGTTCAGAAAGCTGTTTGCGCGAGAGCGGGCGCTGGTAGATGGGCTGCTGATCCGCAAGGCGCAGGCGCTTCCACTCTCGCGCCGGGCCACGACAGCCGAGGCGCTGGCGCATGGCCTGGCGACGAAGCGGCTGCGGGCAGAGATCCGCGTGGCGATGCCGGTTTGAGGGACGGCCGGCTCAGGCCGACTTGCCGCCGCGCTTCAGGTGCTCGTCCAGCCGCGGCATGATCTCCACGAAGTTGCATGGCATGTGGCGGTAGTCGAGCTGGGGCTTCAGGATGCCGTCCCAGGCGTCCTTGCAGGCGCCGGGCGAGCCCGGCAGAACGAAGACGAAAGTGGCGTTGACCACGCCGCCAGTGGCGCGCGACTGCACGGTGGAGGTGCCGATCTTGTCGTAGGAGATGCGGTGGAACACTTCGGAAAAACCGTCCATGCGCTTTTCGAAGATCGGCTCCAGCGCCTCGGGCGTCACGTCACGGCCGGTAAAGCCGGTGCCGCCGGTGGTGATGACCACGTCGATGCTCTTGTCCCGCGACCAGTTCAGCACGCGCGCGCGGATCTCTTCCTTGTCGTCATGGACGATTTCGCGCGCAGCAAGCACATGGCCGGCCTCCGTGATGCGGTCGGCCAGCGTCTGTCCGGAACGGTCGTCGGAGAGCGTGCGGCTGTCGGAAACCGTTAGCACGGCAATGCGGACCGGGATGAAGGGGCGCGTCTCGTCGGCCATCTTTCCTCTCACCTCATGCTTGTGGTCGCCGCGACGAACCAGCTGGCATGGCCGGCGCGGATAGTCTCGGCCGCGCTGGCGGCCGCCGCGTCAGTCTCGAACAGGCCGAAGCAGGTCGCGCCCGAGCCGGACATGCGGGCAAAGGGCGCGCCGGCGCTACCAAGCGCATCAAGCGCTTCGCCGATTGCCGGCGCAAGGGCCTTGGCGGGGTTTTCCAGGTCGTTGCGCGTGGTGCGCAGCCATTCCAGCACCGATGCGAGGTCGAGCCGGCCGGGCAGGGGCGGCAGCGGCGGGTTCGCGCGGCTCGCCAGCGCCCGGAAGACATCGGGCGTGGAGACGCCGACGCCGGGATTGACCAGCACCAGCGCCAGCGGCGGAAGGCCGGCCAGAGCTTCCAGATGCTCGCCGATGCCGCGTGCCACCAGCGGCCGGGCGGCAAGGCACATGGGCACGTCGGCGCCGAGCTTCAGGCCGAGCGCGGCAAGGTCGGGCTCGGTGCCCCAGTGGCGGGCCAGCGCGCGCAGGGCGGCCGCCGCATCGCTTGAGCCGCCGCCGATGCCGGAGGCGACGGGCAGGTTCTTTTCAAGGGAAATCGCCACCGGCGGAGCGGCGGCGGGAGAAAGCGCGCGCAGCGCGTCGCGGGCGCGAACGACGAGATTGCCGGCATCGAGCGGAACCTGCGCGGCGAAGGGGCCGGTGACCGAGAGAGAGTCCTCGGTGGCCGGGGTCACGATCAGGCGGTCGCCGAGTTCGGTGAAGACGGCCAGGCTTTCGAGCAGGTGGTAGCCATCGGCTCGCCGGCCGGTGACATGCAGCGCGAGATTTATCTTCGCCGGGGCATGTTCGGCGGGAGCGGGAGAATGCACGGCGTTCCGGTCAGTCCTTGGCCAGCCGGTATTCGCCGGTCTTGGGATCCTTCACCAGCGTGCCCATGGTGCCGTTGGAGGCCTCGCGCTCGGCGCGACGGATTTTCGCCGTCACCCGTTCGGCTTCCCTGAGGAAGTGGCGGTAGCCCCAATAGCCGACCAGGCCGACGAGCGCAAAGAAGATCAGCTGTGGCATTGTTCCTGTTCTCCCCAATTTGGGGCCGCCGCCTCAGGGGCGGGTTTCTCCGGCATCATAGGCATGTTACCGGCGCTTTTCAAAGTCCAAAGCGCGCCCAGAGCGAGCGTTCCTCGGCAGCCTCCATCAGGCCTCCGGCGGCTGCCGCGGCGATGTCGCCGGCGGAAAGGCCCTGCCGCGAGCCGAAGATGCCGAGCCGGCGCCCGAACAGTCCGCGCGGCGGAGTGACCAGGTAGAGCCGGGTCTTTTCGCCGAAGCGCTGCTTGAGCACGGAGCGCATGTCGCCGAGGCCGTCGACGAGACCGAGCTCGAGGCCGCGCTGGCCGCTCCAGAACAGGCCACTGAAGAGGTCGGGATCATCGTTCAGCTTCGCGCCGCGGCGCTCCCTGACCAGGTCGATGAAGGTGCCGTGAACCTCGAGCTGCAGCGTCTTCAGGCGCTCGACGTCCTCCTTCTTCTCAGGCTTGAACGGGTCGAGCACCGCCTTGTTGTCGCCGGCGGTGTAGACGCGGCGCTCGACGCCGATCTTCTTCATGAGTTCCGGGAAACCGAATGAGGCCGAGACGACGCCGATCGAGCCGACGATGGAGGAAGGGTCGGCGATGATCTCGTCGCCGGCCACCGCGATCATGTAGCCGCCGGAAGCCGCCACGTCCTCGACGAACACCAGCACCTGCTTCTTCTTCTCGGCGGCGAGGTCGCGAATGCGCTTGTAGATCAGGCGCGACTGCACCGGCGAGCCGCCGGGCGAGTTGATGGAGATCGCAATGGCAGGAGCGTCGTCGAAGGCGAAGGCCTTCTCGATCACGCTCGCGGTGGTGGCCAGCGACAGGGTTTGGCGGAACTGGCCGCTGCCCGACATGATCGCGCCGTGGAGCCTGACGACAGGGATCGTCACCGTCTCCGAGCGCAGTGATTTTGGCAGAAGGCGGTTGAGCAGTCGTCTCACAGAATGGGTCTCCGGTCGCGGTTGCTTCGCATGTAGGCATTTCGCTCCGGACCGCAAGGCGCCGGAAAAGGTCAGTCGCCGAAAAGCGATGCACGCCCGTTGCTGACCGCGTCGGCGCGGGGCGAGAGCTTGTGGCCGTGGTCATGAAGGACCAGCGGCGGGCAAAGCGCAAGCGCCCCGCGCGCGGCGCGGCGGGCGCGCAGCACGATGCGGATGGCGGCGGCCTCGGTGCGCGGATGGATGGGCACGATCTCGGCCGAGCCGAAGCGGCCGGCGAGTGCTGCCAGGATTTGCGGCAGCGACTGCGGCCGGGCAATCAGCGCCAGCCCGCCCCGCGGGCGCACGACGGCGGCGGCGCTGCGCAGCCAGCGCTCGAACAGCCCGTCCTCCATCACATGCGCCTGGCGGCGCAGATCGTCCGGCGTGGGGCGGTCGCGCGACAGGTTGAAGGGCGGGTTCATGATAACAAAGTCGCAGGAATTGTCGGCCAGCCCGGCGGCGGCGCGCGCTTTGCCGGCAAGCGTCACGTCGGCTTCCAGCAGCGAGACGCGCGCGTTGAGATGGGCGTTGCCTGCATGTGCGAGGGTCAAGCGGGCGAAACCGGCCATTTCCGGCGATTGCTCCACCAGCGTCACCGTCGCACCCGGGCAGCGCGAGGCGACTGCCAGCCCGGCCGCGCCGGCGCCGGCGCCGAAATCGGCCAGGGTGCCGCGAAAATAAGACGGCACGGCGGCAGCCAGCATCAGCGCGTCCATGCCGGCGCGGTGGCCTGCATCGCTCGGCTGCACCAGCCAGAAATTGCCGCGGTGGAATGCGTCGAGTGTAACGGCGGTGCGCTCGGGCGCGGTCGTCGTCATGGGCGGTCCTGGCGGATTTCCTTGGCGAACCCGGCGTCGATCAGCAGCCGCCGTGCCTCGGCCGCATCGTCTTCCGCCACCAGGATGCGGCGCGGCAGCACGCCGATCGATCCGTCCAGCACGCTCATGTTCTGGTCGGCGACCAGGCAATGGATTCCCGCATCGCGCAGCAGCGATTCGATGAAGGAAATGACGACGGCGTCGTTGGTGCGGACAAGCTCGATCATGGGGGCGAGATTCGCAGGTTGCACGGGCGATGTAAACGGGCTGCCGCAGGCAAACGCCCCGGCGTCGGCTCTGGCCACCGGGCGGCGGATGTTTTGCGCCGCGCCAATTCGCCTCTTGCCCATTCGGGGCTTGCCGACCTAAATCATGACACAGTTCGAAGGGCTCTGCCCGTTGCTTGGAGAGTTTATGGTGGGTGTCGTTCTCAACATCGGCGAGGGGAAGCGCGAGGCGGCGTCCATCAAGGAACTGCTCGACCTGACTGCGCCCGACATGGCGCGCGTCAACAAGCTGATCCTTTCCAAGGCGGGCTCGGATGTCGAGATGATCCCCGAGGTCGCCAACCACCTGATCTCATCGGGCGGCAAGCGGCTGCGGCCGATGCTGACGCTGGCCGCCGCCCAGATGTTCGGCTATTCGGGCGAAGGCCATATCCAGCTCGCCACCAGCGTGGAGTTCATGCACACCGCCACGCTGCTGCACGACGACGTGGTCGACGAGAGCGGCATGCGGCGCGGCAAGAAGACGGCGCGCACCATCTGGGGCAACCAGGCCAGCGTGCTGGTGGGCGATTTCCTGCTTGGCCAGGCGTTCCGCATGATGGTGGATGTCGGCTCGCTCGAAGCCCTGGAAATCCTGTCCACCGCCGCTACCGTCATCGCCGAAGGCGAGGTGATGCAGCTTGCGGCCGCCAAGAACCTGGAAACCACCGAAGACGAGCATTTCGCAGTCATCAAGGCCAAGACGGCGGCGCTGTTCTCGGCCGCGGCCGAAGTCGGGCCGGTGATTGCCGGCGCCGCGAAGCCGGCGCGGGCGGCGTTGCGCTCCTATGGCATGAATCTCGGCCTTGCCTTCCAGCTCATCGACGATGCGCTGGACTACAGCGGCGACAGCAGCAATCTGGGCAAGAATGTCGGCGACGATTTTCGCGAGGGCAAGGTGACGCTTCCTGTCATTCTCGCCTATCGGCGCGGCACGGCGGCCGAGCGCGAATTCTGGAAGAGCGCCATCGAGGCCAACGCGACCGACGATGCCGCGCTGGAAAAGGCGATCGGCCTCATGACCCGCCACGGCGCCATTGCCGACACCATCGGCCGCGCGCGCCATTTCGGCGAGATTGCCCGCGACGCGCTGGCGCCGCTCGATGCCACGCCGCAGAAGGCGGCATTGATCGACGTCATCGATTTCTGCATCAGCCGCGTGGTATAAGCCTGTTGCTGCAATGCAACTGACCGGATTGTGAAGCGCGGCCGATTGAACCGCGATCGCAAAAAGGCCATGCTTTTGCGAACTATCGCGCGAATGAGTCACGCCGCCGTGGCGCGGCGGGGCGGGAAGGACAAATATGCGGCGAATGAGCATGGGCTGGCTGGCGAGTGTTTCGGCGCTGGCGGGCCTGATGGTGATAGGGCAGCCTGTCCTGGCCAAGCAGACTGAGGAAACGGTCAGGATCAGTTCGCTTTCCGGCGCCTATCTCGCTGCGCGGGTGGCAGAGGTGGACAACGACCTCGACAACGCCATCGCCTATTACAAGCGCGCCCTGGCCTTCGACACCGAGAACCAGGAACTGCAGCAGAACCTGATGCTGGCCCTGATCGCACAGGGCCGCTTCGACGAATCGCTGCCCTATGCCGAGAAGCTGAAGACCGTGCCGGATGTGGAGCGCTTCTCGCGGCTGGCGCTGGCGATCGACGCCATTCGCAAGCAGGACTACCGCGCATCCGAGAACTTTCTGAAACTCGTGGTCGAATCCGACCTCGACCGGCTGATCACGAGCATCATCACCGCCTGGTCGAAGGCGGGTGCCGGCGACACGAAGGACGCGCTGGCCTATCTCGACAAGCTCAAGGGGCCGGAGTGGTACACGCTGTTCACCGCCTACCACCGGGCGCTGATCGCCGATGTGGCCGGCAAGTCGCAGGAAGCCGACAAGCTCTTCGCCACAACGCTGGATAACGTGGCCGCGGGCGGCGCGGCGCCCGAAACCTGGCTGCGTGCGGCCGAGGCTCATGCCAGCTCCCTTGCCCATCGCGGCGAGAAGAAGAAAGCTCTGGCCGTGCTGGACAAGGCCGATGCTTTCGCCAGCGGCCGCGTGCCGCTGATGGTGCTGCGCGAGAAGATCGAGAAGGGCGAGCCGGTTGAGCCGCTGATCTCGACCCCGGCTGACGGCGCCAGCGAAATCCTGCTCGACCTGGCCTCCGCGCTGAACCGCGGCGGTGGCGAGCCTTTCGTGCGGCTCTATCTGCAATATGCGCTGGCGCTGAGGCACGACAGCGATGCGGCCCTGCTGCAGCTGGCCTCCGTTGCCGAGCAGCAGGAAAACCCGCAGGAGGCGATCGAGCTCTATAAGCGCGTGCCGGCTACTTCGCCTCTGAAGCGCGCGGCCGAATTGCAGCTTGGCCTCAACCTGGCCGACCTCAAGGAGCACGACGAGGCCATTTCCCATCTCAAGGCACTGCTGGAGCAGGCGCCCGACGACACGCGCGCCTATCTGGCGCTGGGCAGCGTCTATGCCTCGACCGAGAATTTCCGCGCCGCGGCCGATGTCTACAACAAGGCGGTCGAGCGACTGAAAAAGCCCGAAAAGAGCGACTGGTACATCTTCTACCAGCGCGGCATCGCCTATGAGCGGATGAAGGAATGGCCGAAGGCCGAGCCGAACTTCCGCGAGGCGCTGAAGCTGATGCCCGACCAGCCGCAGGTGCTGAACTATCTCGGCTACTCCTGGGTCGACATGAACACGAACCTGGACGAAGGCTTGGCCATGATCCGCAAGGCGGCCGACCTGCGCCCGAGCGACGGCTACATCATCGATTCGCTGGGCTGGGCCTATTATCGCCTCGGCCGCTTCGACGAAGCGGTGGTCGAACTCGAGCGCGCGGTCTCGCTCAAGCCCGAGGACCCGGTGCTGAACGACCATCTCGGCGATGCCTACTGGCGCGTGGGCCGCAAGCTGGAAGCCACCTTCCAGTGGAGCCATTCGCGCGACATGAAGCCGGAGCCGGATCTGCTGGCCTCGGTGCAGAAGAAGCTGGCCGAGGGGCTGCCGCCGCTCGAGGGCAAGGCGGCCGCGCAGGCGCCGGCGCCCACGCCCGCCGCCCCCGAGGCGGAGCCCGAGCCGGTCGCGCCGCAGCACGACGAGAAGGGCGAGCAGCCGATCGGCGCGCCGGTGGAGAAGATTTCGGCCACGCCGGCGGCCTACAGGGTGCAGGCCGGCCAGTCGCTGTGGTCGATCGCCACCGACGTGCTCGGCGACGGCCACCGCTACCAGGAAATCCTCAACCTGAACCCGCAGCTGCGCGGCAACCCTGGCCGCATCATGCCGGGCCAGCAACTGATCATGCCCGGCTCGGGCGACTGATCCTGCGTTGAAAACTTGACGCTTCCGGCAGGCCGGAATAGGACGGGCCGTCTTTCGGCCCGTCTTTTTGAGGCTTTCCCGTGACCGCCAACTTACCTGCCCATATGCACCCCAGCCGCTCGTTCCAGGGGCTGATCCTGACCCTGCACGACTACTGGGCGAAATACGGTTGCGTCATCCTGCAGCCCTACGACATGGAGGTCGGCGCCGGTACGTTCCATCCGGCCACGACGCTGCGCGCGCTGGGCCCCAAAGCCTGGAACGCGGCCTATGTGCAGCCCTCGCGCCGGCCCAAGGACGGCCGCTATGGCGAGAACCCGAACCGGCTGCAGCACTACTACCAGTACCAGGTGATCCTGAAGCCGAGCCCGCCCGACCTGCAGGAGCTTTATCTCGGGTCGTTGAGGGCGATCGGCATCGATCCGCTGGTGCACGACATCCGCTTCGTCGAGGACGACTGGGAAAGCCCGACGCTGGGCGCCTGGGGCCTGGGCTGGGAATGCTGGTGCGACGGCATGGAAGTGTCGCAGTTCACCTATTTCCAGCAGGTCTGCGGCATCGAATGCGCGCCGGTGGCCGGCGAGCTGACCTACGGCCTGGAGCGGCTGGCCATGTATGTGCAGGGGGTGGACAACGTCTACGACCTCAACTTCAACGGCCGCGAGGGCGACGAAAAGGTCACCTATGGCGAGGTCTTCCTGCAGGCCGAGCAGGAATATTCCCGCTACAATTTCGAGCACGCCAACACGGCCGTTCTGCTGAGGCACTTCGAGGAGGCCGAGGCAGAGTGCGAGGCGCTGCTGAAGGCCGGTGCGCCGGCTCCGGACGCGAATGTCCAGCTGCACAAGCTGGTGTTCCCGGCCTATGACCAGTGCATCAAGGCCAGCCATGTCTTCAACCTGCTCGATGCGCGCGGCGTGATCTCGGTCACCGAGCGGCAGAGCTATATCCTGCGCGTGCGCAATCTCTCCCGCCAATGCGGGGAAGCGTTCCTTCAAACCGAGGCCGGCGGCTTCGCGATGACCGGCGAGGCTGCATAAATGCCCGATCTTCTGCTTGAACTGCGCTCCGAGGAAATCCCCGCCCGCATGCAGCGCAAGGCTGCCGGCGACCTCAGGAAGATGGTCACCGACGGCCTGGTAGAAGCGGGCCTGACCTATGAGGCAGCGCGCGAATACTGGACGCCGCGCCGGCTGACGCTCGACATTCGCGGCCTGACCCCGCGCTCGAAGGACGTGCACGAGGAAAAGAAGGGCCCCAGCACCAAAGCGCCGCAGCAGGCCATCGATGGCTTCCTGCGTTCCGCCGGGCTGACCGACATTTCCCAGGCGCATGTGCATACCGACCCGAAGAAGGGCGATTTCTACGTCGCCCATATCTCGAAGCCCGGCCGGGCGGCGGAAGAGATCATCGCCGAACTGATGCCGGCCGTGATCCGCGCCTTCCCCTGGCCGAAGTCGATGCGCTGGGGCGCAGCCTCCGGGCCGAAGGGGCGGAGGTATAATGGCTCGGAAGGCCGTGGCGGCGACACGCTGCGCTGGGTGCGCCCGCTGCAGTCCATCGTGTGCACCTTCGGGCCTGAGACCGAGGAGCCCAAGGTGGTGGATTTCGAGATTGACGGCATCCGCGCCGGCAATGTCACCTACGGCCATCGCTTCCACGCGCCGGGCGCCATCACGGTGCGCCGCTTCGACGACTATGTGGCAAAGCTCGAGGGCGCCAAGGTGGTGCTCGACGCCGACCGCCGCAAGCAGATCATCCTTTCGGACGCCAAGAACCTGGCCTTCGCCAGCGGCCTCGACCTGGTCGAGGACGAGGTCCTGCTGGAAGAGGTCTCGGGCCTCGTCGAATGGCCGGTGGTGCTGATGGGCGAGTTCGAGCAGGACTTTTTGGCCATCCCGGCCGAGGTGATCCGCCTGACCATCCGCGCCAACCAGAAATGCTTCGTCACGCGCCCGCATGGCGAGGCCGAAGGCCTTTCCAACCGCTTCATCCTCATCTCCAATATCGAGGCGACGGACGGCGGCAAGGAGATCGCCCACGGCAACGGCAAGGTGGTGCGCGCGCGCCTCTCCGACGCGTTCTATTTCTGGAAGACCGACCAGCACGACTTGCCGGATCTTGGCGAGCTTGCGGCTTCGGCCGAAAAGTTCGGCCTCGACATGAAGAAGCCGCTCGACCAGCGCATGGGGCGGCTCGACCATCTCAACGTGACCTTCCATGCCAAGCTGGGCACGCAGGGGCAGCGCGTGGATCGCATCCGCAAGCTGGCGCGCGAGATCGCGCCCATCGTGGGCGCCGATCCCGATCTTGCCGAGCGCGCCGCGGTTCTGGCCAAGGCCGACCTGCAGACCGAGGTGGTGGGCGAGTTCCCCGAACTGCAGGGCGCGATGGGCCACAAATATGCGCTGCTGCAGGGCGAGCATGCCTCCGTGGCGGCAGCCGTCGAGGAGCACTACAAGCCGCAGGGCCCGTCCGACCGCGTGCCCGCCGACCCGGTTTCGGTGGCGGTGGCGCTGGCCGACAAGCTCGACACGCTGGTCGGCTTCTGGGCCATCGACGAGAAGCCCACGGGCTCCAAGGACCCCTATGCGCTGCGCAGGGCGGCGCTGGGTGTGATCCGGCTGGTGCTGGAGAATGGGGTGAGGCTTCAGCTTGGACAGGCCGGCAATGCTGCCATGAATGGCTACTCGCAGCTTGCGGGCGCGGAAAAACAGGAAGCGCTTTTCACGGACCTTCTCTCCTTCTTCCACGACCGCCTGAAAGTCTATCTGCGCGATCAGGGCGCCCGTTACGATCTCATCGATGCCGTGCTGGCAGCGGGTGAGGGAACGGCTTCCAACGACGACCTCTTGATGGTCGTCCGCCGCGTCGAGGCGCTCGGCACCTTCCTCGACACCGAGGACGGCAAGAACCTGCTGGCCGGCACCAAGCGCGCGGCCAACATTCTTGCGGCGGAAGAGAAGAAGGGTACGCGCATCGCGGAAGCCGTCGATCCTTCGCTGTTCCGCGAGGACGAGGAGCAGGCGCTGTTCGCGGCGATCAATCAGGCCGAGAAGGAAGCCGCGCAAGCGATCCAGAACGAGGATTTTTCGGCCGCCATGCGGGCGCTGAGCGCGCTGCGCGCACCGGTCGATTCCTTCTTCGACGATGTGCTGGTCAACGACGAGAACCTCGACGTGCGCGCCAACCGTCTTGCCCTCCTGTCGCGCATCCGCGCCGCCACCGGCGAGGTTGCGGACTTTTCAAAGATCGCCGGCTGAGGCGATCCGGGTTCGGCCCATTTAGGCCGAACGTGCTTCGGACTGCCGGTGGCGAGTCCGAGGCCTGGGTCCCCGGGACCTCCGCACTTCGCTGCGCTCGTGCTCCGGCCCGAGGACGACGGGAGGTGGTCGGCCCTTAAGTTCTCGACTCAGTGCTATGGGTTTTGGGGGGCTTTCGACCTTGGTGAGTTTCCGCGCGCCTCCCTCCCGCCGTCATCCTCGCGCCCCGAGCGCGAGCGGTAGCGAGGCGAGGGGTTGCGGGGATCCATGCCTCGCCGGCCCCGCGGGTCAACCATGTCCAAAGTTCACGCATGCGCGCCCTTGAAGCCGAACCTGCCTCGGACTGCCGGTGGCGAGTTCGAGGCCTGGGTCCCCGGAACCTCCGCACTTCGCTATCGCTCGTGCTGCGGCCCGAGGACGACGGGAGGTGGTCGGCTCTGACCCCCTCGGCTTCGCTGGTGCTGCAACCGAGGACGACGGGCGGGGCGGTCGGCCTTGACCTTCTCGACTCAGTGCTAATGGGACGAGGCACGGGTTTTTGGGGGGGCAACCTTCAACCTTGGTGAGTTTCCGCGCGCCTCCCTCCCGCCGTCATCCTCGCGCCCCGAGCGCGAGCGGTAGCGAGGCGAGGGGTTGCGGGGATCCAGGCCTCGACGGTCCCATGGCTGAGCCGGTCAAACTTCACGCATGCGCCCTTGAAGCCCAATCTTCCTCGGACCGCCGGTGGGGAGTCCGAGGCCTGGGTCCCCGGAACCTCCGCACCGCTGCGCTCGTGCTCCGGCCCGAGGACGACGGGGTGGAGGTAGCGCGCCGACCCTCCCGTCGTCCCCGGCCGCTTGAAGCGACGCGCGGCATTTTAGCGGTTGCCGGAAAACGCACCGTGGCACTTGTCGCGGCAGGCCGCCCGCTATAGGCAGGCGGTGTTCAACAAAGAGATCGTCGCACGTGGCCGAAATCCTCAAGGGCAGCAAGGCAATGGAGCGGGCGCTGGCGCTTCTGGCGGCCGGCGAGCTCGTGGCCATTCCCACCGAGACCGTTTACGGCCTGGCAGGCGACGCCACCAATGGCGAAGCCGTGGCGCGCATCTTCGAGGCCAAGGGCCGGCCGCGCTTCAACCCGCTGATCGCGCATGTCGCCTCCATGGCCATGGCCGAGACGATTGCCGAATTCGACCCGCTGTCGCGCCGGCTGGCGGAGGCCTTCTGGCCGGGGCCGCTGACGCTGGTGCTGCCCCACCGCGCCGACAGCGGCCTGCATCCGCTGGTGACGGCCGGGCTGGACACGATTGCGCTGCGCATGCCGAAAGGTTTCGGCTCCGAGCTTATTGCCGGCTTCGGCCGGCCGCTGGCCGCGCCCAGCGCCAATTCCTCCGGGAAGATCAGCGGCACCACGGCCGAGGCCGTCGATGCCGATCTGGGCGGGCGTATCAAGCTGGTGGTGGATGGCGGGCCGACCCAGGTGGGGGTGGAATCGACCATCGTCAAGGTCGAGGACGGCGCCTTGCGACTGCTTCGCCCCGGCGGCATCTCTGCCGAGGAGATCGAGGCGGTGGCGGGCACCAAACTTCTGCGCAACAACCAGGCGGGCATCGAGGCGCCGGGCATGATGCTCTCGCATTACGCGCCGGGCGCGGCGATGCGGCTGAATGCCGAAGCGGTTGAGCCGGGCGAGGCACTGCTGGGTTTCGGGCCGACGCGCGCCGCCGGGGCGGAGGGGGCGGTGGCCTTCCTGAACCTTTCCGAGGCCGGCAACCTGCGCGAGGCGGCCGCCAATCTGTTTACATACATGCAGGTGCTGGACCGCTCGGGCGCCAGGATTATCGCCGTGGAGCCTGTGCCGCATGAGGGGCTGGGCGAGGCGATCAACGACAGGCTGGCGCGCGCCGCCGCCCCGCGCGACAGTCTAGATTTCGAACCCAAGTAGCTGCCATGACAAACAGTCCGTCGTCCCTCGATCCGGCCTTGCTCGACCGCTTCGCGGCAATCGTCGGCGAGCGCCACGCGCTGCGCGAGGCCGCCGACATCGCGCCTTACATAACTGAGCCGCGCGGCCGCTTCGGCGGCGTCTCGCCGTTGGTGCTGCGGCCGGGCAGCGTCGACGAGGTAAGCCGCATCATGCAGCTTGCTACCGAAACGCGCACGCCGATCGTACCGCAAGGCGGCAATACCGGGCTGGTGGGCGCGCAGATGCCCGACCATTCGGGCACGCAGGTGGTGCTTTCGCTGTCGCGGCTGAACAGGATCCGCGAGATCGACACGCAGTCGAACACGGTGATCGCCGAGGCTGGCGTGATCCTGGAAAAGCTGCAGGAGGCGGCCGATGCGGCGGGACGGCTGTTTCCGCTTTCGCTCGGTTCGCAGGGCTCGTGCGAGGTCGGCGGTAATTTGTCTTCCAATGCCGGCGGCACCGGCGTGCTGGCTTATGGCAATACGCGCGAACTCTGCCTGGGCCTCGAGGTGGTGCTGCCCACCGGCGAGGTGTTCGACGACCTGCGCAAGCTGAAGAAGGACAATACCGGCTACGACCTGAAGAACCTGTTCGTCGGGGCCGAAGGCACGCTCGGCGTCATCACGGCGGCGGTGCTAAGGCTGTTTCCCAAGCCGAAGGGCCGGGAAGTGGCGTGGGTGGGCCTTTCCTCGCCGGAAGCCGCTCTGGAGCTGTTCGGCCGCGCCAGCGAGCAGGCCGGCAGCGGACTGACCGCCTTCGAGCTGATCTCCGACATGGTGCTGGGCTTCGGCGTGCGCCACATTCCCGACGCGCAGCGGCCGCTGGAAAGCGAATGGCCGTGGCACGTGCTGATGGAAATCTCGTCGGGCCGGTCGGCCGAGGATGCGCGCGAGACGATGGAAGAGGTGCTGACCGCCGGCTTCGAGGCGGGCGTGGTGGGCGATGCGGTGATTGCCGCCAGCCTTGCGCAGGCGGGCGCCTTCTGGCGGCTGCGCGAGGGCCTTTCGGAGGCGCAGCGCCCGGAGGGCGGCTCGATAAAGCACGACATTTCGGTGCCGGTGGCGTCCGTCCCGGCCTTCATCGAGCGGGCGGGCAAGGCGGTGACGGCGATCTGCGCGCAAGCGCGCATCGCCTGTTTCGGCCATATGGGCGACGGCAATCTGCACTACAACATCTCGCAGCCGGCGGGCGGCGACACGGCCGCGTTCCTCGCTCTCTACCCGGTCATGAACAAGGCGGTGCACGACATCGTGCGCGAGATGAACGGCTCGATCTCGGCCGAGCACGGCATCGGCCAGATGAAGCGCGACGAGCTGATCGCCACCACGCAGCCGATCGCCATCGACCTGATGCGCCGCGTGAAGAAGGCGTTCGATCCGGCGGGGATCATGAATCCGGGCAAGGTTATCTGAAGCGTTACGAGCTTTATCTCATCGGCCGCGGGGCGGCGGTTGAGACGTTGAGGCATGGATCCCCGGAACCTCCGCACTTCGCTGCGCTCATGCTGCGGCCCGAGGACGACGGATTGAGAGGTCGAGTCGTCATTCCCGACCTCGTGAGCGAGTGTAACGAGCGGAGAGTGTCGGGAATCCATGCCTCCACATCTCAACCAGGCAAAGGGTTCAAGAAGGGACGAGCGAACCGGAGACCCGGAGAAGTGGGGCTCTATTCACCCCTTCTTCATTCAGGTTTACAACATCTTGTAGTCGGTCGGATTCCGATAACCATCTGGTAGATCAGCAAAATTTAACCGACTTTCTTAAGCGGGGCGGTAACAACCCCGCGCTAGTGTCCTTCCCATAACGAGACCGGGAAAACCGGTTCGGAGAGACCGGAACACCGGCTCTCAGGAGTAACAGGAAGAAGGCACAAATAATGAGCACCGGACTGAAGCCAGTCTGGGCGGGACGCACCATGCGTCTCGACCCTTTCCGCTTGCCCCAGATGACCAGCTTCGCCACGTCCGACGAATTCGGCGACGTGAGCTTCACCATCGACCAGCGTGGCGCCACGGTGCGGCGCATCCTGCGGCGGAGCGGCCTGCCGGCCACCGTGGTGCTGCCGGCCAGGGCCTTCCGCGGCGTGGCGGCGAGGGCGATCGAGGATGACCTGCTCAACGTCACGGTGACGCTTGAACTGCTGCACAACGACCCGCAGCTTTCGGTGCCGCTGCTGGTAGCCGACAATCTGGAAGACGTGGCCGCCGACTGGCGCGCCTGGGCGGAAGCCTATCGGCTGCCGATGCTGCTGATCGAGGCCGATGGCGTGGCCCGCACGCTGGAAGAGTCGCTCGGCGCGGCAATCAAGACGATGCCGCCGCAGGAACGCCGCAAGGGCCGTCCGACCATGGCGCGCCGCTCGCGCTTCCAGGCCCGCCGCAAGACCGGCAATCTCGGGCTGCGGCTGGTGGTCAATGGCGAGGAAATCATCGCCCGGCAGTAGGGCTAATTTCAGATATTCCCCTCTCCGGCTCGGCTTCGCCTCGTCACCTCTCCCCGTTCTGCGGGGCAATTCGACACGGCAATCGACCCCCACTCCGGTTTGCTTCGCAAACCACCATTCCGGGGCGAGCCACGGGTCTCGCCCGTCCTTCGGACCCCCCG
>JAEWHN010000178.1 GCA_023387775.1 Pseudomonadota bacterium | reverse complement strand
TATCGTCCGCCCCATGTGCCGGTGGCGATCGGCGCCTTCGCTGGCCACAATCGCGACGAGAGCTTCCACTCCACCCGTCTGGCACCCTCACACCACTGGGCTGTCGAGCGCGGCGCGGTGTTCGTCGACACCGGTCTGTGGAAGCGTGCGCAGTGGTATCCGCTTCCGGGCGAGAAGGACTGGCTGACCTCGGTCGTGCGCGAAGTTCTGGCCGTGCGCAACGGGGTCGGCTTCTGCGACGTGTCCACGCTCGGCAAGATCGATGTGATGGGCCCGGACGCCGGCACCTTCCTCGACCGTGTCTACATCAACGCCTTCTCCTCGCTCGGCGTCGGCAAGGCCCGCTACGGCCTGATGCTGCGCGAGGACGGCATTGTCATGGACGACGGCACCACCTCGCGGCTGGCGGAAGATCACTACTTCCTCACCACCACCACGGCCAAGGCCGGCCCGGTGATGCAGCATCTCGAATTCTGCCGCCAGGTGCTCTGGCCCGAACTCGACGTGCAACTCACTTCCTGCACCGACCAGTGGGCGACGTTCTCGATCGCGGGGCCGAAGACCCGCGACCTGCTGCGCGAGATCATCGATCCGGCGGAGGACCTGTCGAACGAAGGTTTCCCCTTCATGGGCGTGCGGGAAGTGCAGCTTCGCGGCGGCATGTTCGCGCGGCTGTTCCGCATCTCGTTTTCGGGCGAACTCGCCTTCGAGATTTCCGTGCCGGCCCGCTACGGCGACGCTTTGGCGCGCAACCTGATGATAGCCGGCAAGCCTTTCGGCGTTACGCCTTACGGCACCGAGGCGCTTGGCGTCATGCGTATCGAGAAGGGGCACGTCGCCGGACCGGAACTCAACGGCACGACGACGGCCGACGATCTCGGCCTCGGCAAGATGATGTCCAAGAAGAAGGATTTTGTCGGCCGCGTCATGGCCACTCGCGAGGGGCTCGTGGCGCCGAACCGGCAAGTCGTCGTGGGTCTCAAGCCTGTCGACAAGGCACGCCGCCTGCGGTCGGGCGCTCATATCCTGCCGAAGGGCGCTCCGGTCGGTCCGCAGGCGGATCAGGGGTATGTGACCTCCGTCTGCTTCTCGCCGATGCTGGACCAGTGGATCGGCCTTGGCCTTGTCGAACGGGGACGCGAGCGCATTGGCGAGATCGTGCGCGCGCACGACCCGCTGCGTGGCGAAGACTACGAAGTCGAAATCTGCAATCCGGTCTTCTACGATCCCGAAGGAGGGCGTCAGCGTGGCTGATTTTATCTGGACCGCTCGTTCCCCGCTGCAACAGGCCGTCAACCCCGGAGCGTTCGGCGCGCTGACGGCAGGCGCTGGCGTGGTGCTCACCGAAATCCGCGATTTCGATCTGGTCCAGGTCATGGCCAGGCGCGGGCGATGGGATTCGACGGCAAAGGCGGTCAAGGCCCACTATGGTGTGGCAGCGCCGGCTCCGCGGACGGCGGTTGCAGGCAAGAACGCCACCTTGATCTGGTCGGGAGCCGGGCAGATCATGGCGCTGTCGCCGCGTGCGGCAGGCGCCTTCCAGCCGGTCCGCGCGTTGAGCGCGGTCTTCGAAGGCGTCGCGTCCTTGGCCGATCAGTCGGATGGCCGCTGCCTGGTTCGCATGTCGGGTCCGCGCGTGCGCGACATGCTCGCCAAGCTGTCCTCGGTGGACCTGCATGATCACGCATTCCCCGTCGGCACGGCCGCCACGACGTCGGTCGACCATACGGCAGTCAATCTGTGGCGCGATCCGGACGCGGCCGACGGCTCGCCCGTCTTCAACCTGCTGGTCTTCTCCAGCTTTGCCGACAGCATCTGGGACGCCATCGTCGATGCCGCAGCCGAATACGGCATCGAGGTCGAAAGGCCCGCTGCCTTGGCAAGCTGACGCTTCAAACTACCTGCTTCCCCTCGCAGGGCCGACATCGGTTGCCGCCGCTGTCGGCTTTTTCTATGCTGGCCATTGCGGCGGTCGGCCGAGTGGCCTGCGCCTGACGCCATGGAGGCTGCGATGGATAGGCCTATCCCCTCATCTGCGCGTCGACGAGAGCGGAGCAAGGGTGCTTGGCGCATCGTTTGCGCGGCTGCGCTCCTGGTCGGTATGTGGCTTCTGACCACCGGAAATTCCGATGCTTTGGCAGAGAACAGTCCGCCGCCGTCCTTGGCGCTTTCCGGTTTCTTCTTGGTCGACACGTCGGGCGAGCCGCGTGATCAAACGGCCGAGCATGACGCCCGCCTGGAGCGGTTCGACGGCATTATGCATGACGAGCTTGCAGGCAGCGGACGTTTCAAGTTGGCAGAGATGAAATGCCCGCAGCCGCGCTGCAGCGGCCAGTCGATGACGATGGACGAACTCTTCCGCCACGCAAGCGAGGCCGGCGCGCGCTTCCTTGCGGTTGGAGCCGTTGAAAAGATGAGCACGCTGGTGCTCTGGGCGCGGCTCGAGGTTTACGACACGGCTTCACGCAAGATTGTGTTCAATCGGCTCATCACGTTTCGCGGAGACAACGACGAAGCCTGGCGGCGCGCCGCGCACTATGTTGCGAGAGAACTGATCACGAACGCGCCATCGCAATGAGGGGAGGGGGTTGTTCCCCGGCGCCCAAACGAGAACGCCGCGCGGGGTGGCCCGCGCGGCGTCGTCCTGGGAAGATGGCCGGCGGCGTGCGCCGGCCTTGTCCGGCCCTAGAACAGGCCCTCGATCTGGCCGTGCTCGTTGAGGAAGATCCTTTCCGACGACGGCACCTTGGGCAGGCCCGGCATGGTCATGATCTCGCCGCAGATGACGACGA
>JAEWHN010000138.1 GCA_023387775.1 Pseudomonadota bacterium | reverse complement strand
GCAAGGAACCGGTGCGCTATGGCGACTGGGAAATAAAAGGCATCGCCAGCGATTTCTGACATTCTGGCCGCTGTCGGTAGGAGACAAAAAAAGGCCGCCGCTTTCTGTGAAGCGGCGGCCCGTTCTTTCGTCCGGCGTGCGGTCGTCAGCAAGGGCTCTCATGAGCTCGCCTGCCGCACGTCATGCACTTCAACGGAGAGGCTGCTCCCCGCGAAGGCAATCCGCCGAGACCTCACGCAGGAAAACGAAATCACTCGACATCGGATCACCTCCTTTCGATTGGTTGAACATGTCGCCCAATGTGGGGGCCGGTGATCCGCTGTGCAAGTGGCGAATTATGCCTTCTTGTTCTGCCGGTGCTGGATCAGGTCGTCGACCACGGCGGGGTCGGCCAGCGTCGAGGTGTCGCCCAGGGCTGCGAAATCGTCCTCGGCGATCTTGCGCAGGATGCGGCGCATGATCTTGCCCGAGCGCGTCTTTGGCAGGCCCGGCGCGAACTGGATCTTGTCGGGCGAGGCGATCGGGCCGATCTCCTTGCGCACATGTGCGACGAGTTCCTTGCGCAGGTCTTCGCTCGCCTCCACCCCGTCCATCAGCGTGACATAGCTGTAGATGCCTTGGCCCTTGATATCGTGCGGATAGCCGACCACGGCCGCTTCCGACACCTTGTCGTGGCTGACCAGCGCCGATTCCACCTCGGCCGTGCCCATGCGGTGGCCCGACACGTTGATGACGTCGTCGACCCGGCCGGTGATCCAGTAATAGCCGTCCGCATCGCGGCGGCAGCCGTCGCCGGTGAAATACTTGTCCTTATAGGTGGAAAAATATGTCTGGATGAAGCGCTCGTGGTCGCCATAGACCGTGCGCATCTGCCCCGGCCAGGAGCGGGCGATGCACAGATTGCCGTCGGCCACGCCCTCCAGCACATTGCCCTCATTGTCGACCAGTTCCGGCACGATGCCGAAGAAGGGCCGGGTGGCGGAGCCGGGCTTGAGGTCGGTGGCGCCGGGCAGCGGCGTGATCAGGATGCCGCCGGTCTCGGTCTGCCACCAGGTGTCGACGATCGGCACCTTCTTCTCGCCGACCACGTTGAAATACCATTCCCAGGCTTCCGGATTGATCGGTTCGCCCACCGAGCCCAGCACGCGCAGGCTCTTGCGCGAGCTCTTCTGAACCCAGTCGTCGCCGGCGCCCATCAAAGCGCGGATGGCGGTGGGGGCGGTGTAGAAGATGTTGACCTTGTGCTTGTCGACCACCTCCCAGAACCGGCCCGGCGTCGGGTAGTTGGGCACGCCCTCGAACATCAGCGTCGTGGCGCCGTTGGCGAGCGGGCCGTAGAGGATGTAGCTGTGGCCCGTCACCCAGCCGACATCGGCGGTGCACCAGTAGATGTCGCCGTCATGGTAGTCGAACACATATTGGTGGGTCATCGCAGCATAGACGAGATAGCCGCCGGTGGTGTGCAGCACGCCCTTCGGCTTGCCGGTCGAGCCGGAGGTATAGAGGATGAACAGCGGGTCCTCCGCCTTCATGTTCTCGGGCTTGCAGTCCGGCTTCGCCGCCGCGCTCTCGTCGTGGTACCAGAGGTCGCGATTGGAGAACCAGGCGATCTTGCCGGCGGTCCGGCGCACCACCAGCACATTCTTGACCACCACGCCCTGGCGCCCGGCGATGTCGATTGCCTTGTCGGTGTTGTCCTTCAGGGGAACGGTCTTGCCGCCGCGCAGGCCTTCGTCGGCGGTTATGACGAAAGTCGATTCGCAGTCGACGATGCGGCCGGCCAGCGCGTCGGGCGAAAAGCCGCCGAATACCACCGAATGGATGGCGCCGATGCGGGTGCAGGCCAGCATCGCATAGGCGGCTTCCGGGATCATCGGCATGTAGATGGTGACGCGGTCGCCCTTCTTCACGCCGTGCTTCTTCAGCACGTTGGCCAGCCGGCAAACGTGGTCGTAAAGCTCGTTATAGGTGATCTTCCTGTCGTCGTAGGGGTTGTCGCCCTCCCAGATGATGGCGGTCTGGTTGCCGCGCTTCTTCAGGTGG
Organism: Pseudomonadota bacterium; assembly: GCA_023387775.1. Classification (GTDB taxonomy): domain Bacteria; phylum Pseudomonadota; class Alphaproteobacteria; order Rhizobiales; family Rhizobiaceae; genus Pseudaminobacter. Next base: position 2,568 of record JAEWHN010000138.1, on the reverse strand, counting down.
CGGTCGATGCAGTTGTAGGAGACGTTGGTGACGCCGTCCTCGTACCACTTGATCGCGACCTTGCCGGAAAACGAGGCGTTCATCACCTTGGTGTAGGGCTTGAACCAGTCGATCCGCTTGCCGTGCTTGCCCCAGAATTTGTCAGGGTTCTTCACGCTCTCGGTATACCATTTCAGGTAGGTTTCGTTGTCGAGCAGCGCGTTCTTCTTCCACCCGGGCTGAACGCGGTAGGCATTGGTATCGGACAGTTTCACTCACCACGATTCTCGCGCACCGACCGCGCGGTGGCGCGCTCCATGTTTCGGGCTCAATTAATATCATTCCACCAAGAGTAACAATATTAGACCCGGAGATTGCGCCGCGTCGAGGGAAACGCAAGCTTCAGCGGTCGCTGCCCCAGGTCTGGCACTCTTCTTCACGAGTGCTGCCAAGTTGTTGATTTGACACCTGAAACGCTTTGGCGCGGGGCACGTTCACATTGACGTTGAAGCATCCAGCCGTATGATCCGCTATAGTGGGATAAATCGGAAGGAGGCGGGTGAAAGGCCATGCGCGACATTTCCGAACTGGAACTCATGCTGAACGGCTATGGGCTGACCACGGCGCAGTTTCTCTACCACATGCCCGACCATCCGAATTTGCTGCAGACCTTCGTCTGGCAGGATTACGACCTGGCGCCAGAGTTCCCTGGATTGTTCCGGTTCATCCGATTCTGGGAGGAGAGGCTCGAGGGCCCCCTGCATTCGGTGCGTTACGTGCACAGGCGACTCATCGCCCCGAACGAATGGCGCAACGTCGACGGCGAATTCCTGCTGCCGCATTGATCGACCTCGAGAATTGGCGGTCCGCTTTAAACCAGTCGATAGCTGAATTGCATGCAAGTCATAATTGAACCGCAAGATGTATTTTGCGGAGCAATGATTATATTGCTGCATGGAGGCTTAGTAACTAAAATCCAATGGGGTCTTTTTCGAGAGGGGTGCGCATGTCTGATGAAAGATGGTGTCTGATCTTCTCCGATGGCACGGGCCAGCGTGGCGTGAGGGACGATGCCTCGGCCCTGAACACAAATGTGTTCCGCATGTTTCTCGCCGCGGAAGGACTGCCGGGCTTCGAAGTGTTCTACGACGCGGGTCTTGGCGCGCCCCCGGAGCTTGGGGACGACGACGAGGCGCTGGCGGCCGGAGCCGATTCCCTGACCCGCAAGCTGCGCAATGTTTGGAGCAAGGCCACCGGCTGGGGCATCACGGCCAACATAGTCGAGTGCTACGAGGCGCTGATGATGCGCTGGGAGCCCGGCATGAGGATCGGCTTCTTCGGCTTCAGCCGCGGCGCCTATACCGTGCGGTGTCTTGGCGGCGTGCTTTCGACATGCGGCATTGCGACCGTGGAGGGCGGGGCCCCGATTTCGCGGGACCAGGACAGCGCGGACGCCACCCGCCGGCGCCGGATCGCCGAGGAGGCAGTCGCGGCCTACAAGATCAGGGATGCGGCGCAGCGGAGATCGGCAGGGAAAGCTTTCGCCGGCAAATATGGTGCTGCCGCGGTGGCGCCGGATGTGATCGGCGTCTTCGATACCGTCAAGGCGCTTGGGCTGCCCGGCATCATGAATGTGGTGAACCCCTATCGGCACGAGTTCCACGACACGGAATTGTCCACCCGCGTGCCCGTCGGGCTCCAGGCCTTGTCGATCGACGAGAACCGCAAGGTCTTCGCTCCCGTCTTGTGGGACGACGCCAGCGGGTCCGGCCAGATCATCGAACAATGCTGGTTCCCCGGCGTGCATTCCGATGTCGGCGGCGGCTATGGCGATGACAATCGCCTGGCGGATCTGGCGCTGGCGTGGATGCTGGCACGCCTGCGCAGCCTGGTCGGGCTTCAGATTCCCATCCCCGTGACAGCCGATGGCAAGATACTTGGCCGGACCCATGACGAGCGGACGGGTTTCGGCAAGTTCTGGACCCCCGGCACCCGGTCCATCATGGCCGAGGCGGTCGATCGGGCAGCATTGTGCCATGAAATCGAAAGGCGTTTTGACGGCAACGGCTATCGTCCGCCGGCGCTCGGCGACCATCCCCGCGTCGCCCATTACTACACCCACAAGGCAAAAAGGGTCTCTCCCGAGCGCATGGCGGTGAAGCCCCGATGATGCCTTGCCCCTGAGGAGACAAGCATCACCGGTGGCGCCATTGTTGGTGCGGACATGGTGGGCTAGGCTATGGGCCTGTGACCTGTCGGGCGTGGCCGATTGCCAATGCGACGGCGAATGGCTATGCGCGAATATAGACTTTGGTCGAGCCCAGTATTTCTGAGGGTTTTCTGAGTTAATCGGAGGAGGATTGACGTGAATACGAAAAAATTGCTTGCCGGCGTGGCATTCGCCGCTTCCCTGGTCGTTGCGGCTTCGGCCGCGCGTGCGGATATCGTGATCGGCCTGGTGGCGCCGTTGACGGGCCCCGTCGCCGCCTATGGCGACCAGGTGAAGAACGGCGCTGAGGCGGCCGTCGACACCATCAACAAGAATGGCGGCATTCTCGGCGAAAAGGTCGTGCTCAAGCTGGCCGACGA
>JAEWHN010000076.1 GCA_023387775.1 Pseudomonadota bacterium | reverse complement strand
GCTCCGGCGTGGTCATCAATATGTCGGGCGGCACCAGCTTCTGGCGCTGGCGCTTGTGGGCCGGGGTGTCGCCGGTGCGGGTCTCGAGCGTGATCGGCAGGCCGATCTCGGCCACCGGCATGCCGAGGTTGCGCTGTATATCGACGGCAAGCGCCTTGAGAGGCGAGATGTAGAGCGTGTGGATGCCGCGCCGCGCCTGGCCGGGCCGGCGCTTCGGCCTGTTCGCCAGATCGACCAGCGTGGGCAGGAAGCCGGCGAGCGTCTTGCCCGCGCCCGTCGGCGCAATCAGCAGCACCGACTTTCCAGCCTCTGCGCGGGAGAGCAGATCAAGCTGGTGCACGCGCGGCGACCAGCCGCGGCCGGCGAACCATTTCAGGAACGGTTCGGGCAGAATGGCGGACGGTTCGCTCGGCTCTGGTCGGCTCTGGTCGTTCACGCGCCAGAAGTACCGCGACGCGGACCGGCAGCCAAGCGATTTTGCGAACAAAACGGGATCGGCCAGCATCGCTGGACTGACAGATGATGCAGGATCGACTACTGCTTGCTTCCACTTTGCAGAGAGGCATGCGGTGAAGATAGACCAGGACAGTTCGGGAGATGACCGGATCGCCACGCTCGAGGCGCGCGTTGCCACGCTGGAGGACCTGGTTGCGGAGCTTCAGAAGATCATCGCGCAGATGCAGGCCGGCACGGCAGCAAAGCCGGCGGAGCAGCAGTTGCGCTCGCGCGGGATGATGGACCGTCCCCGGACCAGCCGGTAGAGAAAATTACTCAGCGCGCCGAAGGGTCGTTGCGCGCGACGACCAGCAGGCCATCGATGGGCTGGCCGCGGTCCTGCCTGATGATGTGGGGTTCGAGAGATAGAAGGGTGAGGGCATTCTTGGTCATGACGCTACGCACATAGGCTTGCGAATGCGCGTAGCGCCGCGAGGGCTGGAGGATGAAATCCCCCTTCCCCCGCCAATGTTCCACCGAGAAGGCGAACACCCCTCCTTCCCGCAGCATCGAGGCCGCCGTGGCGATGACCTTTTCAAGCGCGCCGACATAGATGAACACATCAGCCGCCGTGACCAGATCGACCTTCTCGCCTTCATGGCTGAGCGTCTGCAGGTCGGCCTTGACCAGCCTGTCGTACACGGCTTTTTCGCGCGCGATGCGCAGCATGCCGGCGGAGATGTCGTAGCCCTCGAGATGGTCGCAGATGGGCCGCAGCCTCTCGCCCATCAGGCCGGTGCCGCAGCCAAGATCGACGGCGCTTGCGAAGCGCCCCGGGTGCGCGGCGCGGATCGCCACCTCGAGCGCGGCCGGCACGCTATAGGCCAGCCGGTTGACGAGCGAGTCGTCGAATTTCGGCGCATACTGGTCAAACAGCGCCTCGACGAAGGCGCTGGGCGGCGCTCCGCCCGACCCCGCCTCGCCGATCAGTTCCAGCTTCAGGCCGGCGCCGAACGGGTCCACTGGCTCGAGCTCCAGCACGCGGCGCCAGGCCTTTGCGGCGGCGGCCATGTCGCCGGCCGCCTCGTGCATCTCGCCAAGCCGGAACCACCCCAGCGCCCAGTGTGGCGCAAGCTCCAGCGCACCGAGCATAAGCTCGGCGGCGGCGGCAGGATCGCCCGAACCGGACAGCATTTCTGCGTAGTCGGCGCGGCGGTCCGCCAGAAGGTCACCTGACGAGGTTTGCAGCGGCTTCAAGCAGCGTGGGACCTATGACGATGGAAGCCCGGGCGGACGCCCGAAGCGGCGCAATTTTTATCAGGCTTTTCGAAGCCGCACAAATACCTATCTTGAGAGCATGCGCGCCAGCGACCTCCTCTGTTCCCGCCCGGAAGGACTCTATTGCCCACCCGGCGATTTCCACATCGACCCCGTGCGACCGGTGGCGCGCGCGCTGATCACCCACGGCCATTCCGACCACGCGCGTGCTGGCCATGGCGCGGTGCTGGCGACGCGCGAGACGCTGGACATCATGGAACTGCGCTGCGGCCCCGGCTTTGCCGGCACGACGCAGGCGGCAAAGCCGGGCGAAACGATTTCCCTGAACGACGTCAGGGTGACGTTCCAGCCCGCCGGTCACGTGCTGGGCTCGGCCCAGATCTGCGTGGAGCATGGCGGCATGCGCATCGTGGCGTCGGGCGACTACAAGCGCCAGCCGGACCCCACCTGCGCGCCCTTCACTCCGATCCGCTGCGACGTGTTCATCACCGAGGCGACCTTCGGCCTGCCGGTGTTCCGCCATCCCCCAGATGCCGATGAGATCGCGCGGCTGATAAAATCGGTCGAGCAGTTTCCCGAGCGCACGCACATGGTCGGCGCCTATGCGCTGGGCAAGGCGCAGCGCGTCATCAAGCTGCTGCGGCAGGCCGGCTACGAGCGCACCATCTATATCCATGGCGCGCTGGCCAAGCTGTGCGACTACTACGAAAGCCGGGGCGTGGAACTGGGCGACCTGCAGCCGGCGACGGTGGAGGGCGGCGAAAGGCAAGACTTCGCCGGCGAGATCGTGGTGGGCCCGCCCGCCGCCTTCTCGGATCGCTGGTCGCGGCGCTTTCCCGACCCCGTCTCATGCTTCGCATCGGGCTGGATGCGCATTCGCCAGCGCGCCAAACAGCGCGGCGTGGAGCTGCCGCTGATCATCTCCGACCATTCCGACTGGGACGAACTGACCGCGACCATCACCGAAACCGGCGCCGGCGAGGTGTGGGTGACGCATGGCCGCGAGGAGGCGCTGGTGCGCTGGTGCGAGCTTGGCGGCATCAAGGCAAAGCCGCTGCACCTGGTGGGCTACGAGGACGAGGGGGATTGATGCACCGCTTCGCCGAACTGCTCGACCGCCTGGTGCTGACGCCCTCGCGCAACGGCAAGCTTACCCTGCTGACCGACTATTTCCGCACCGTCGAAGACCCCGACCGAGGTTACGCGCTTGCCGCCATCACCGGCGACCTGTCGATCGCGGCGGTTAAGCCGGCGATGCTGCGCACGCTGGTGACCGAGCGCCTGGACCCGGTGCTGTTCGGCTATTCCTACGACTATGTCGGCGACCTCGCCGAAACAGTGTCGCTGGTGTGGCCCGAGCCGCCCGCGCACCAGGCCGCAAACGCCCGCCCCACGCTGGCCGACGTGGTGGGCGCGCTGCAAGCGGCGAGCCGTTCCGACGGGCCGCGCGTGCTGGCACGCCTGCTCGACCGCGCCGACATTTCGGCGCGCTATGCCATCATCAAGCTGGTGACAGGCGGCTTGCGCATCGGCGTTTCGGCCCGGCTGGCCAAGCAGGCGCTGGCCGACCTGGGCGGGGTCGACGTGACCGAGATCGAGGAGCTATGGCATGGGCTGACGCCGCCCTATGCCGAGCTGTTCGCCTGGCTGGAGGGCAAGGGCCCCAAGCCGGAGAAAGCTGCCAAGGCGCTGTTCCGTCCGGTCATGCTGGCCAATCCGGTCGGCGACGGCGATCTGGAGCGGCTCGATCCGGCCGACTATGCCGCCGAATGGAAATGGGACGGCATCCGCGTTCAGGCGGTTTCGGAAGGCGGTTTGCGCAGGCTCTATTCTCGCACCGGCGACGATATCTCGCCGGCCTTCCCCGATCTTGTCGAAGCGATGCGCTTCGAGGGCGTGCTGGACGGCGAACTGCTGGTGGGCGACCCGCAGCGCGAAACCGGAACCTTCTCCGACCTGCAGCAGCGGCTGAACCGCAAGACGGTGTCGGCAAAGATGCGCGAGCGCTATCCGGTGTTCGTGCGCTGCTACGACCTGTTGCAGGAGGGCGCGGAAGACGTGCGCGCCCTGCCCTTTCTGGAGCGGCGCGGCCGGCTGGAAAACTTCGTGCGCCGGCTCGACCCCGACCGCTTCGACCTTTCGCCGCTGGCGCTGTTTTCCAGCTGGGACGCGCTGGAGGAAATGCGCAGCAACCCGCCGCATCCGGTGATCGAGGGCGTGATGCTGAAGCGCCGCGACTCGGCCTATCTCGCCGGCCGGCCGAAAGGCCCTTGGTTCAAGTGGAAGCGCGACCCCTTCACCGTGGATGCGGTGCTGATGTATGCGCAGCGCGGCCACGGCAAGCGCTCCAGCTTCTATTCCGACTACACTTTCGGCGTCTGGGCCGGGCCGGAAGGCGCGGAAGAGCTGGTGCCGGTGGGCAAGGCCTATTTCGGCTTCACCGACGAGGAGTTGCGCCAGATCGACAAGTTCGTGCGCGACAACACGGTCGAGCGATTTGGCCCGGTGCGCTCGGTGCGCGCCGACCGCCGTGCCGGACTGGTGCTGGAGATCGCCTTCGAGGGGCTGAACCGCTCGACGCGGCACAAGTCGGGGGTGGCCATGCGCTTCCCGCGCATTTCGCGCCTGCGCTGGGACAAGCCGGCCGCCGAGGCTGACCGCATCGAAACGCTGCAGGCGCTGCTGGACTGAGCCGGCTTGCCGCGCCCCAGGACTACTGCGACACCGAAACCCTGATTTCGTAGATGTCCACCGACTTGCCCTGGCCACCAACATCCGTGTTGACGGCGATGGTGCCGCCGGAGCCTGGATCGACGGAGCGGAAGTCGATCTCGAACAGATAGTCGCCACGGTCCTGGCTGACCGCATAGCGCTTGCGGCCGCAATCGCCAAGTTCGCCGAAATTGCAATCCACCGACATCTGCGTCTGCTTGCCGTCGGCGCCGCGGGCGACGATGTCGAAGATGGCCTGCTTGCCGGCGAGCCGTTCCAGAACGCCCTGGCCGACGTCGAACAGGATGGCGGCATCGGAACCGCCGGAGCGCATGCGCAGGAAGCTGCCCGAGCCATCCTGCATCACCTCGGCCGAGGTGCCGGCCGGCGCCGTCACGCCGGTGGGGTCGGCGGGCGAGAACACTTCGATCCAGGCGCGGTTGGGGTCGGCCTGTCCCGACAGGGCCGGCGCGCCCTCGTTTGCCGGCGCCAGGCTCTTGCCGATCTGCGCGATGTCGTCCCTCGTCGGCATCTTCCATATGCCGGACCGGAGCGCGCCCCAGCCTGCGAGGCCGATGGCCGCCAGCAGCGCCATGCTTACCAGCAGGCGAAGAAAGGGGGAGCGGGAACGCCGCGCGCGACGCCCGCCGCGCTCGGCTTTCGCCGACGCTGCGCCTGCGCGCCTGGTCTTGCCGCGCCCCGCATCCTGGCGGCGCTCGCCGGCAATGTCGGGAGCGGTGAAGGCAGCATCGCCACCGCCGGGCCGCACGTCGTCAAGGCTCGGGGCGGCGACATCCGAAGAGGCCGGATCGATTGCAGGCGCGCCGGCCACGAATTCCGATTCGATCTCGGCGATCTTGGCCTGCAGGGCCTTGCGGCGCTTGATGGCGGCCTCGACGGTAAGGCCCGGATTCGCCTTCAGCGCGCGGTCGAGCGCGGTGAACGCCGAGCGATAGACCTTCTCGCGAAAGGCCTGGTCACTGGCGTTTCCCTTTTCGAAGGCGTTGCGTATCGCCTTTTCGATCGGCTCCAAACCGTTTCCCCGTGTTGCGGTTCAAACTTTTGACGATGGTTAGACCCAGCCGGGCCGTCAGGCAACCGCCCGGCGCGACCAATAAGGTCGACGGCCGCGCCGGAGGCGGCATTATCCGGGGGAAAATGGCGGGATTGTGCGGGTGCGCCGCACCGGCCCCGCTGCGGCGGCCGCTTCTCCGCGCCCTGCGCCGCACCCATGCGGCGATTCCCTGCGGCGGCGATTAGCATCGCGGCTTGAACCGCCCCCGCAGATCTGGCGGCGTCCGTGTCCCAACACCGCAACGGCAAGCGAATCGCGCCGGGGCCGCAACGCGCTCCCAAGTACCCTGACTGCGCACCTGACCGGCCATGGCGACCACGGCTATCGGCCGTAAACATCGCGCCAAGGCACGCAGATGACGATCCGAAGAAATCCGTGCGATGGCCGCTTGAATTTGCCGCGCAATGCGGCTATCACGCGCTCACCGTTTCGCGCCCCGGTGCGAAAGCCGGAGCCGCTTTAGCTCAGTTGGTAGAGCACATCATTCGTAATGATGGGGTCGCGTGTTCGAGTCACGCAAGCGGCACCAGCAACTTCAAGCCCTTGGGCTGAATTTTCCTTCCGATATTGATTACCGCGGGTCGCGCCGTCGTCTATCGCGTCATCCAGCGACCAAGACAGCTCTCTTTCCTTACAGTAGGCGTGGGGGCGATGACTTCCAAGTCCTGATTGCGGCAGGAGCAGTCGCACGCCTGCCAGCATTGCGCGCCGGAACTAGGTAGATCGGCCTATCTATCCTGGAGGGTGATCGTGACCGACAAGATCCCGGCGCGGCAGCGACTGCTGAATGCCGCGGCCGAACTGTTCTACCGCGATGGCGTCGGGGCGACCGGGATCGATGCGATTACGGCTCACGCGGGCGTTGCGAAGATGAGCCTCTACAACAATTTCGCATCCAAGGCCGAACTGGTGCACGCCTATCTCGAAGGCCGGCGCACGGAGTGGCACGAACTTCTCGAGGCGCGGCTGAAAACGGCGTCGACGCCGAAAGAGCGCGTCCTTGCCGTGTTCGATTCCTACGTGGACCATGCGGCCTGTGCCTATGAGTGGGGTTTTCGCGGATGCGGGCTGCTCAACGCGGCCGCCGAGCTTGCGATAGGCGACCCGGGCCGGGCAACCGTCGCGGCCCAGAAGGACGAGGCGGAGGAACTGTTCAAGGAACATCTCCGGGACATGCAGCCCGCTCATGCCGCGATCGATGAGGTTGCCGAGCACCTCTCGTTTCTCCTCGAAGGCGCCATGTCTCGCGCAGGGCTCGACGGACACGACGGGCGGCTGAAATCCGCACGCAGAATAGCGATTTCCATGCTGGACCAGTTCGAAAGCCAGGCCCGATGACCGATGCCGTAGCTGTCCCGTACCGCCCCAAGGGCGGGGTTGCCGGGCTTGTCGTGCTGGTCCTGCTGGAAGCGGCCCTGGTGGCCTGTTGGAGCGCCGGCTTCATCGGCATACGTTTTGCGAGCGACCACGCGCCGATCTTCCTGATCCTGCTCTGGCGCAGCCTGGTTTCCGGGCTGGTGCTGTTGCCTTTTGCGCTGACGGTCGGCCCCAGGCTGCGGTGGAAGGACGTTGCCCCGCAGGTCCTGTTCGGCGCTCTGGCGATGTCTGCCTATCTGGGCGCATTCGCGCTTGCGATCTCCCATGGCGTGCCGACGGGCCTTGTCGCCCTTATCACCGACATGCTGCCCCTGATGGTCGCCGTGCTGTCCTGGCCGGTTCTCGGGCAAGCGCTCACCGGGCGCCAGTGGATCGGTTCGTTCATAGGTTTGGCAGGTGTCCTGATCGCGTCCGGCTGGTCGCTGAAAATGGGCGACGTGCCGCTGTGGGCCTATGGCTTGCCTGTTCTCGGCACGCTGTCTCTGGCGATGGCGACCCTGCTGCAGAAGCGCAGCCCGACGAATTTCATGCCCGTGCATCAAAGCCTGTGCATCCAGTGCCTGTCGGCCGCCGCGATCTTCTCCGTGTTCGCCTGGCACGAGGGCGGTGTGCTGCCGATACTGGAGCCCGGTTTCATCGGCGGCATCCTGTGGCTCGTCTTCGTCGCCACGCTCGGCGCATGGAGCCTCTATTATCTGGCGCTGCGCAAGTCGTCTCCAGCACGCGTGACGGCGGTGCTCTATCTCAGCCCGCCGGTTGTTATGATCTGGGCCTGGCTGATGTTCGACGAACCGCTGTCATGGGCGATGGCATGCGGCTTGGCCGTGTCGCTCGTCGGCATCGTCATCGTCGCGAGGTCGCAGAAGCGGGACGATCTCGGCTAGGAGAGCAGCATCCTGGCGGATGTGATGGCCAGGAAGAAAGCGAAAGCCAGCTTCAGATAGCGCGGGTTCAGCGCATGCGCGAGCTTGGCGCCCCAAGGCGCGATCAGGTAGCTGATCGGCGCGATGAGCAGCACCGCCGGCAGGCTGACGAAGCCGAGGCTGAGCGGCGGCCGGCCCGCAACGCCGAGCCCAGCCCAGATGAAGCCCGCCACGCCCGGGACGGCGATGAGCAGGCCGAGCGCGGCGGACGTGCCGACCGCGCGGTGGACCGGAAAGGACAGGCTGGTCAGCGTCGGCACCGACAGCGTGCCGCCGCCGATGCCCATCAGCGAGGAGATGAAGCCGATGACGGTGGCGATGGCGCGGTTGACCCAGGCGCTCTTCGGCAGGTGATCGGAAATGACCAGGTGCCTGGGGATCGACATGTTGACGGCGACCAGCAGGCCCACCACCCCGAACACCAAGCGCAGCCCCCCGCCGGGGATGAACTTCGCCATGATGCCGCCGATCAGCGCGCCGAAGAACGCCGCCGGTCCCCACAGCTTGTACAGCGCGCGGTCGACATTGCCGCGGCTGGCATGGGCCCGCATCGAGGAGATCGAGGTGGGGATGATGATCGCCAGCGACGTGCCGACCGCCAGATGGCTGGTGATCGATGGCGGGAACTGGAACAGCGTCAGCACCCAGAACAGCACCGGCACGATGACGATGCCGCCGCCGACGCCGAGCAGGCCGGCGATGATGCCGGAAATGACGCCGGTGGCCGCGAAGCCCGCGATCAGCGCGATGATTGCCGGGCCGCCGAACATCGACGGATCAAGTGCTGTTTCCAAGATGATGCTCCTTCAAGCCCACGCAATCCCTTGTCGAGCAACCTCCGGGCCGCTCGCGCAGAGTGTTTGGCGATTGCCTTTCGCGAAACCGCCAGGCTGCTTCACCTGAGCATCACCCTGCTCTCGCCATCAAGCTTGCCTTCCCGCCGTGATAAGCTCCGGCGGCGCCCGAGGGCCTGTTGCTCATGCGGAATTGAGCCAGGAGATTGTTCAATGCGCTCACTTCGCTTGCCAGCGCATGGCTGGCCGCCGTCTGCTCCTCGACCATTGCAGCATTTCGCTGCGTGCCCTGGTCGATGGAATTGATGGCGGAGCTGATCTCGTTCAGCGAACTGGACTGCTCGCGGGCGGCGGCCACAATGGCCGCGACGTTCTGATCGATTTCCTGCACCCGCTCGACGATTTCCTGCAGCGCCGTCCCGGTCTCGCTGACCAGTCCGACGCCCGTGTGGACCTGTTCGCCGGACTTGGTGATCAGCATCTTTATTTCCCGCGCCGCGGTCGCCGAGTGCTGGGCGAGTTGCCTGACCTCCTGGGCGACGACCGCAAAGCCCCTGCCGACATCGCCGGCCCGCGCCGCTTCCACGCCGGCGTTCAGCGCAAGCAGGTTCGTCTGGAACGCGATCTCGTCGATCACGCCGATGATATTCGAGATTTCCTTGGAGGAACTCTCGATGCCGCTCATGGCGGTGACGGCGCGCTTTACCACCTCGCCGGACTTCTCGGCGCTTACGCGTGTGCGTTCAACCAGGCCGCCGACCTGTTCCGCACGCTTTGTGGTGTCTCTCAGCGACGAGCTGATTTCCTCGACCGCCGCCGCGGTTTCTTCGACGGCTGCCGCCTGCTGCTCTGTCCGTGTGGAGAGATCGTCGGAAGCCGACCGTATTTCGCTGGAACCCGCCTGGATGGCCTGCGCATTCTCTCCAACCGAAAGCAGAGCGGTCTGCAGCTTTTCGACCGAAGAGTTGAAATCACGGCGGACCTGATCGAGCGAACCTGCAAACTGGTCTTCGATGCGATGGGTGGTGTCGCCGTCGGCAAGCCTTTGCAGGGCTTGGGCCAGGGAGTCGACTGCGAAACGGGTCTGGCGCTCCCGTTCGGCGGCTTCTGCCGCGCGGCGTCGCTCCTCCTCCGCATTGCGGTATCGGGCTTCTTCCGCTTCCATTTCCAGGCGGTTCTTTTCAATAGTTGCGTCACGGAGGATCGCCAGCGAGCGAGCCATCTCGCCAATCTCGTCCTGCTTCGTTGCCTCCGAAAGATCCACGTCGGTGTTACCGGCAGCGATTCCGCCCGTCGCGGTCATGACCTTGTCGAGGCGCTTGCGGAAGCGCGTGGCGAGCAGCAAGCCCAGCACAGTCATCAATCCTGCCGCGACCGCTATGATGGCTATCGACGTGATGACGAGCGACGACAGGCTCGCAAACAGCACCGATTTTGGCACCGAGACCACGGTGTACCAGGTGGTGTCGGGCAGCAGACGCACGGGAACCGCGATAGCAATGCTGGCCTCGCCCGATGTTTCGGCAAGATCTGTAGGCGTGCCCGGATTTGCAATCAGGCCGCCCCAGGCAGCCGCATCAAGCCCCGAGTCCTTCAACGCCTTTCCGCGCATGGACGCTTCGGGGTAGCTCACGACACCGCCGTTGCCGGTGACGAGCGCCACATATCCTTGCCCCAGCGGCTTGATCTTGGAAAGGTCGTCGGCGAGGCTGTCGAGGGCGATGTCCACTCCCACCGTGCCCTTGAAGGAACCGTTGAAAAGCAGGGGCACCATGAACGATGTCATCACGACATTCTTGCCGCCGATGGTATAGGAGTAGGGCTCCATGAGCACTTCCTTCCCCGTCGTCTTGGGGACGAGGTACCAATCGCCGACACCCGGCTTGTCATAGTCGACCAGGGCCTCCAGCCCGACCTTGCCGTTGTCTCTCACGAAATAGGGAATGTAGCGGCCGCTGTCGTCATGCCCGGGCGCATTGCGATACAGAACGTCTTTCCCGTCGAAGGCGTTGGGCTCCCAGCAGGTGCTGAGCCCGAGAGCGAAGGTGTTGTCCTGCATCCAGCGCTGGAACAGGCGGTTCGTGGCCGCCCGGTCCGGAATCGCGCCGTCCTTCGCGGCATAGAGGCTGGACCTGGCATTATGCGTCAATTCTTCAACGCGGCTGAAATAGGTCTCGACGCGCCTTGCGCTTTCCTCGGCGATGTTCGTCATTTCGGAAAAGGTGCGCTCTTCCAGCGCTCCATGCGCAAGCCAGACCAGAACCCCGGCCGTCGCCACGGTGGTAAGGACCCCCGTCGCCACGATGGCAAACATGTTGCGGCCAGTTGCCGTCTTTGGAAACATTGAATTCTACCCCTGCCACTTCACCTGGCGGAGTCTCCGCCGGGTTCTCTCCGAGAACGAAAAACATCCCGGAAAGGCGATGCCAGGGGCGGATTCATTCATAAAAGAGCGATACGTCCGTCTCGTTTCAAAAGAGCTAACGGCGGTGGCCGTCGTGACGCTGCAAGGCTGGCAAAAAGGACGGCGCAGGCGCAGGTCAACATTTCCGTAAATCCGCTGGTCCAGGCAAATTGGTTCCTTGCGATCGTGGTTGCATCCGACATAACTGCGCCTCTGCAACGCCGAACCGATACGCATGCGAAACTTACTGCCCACTCTCAAACGGCTGCTGCCAGCTCTGCCGCCCGTCGGCCATGTCGAGCGCCTGCGCATTTGCTGCGGTGCGCTGATCGGGATATTCCTCACCGGCCTCATCACCAAGGCGGCGCTTGGCACAAGCACGGCCTCGCCCCTCCTCATCGCACCGATGGGCGCGTCAGCCGTTCTGCTTTTTGCCGTCCCCTCGAGCCCGCTGGCGCAGCCCTGGTCGATTGTCGGCGGAAACACGATTGCCGCCCTGATCGGCATCAGTTGTGCGCTGTGGATCGACGATTTGCTGATTGCAGCGGCGCTTGCCGTCTCGCTCTCGATCGGCGCAATGCTGGCCGCGCGCTGCGTGCATCCGCCAAGCGGCGCCGTGGCGCTGACCGCGGTTCTGGGCGGCCCCGCGGTCCATGCGGCTGGTTTCAGCTTCGCCGTGTGGCCGGTGGGCGTCAACTCGCTGCTGCTGCTCTCTGCGGCGCTCGCATTCAACAATCTCACCGGCCGGCGCTACCCGCATCTTGCGCCCCTGCCCACCGCAAATCCGCACAAGACCGCCGACCCCTTGCCGACCGAGCGCGTAGGTTTCACCACCGCCGACCTCGAAGCCGCGCTCGAGCGCCGGGGCGAGATACTGGACGTCAGTACCGGCGATCTCGACTCGCTGCTGCACGAAGTGGAGATGCAGGCCTACCACCGCCGTTTCGGCGAAATCCGCTGTGCCGACATCATGTCGCAAGACGTGGCAACGGTATCGCCGGAGGCCTCGCTGCACGAGGCATGGACGCTGCTTTGCGAGCATCACATCAAGGCCTTGCCGGTCGTGGCAGAAGACCGCGGCATCGTCGGCATCGTGACCCAGACCGACTTCATGGAAAGCGCCGCCTGGGGTCCACACGGTGAGTTGCATTTCGGGCTCGGCCGGCGCCTGCGCCACGCCGTGAAGCCCAGACGCAGCCTGAAACGAACTGTAGGCGAGATCATGAGCAGCCCGGTTCGGACCGCGGCTCCCGAAACGCCTGTCGCCACGCTGGTCCCGGCCATGGCCGACGCAGGCCTGCACCATCTTCCGGTCGTCGATGCCGACCGCAAGCTGGTCGGCATCGTCACCCAATCCGACCTGATTGCCGCGCTCTATCGCGGCGGGCTGTCGGGGCGGCCCACTGTCATTGCAC
>JAEWHN010000053.1 GCA_023387775.1 Pseudomonadota bacterium | reverse complement strand
ATGTTGTTGTTCTTCAGCACATTGAAGCCGAAGCCGGCCACGATATAAGCAGCACCGGAAACGCCGCCGAAGCGCCCGTACAAGCTGGAAATGTCATCCAGATTGTAGACGAGAATCATCGTGCGCGACCCTTGCCCGCCGAAATCCCAGCCGAGGGAAGGCCCTTGCCAGAACACTTTGTGGTCTCCGGCATTCTTCGTGTAGAGCGTTCCCTCGCCATAGGTCAGCCCGCCGATCAACGCGCCGGACCCTTCCTCGCCCAGGATGTATCCATTGGGCAGGCCATAGGAGGCGAATATCTTCTCGACGGCAGATGCCAGGCCGCCGGAGGTCGCGCCGAAGAAGCGATGCCCGGAATCGACGATCTCCTGGGCCGAATATTCTTGCGCGCGCGCCCCCGATGGCGAAAAGGCCAGGAGGCTCAACGCCGCAAGAACCATTGCAATCGAACGATACAGGACCCGGTCGTAACTTCTGAAAAGCATGCTTTCAATTCTCCGTCCGCGAGCACTCTCGCTGACGCCTCTGCCGTGCGGCTCTTTGGCGGCCGCTTCCGCATTCGATTATCCGCAAATTATGCCCCAAACGTTTTCCAACCATTAAGCTTGGCCAGAAGAAGGCGGATCGAAGGCAGGTGCGGCACAAAGAAGCCTTTTCCACCGGAAGCCTGGCCTATGCAGGCGCCGGTAGACAGGAACTCCCTCCCTGCCGTCCCAGACTGTATTATCGGCGTTCAAAATGATTCGTCTGAGGCGGCGCGGCAGCCCAGCCGGCGCCGGCAATATTTTTTCGAGGGGATTCCTACCATGGCCGACACCTTTGCCCTGTCCGCGCCCGACCTTGCCGCGCTCCTGTGCAGCCGGGTGTGCCACGACATCATTTCGCCGGTCGGCGCGATCAACAACGGTTTGGAACTTCTCGATGAGGGCGGTGCCGACGAGGATGCGATGAACCTCATCCGTGCCAGCGCGCGCAACGCCTCGGCCCGGCTGCAGTTCGCCCGCATTGCCTTCGGCGCAGCCGGCTCGGCCGGCATGATGATCGACACGGGCGACGCTGAAACCGTTGCAACCGCGTTCCTGAAGAACGAAAAGCCCGAGCTCACCTGGACGGGGCGCCGCGCGCTGCTGCCCAAGAACAAGGTCAAGCTGCTGCTCAACATGGTTCTGGTGGCGAACGCCGCCATCCCGCGCGGCGGAAAGATCGACGTGACGCTCGACGACGTCGAGACGGAGCCGAAGTTCTCGATCAAGGCCAGCGGCCCGATGCTGCGCGTGCCGCCGAAATTCCTCGAACTGCATTCCGGCAGGACCCCGGAGGAGCCGATCGACGCCCACGCCATTCAGCCTTACTACACCCTGCTTCTGTCTCGCGAGGCCGGCATGACCATATCGATCCACGCAACGTCGGAAGAGATCGTCTTCGCGGCCGCTTGAACCGGCACACAGCACCACGCCTCAACTAGTTGGAATGCCTCCGCACTGCGGGGGCATTCTGCATTTGGGGGGCCGTTGGTGCTTTACCCAAACTTTACCCAACCAATTGTCCGCTTTTTTACCCTCTCCGCCCTAAGGTGCCGTCACATTGCAAGGCATTCGGCTGCTGGGAGCTTCGGAAATGGAATTGAAGCGCTGTCTGTTCGTTGACGATTCAAACGTCGTGCGCAAGGTCGCCAGGCGCATCCTGAGCGGTTCCGACATGCTGGTGATGGAGGCCTCCACCGGCTCCGAGGCAATCGATGCGTGCGCCACCGAGATGCCCGACATCATCGTTGTCGACGGAGCCCTGCCCGACATGCCCACCGACATGGTGATTCGGCGCATCCGCGCCCTCGAAACGCCGGTGAGGCCCCGAATAGCCGTCTGCCTCGTCGAACTCGACATAAGCGCCATCATGCGCGCCAAGCGCGCCGGCGCGGACGACTACCTGCTCAAGCCGTTCGATCGCTCGCAACTGCTGGCGCGGTTCCGCAACATGGAAGCCGCCTGATCGCGCAAGTTTCCGGCGAACCTGGCGCCCCGCCCCGAAATGCAAAGACCCGGCAGAGCCGGGTCCAGCAAGGCAACAGTGCGAAAAGAGGATGCGCTCAGGCGCTTTCGCGAATTTCCTCGGGCTCGCGCAGCACATAGCCGCGGCCCCAGACGGTCTCGATATAGTTCTGGCCACCGGACGCGGTGTCGAGCTTCTTGCGCAGCTTGCAGATGAAGACGTCGATGATCTTCAGTTCGGGCTCGTCCATGCCGCCATAGAGATGGTTGAGGAACATCTCCTTCGTCAGCGTCGTGCCCTTGCGCAGCGAAAGCAGCTCGAGCATCTGGTATTCCTTGCCGGTCAGATGCACGCGCTGGCCAGCCACCTCGACGGTCTTGGCGTCGAGATTGACGACGAGATCGCCAGTGGTGATCACCGATTGCGCATGGCCCTTCGAGCGCCGCACGATGGCGTGGATGCGCGCGACCAGTTCATCCTTGTGGAACGGCTTGGTCATGTAGTCGTCGGCGCCGAAGCCGAGGCCGCGCACCTTGTCCTCGATGCCGGCCATGCCGGACAGGATAAGGATCGGCGTCTTGACCTTCGAGAGCCGCAGCGTCCGCAGCACCTCGTAACCCGACATGTCCGGCAGGTTCAGGTCGAGAAGAATAATATCGTAGTCGTAGAGTTTGCCGAGATCGACGCCCTCTTCGCCGAGATCCGTCGTGTAGACGTTGAAGCTCTCGGACTTCAGCATCAGCTCGATGCTCTGTGCGGTCGCACTATCGTCTTCAATCAGCAGAACACGCATTTCAATCCCCTTTTCTGCCGCCGAACCGCTTCGCCAGCTTTCGGCGCCGCGGCAGTGATTGCCTGGTTCACAGGCTGTCATCGAATGGTTAACAAAACCTAATTTTTCGTTTCAAGCAATATCGGTTTTTTAACCCTCGTCTACACCCCATTGAATCTAAACATGAATCGCGAGGCCAATTCCTAATGCGTCACGTTAACAAATGACAATAAGCGCCGCTGTGGATTCCGCTTCCGATCATTAGCTTTCGCGACTGGATTTTTACCGCCCCTTAAGCCCTGCCCCGTATGATTAACAACGCCCGTAAACGAATGGTTACCGACGCGGAAAATCTTAGGACTTTGTTTCCTATCGTGTCGCCACACCAGAGCCTTCACGGACGGTCGGGCCTGAGAGAAGCGGTTTGATTGGGATGTGCGCGTGTGCGGGAGTATCGAATAATGAAGTCACGTGAAAACCTCGTTAGGCTGAAGCAGTTTCAGGTGAGCGAGAAACGCCGCCAACTCATGCAGCTCGACATGATGATCGCGGAATTCGACCGAATGGCCACCGAGCTCGAGCTTCAGATCGAAGCCGAGGAAAAGAAGGCCGGCATCACCGACATCAACCATTTCGCCTATCCGACCTTCGCCAAGGCGGCGCGCCTGCGCCGCGACAATCTCAAGAACTCTAAGTCCGATCTGATGCAGCAGAGGGCCGCTGCCGAATCATTACTCGACGAAGCTGAAGCGGAGCTTTCCAAGGCCGAGTTGCTGGAATCACGCGACGGCAAGGCGCGGGACGTCGCGGCGACTGGCCGCAGCGCCATGATCGGCTGACCGCCAGCTCGGCTGCGCCCGCAAACAGCCGACCGGCCCCTGTATTTCCAGGAAATACCTGACTGCCACCGCGTCCGGCGCCAAAGTTCGGGAGCGGACGAGAAACCGCAAGGTTTAAGCCTTGGTTGCCAGCGCAGCCGCGCTCCGGTGCAGTCGAACCTTGGCCCGAGCGCCACAAGGACGCCACTTTCAGATTTTCAAGAAGCCATCCCGGCAACTGAACGCCACATTAGCCGCCGACTCGCCTGGTGCGGGAGCGACGCCAACCGCGTCGCCGGTTGAGCCATCGCCATATTGCCACATGGAAACGGCCGGACCCGAGGGCCCGGCCGGATAGGTCTTCACAGCAAGAGCCGCCGAAAGGCTCAAACCTTCGACGGCGCCTCTGTGCAAATCAATGGCGATATTGCTGAATGCGGGTGGTGCGCAATCCGGCAAGGCCATATTCGTCGATGGAAGCCTGCCACGAGAGAAATTCTTCCGTGGTGAGCTTGTAGCGCTGACACGCCTCATCGAGGCTGAGAAGCCCTCCCCTCACGGCTGCCACCACCTCGGCCTTGCGCCGAATGACCCATCGCCGGGTGTTCGACGGTGGAAGATCAGCAACCGTAAGCGGGCTGCCATCCGGCCCAATAACATATTTGACGCGCGGTCTAACCAGATCGGTCATAGTACTCTCTACAAAACTCAAAGACCCAATCGGAACCACCTTATCGCGCTAGCTTTAAAAATTGCCTAAATCCGCAGCGTGCCTTGTGTATTGTTCGTAAACCATTTGTTAGCCATAAAACTTGCTCACTGGCCGGGCACCTGACCCCGCCCCTGGGCCGCAACGTTCCAAGCCGGGACGCCAAAGGTGGCGCTTGCGCCTTGCTTGACCTATATTCCGGTCGTTGGCATGAACCCCGCAAAAGCTGAAACGGACTTCTTTCGATGAACAGCCTGGACCTGCCCGGACGGCCTGAAGACACCCGCGTCGTGGTTGCGATGTCGGGCGGTGTCGATTCCTCCGTCGTCGCCGGTATCCTCAAGCGCGAGGGCTATGACGTGGTTGGCGTGACGCTGCAGCTCTACGACCACGGCGCGGCCACGCACCGCATCGGCTCGTGCTGCGCGGGCCAGGACATCGACGACGCACGCCGGGTTTCCGAAACCTTGGGCATTCCTCACTATGTGCTCAACTATGAGGAGCGCTTCCGCAAGGCCGTCATCGATCCCTTCGCGGAAAGCTACGTTTCGGGCGAGACGCCGATTCCCTGCGTGTCCTGCAACCAGACCGTGAAGTTCGCCGACCTGCTGGAAACCGCGCGCGAGCTTGGCGCCGATGCGCTGGCAACCGGCCATTACATTCGCTCCCGGCCCAATGGTGCCCACCGTGCGCTCTATCGGCCGGTGGATGCCGACCGCGACCAGAGCTATTTCCTGTTTGCCACGACGCAGGAGCAGATCGACTACCTGCGCTTTCCGCTTGGCGGCATGTCGAAGCCGGAAGTGCGCGCCATTGCGGAAGAACTCGGCCTAACGGTCGCCAACAAGCACGACAGCCAGGACATATGCTTCGTGCCGCAGGGCAAGTATTCCGACATCATCGCCAAGCTGAAGCCGGCAGCCGCCACGCCGGGCGAGATCGTCCACATTGACGGCCGGGTGCTGGGCAAGCACGAAGGCATATTGCGCTATACGATCGGCCAGCGGCGCGGCATCGGCATCGCATCGGGCGAGCCGCTCTATGTCGTCCACCTCGACGCCGATCGGGCCCGCGTGATCGTGGGGCCGCGCGAGGCGCTTGAGACGCACAAGATCTATCTGCGCAACATCAACTGGCTGGGCGACACGCCGCTGAACGAGATCGCGCCGGAAGGCGTGGAGCTTTTCGCCAAGGTTCGCTCCAGCCGGCCGCCTCGTCCCGCCATGCTGCACAATCGCGACGGCGTCACCTGGGTCGAGCTTGGCGACGGCGAATCCGGCGTCGCGCCCGGACAGGCCTGCGTTCTGTATGAAGATGACAGCAACGAAGCGCGCGTGCTGGGCGGCGGCTTCATCGAGCGGTCGGAACGCGGTGCCGAAGCCGAGGCGATGCTTTCGAAGCTGGCTTCGACACCGGTGGCGGCGGAATAGCCGCTAAAGCAGCGCGCCGGCTGCGGCTTTCCCGCGGGGTGGTTGGCCGCATCGCAGATTGCAATGAGCTTAAGGTTGGCTTGAGGGAGGCCGGTGTCCGGCCGCTCGCCCGTCAACCGTGCGTGACGGAGCCCGCCGTCAAGATCCGCAGCACGGTGATCGCCTCCTCGCCGCCAGTAAGCGGCGGCTGACGCGTCTGAATGCACGACAGGAAATGTTCCAGTTCGCGCGTGAGGGGCATGCCTTCCTCGACATCGATATAGGTGGGCTCGTTGGCAGTGAAGGCCCACTGGCCGCTATCCTGCCACACCGCGTGGCGGTAGACGGCGAGCTTTCGCTCCCATGGCTCGACATCGTCGAACACCGCCATGGCCCGAGTGCCGACCACCGTCAGTCGGCGCTCGCGATAGGGATTGAGGCGCGAAGCGAACAGATGACTGCGCAAACCGTTGGGGAAGCGCATGTGCAGATGCGCAAAATCGCTGAGGTGGTCGAGCAGGGCCGCGCCCTCGCCGCGAATTTCCACAGGCTCCGCGCCGGTGATCGCCAGGATCATCGAAAGGTCATGCGGCGCCAGGTCCCACAGCGCGTCGTTCTCGGTGTGGAACTTGCCAAGCCCGAGCCGGTGCGAGTGAATGTAGCGCACGTCGCCCAGTTCGCCCTGGTCAATCAGCGCCTTCAGCTTCTCGAAGGCCGGATGGAAGCGCAGGACATGACCCACCATGAAGATGCGCCCATGCATGCGGGCTGCCGCGACCGCGCGTTCGGCATCCGCCACGGTCAGCGCGATCGGCTTCTCAACCAGAACGTCCTTGCCGTTCTCGACCGCCTTGATCGCGGCCTCGGCGTGGAACTGCGGCGGCAACGCCATGACGATGGCATCGATGTCAGGTCGCGAAAACAAGGCGTCCGGGTCGATGGCGAGGCAATCCTGCTCGCTGGCAAAACCCTCGGCGCGCGCGCGGTTGGCGTCCGAAACCGCATGGAGGGCGCCCAAAGCCTTTAGGGTACGGATGTGGTTGGAGCCCCAATATCCGCATCCCAGAACTGCAATTCGCGGTTTCATCGATTTTTTGAACTCAAAGAACAAGTGGCGGAGACATAACGGCGCGCCGTTTCGAACTCAACCCCCGGGCTCTCCATCAATTCGGTGAAGCGGTGCCGCCGCATGGAAAAATCGTCAACAGACCCCGAAGTTAGCTGCTTGACAGGGTGGGCAGCACCACCTTATATCCGCCCAGCCTTAGCAAAGCGCTTCGAAATGCCCAGCCTGTTGCGGCGGATTTCAAGCTTTCTGCTGCGGGGGCGGAGTAGCTCAGTTGGTTAGAGCAGAGGAATCATAATCCTTGTGTCGGCGGTTCAAATCCGTCCTCCGCTACCATCAAACTCCTTGAAAACAATCGGAACGATCGCTTCTTCCGATTTGGCGGGATAGCCATAATTCCGCAGTTGCACCCTCCCGGTACCGACTTGCCGATTTTCGATGTGCCGACCGCGGATTTGCCGGCCATGTGCATCCTTGAGGTCGTCAGCGAAATGTCGCGCCGCCGGCAAGGCTCCCTCAGCTTCCCCCACGACGAAGCTTCACCCCTTCAGATCGAGCCGCACGTCTCCAACCGATCGCTTCGCGACCGGGCTTCCCGCATGATGATGTCCCAGGGAGTGGTGTAGCTTCGGCGATCGCCGTGCTTTCCGGACGAGTCCGGGAATGGATCAGCTTGCCGCAACGGGCAGGCTGATGAGCGGATCATCGCTCATTGCGACGATGGTCTCAAGGACTGCCTTGATGTCGGCGCCAAAGGTGGGCGGCGCATTTTTTTGAAAGGTGCCGGTTCTTCCAGCGATAACGTGGTGCGCTAAATCTCCTCCTAGGGACTTTTAGCCCACCAGGGAGAACGACTATGGTCAAACCGCTTTCCGAAGGTCTCGCCGAGATGTCTGCCCACGCGAAAGGAGCCGAAGATCATGTTGCCGCCGCGCTGAAGGAGGCGCACGACAAGATCGTCAGTCGCAGGGAGAAAACTCGCGCCACAGTGGAGGCGTCGATAGCGAAAGTGAATGAGGACATGCACGCTGTCGGCACCACGCTCGCCGAAAAATGGAAGGCGCTGCAGGCGAAAATCAGCGCGGATCAGGCTGCCCTCAAGGCCAACATTGCCGAGCAAAAGCACGAGAGGGACGTCAAGCACGCCGAAAACCACGCCAAGGCGTTGGAAGTGGAGGCTTCGCTGGCGATCGACTATGCGGTCGCATCGATCGACCAAGCCGAACTGGCCGTCTACGACGCTATGGTTGCTCGCGCCGAGGCAGATAGAGCAAAGACATCCCGAACGTCGAGATGATTGTCACGTTTGTCTCGCGCCCATGCTGGGAGCCCACCTCGGAGGCGGGGTCCCAGCATATGTCCGGCCTGTTTCAGGGCTTGATTTGGCTGTTTCGTTTTCACCGCTCCGCCGTTGGGGCACACGGACCGCATGGTCGCGGGGCCCAGCTTGCGTCGGCCACAAGACCGAGACAGGCACCAGGGGAACACAGAACGACATCGGGATCATCTGGCCGCCTGCCGGATCGCCGATCCTGGTTGCCGTGTACTTCACCGGTGCGCTCGGCGCTTCACCGGAAGAAAGGGACGCGATCGTGGCCGAAGCGACCGGGAATTGCATGCAAGCGCTGGGACTGAGCTGACGGTCGGCGTCGATGCAGCATGCTGATCCATCACGATGCCTTGAGCCATCGCGGATCGAACCAGCGGTCGGCAGGACCGTCATAAGGCAGCCGCGTTATATCCCAGTGGCTGACGAAGCGCGCGTAAGCGTCCCACACCGCCGGCCCGCCGCCGATGAAGACGACACGACCGGCAAAGCGCTTGAGCGTCTGCTCCGGATCCATGCTGGAGCGCAGGATGAACAATTCCCGGTCCTCGCTGGCAAATTTTGGAACACTGGCAATGGTCTTGGGTCCGGCAGCCAGGACATGCCCCTTTGTGATCTCAAAGAAGCGGGCGACGTCTGCCTTGTATTCCGGCCCCCGGTCGCCCTCCCAGGGCAGGCGCCCATGGAGGCCCATCTGCCCCGATTGACCGACAGCACAGATCACCTTGACGATCGCTGTTTCCATAGGTGCTCTCCGAGCGAACGCGCAGGGCGTCAAGTTGGCCCTACAGGAGGCAAAACCTTGTTCGGAACGATTATGTTCCGCCAGGAGTTAGGCGCGAAAGGAAAGTCTTCGATGCCGGGCCCCAAGACACCTGCGCCAAGGAAGGAAGACCAGGAAGGTCAGCCTGAAGAGCATCCCGACGTTCCTGACAAACCGGTGCCGCTCGGTCCGCCGCCTTCGCCCCGACCCAAGCCGGACCCAACGCCCGAGCCTCCGGATCTTCCAGGCGGATGATGGCATGCACAGGTGCTCGACGTCCTTTCCCGAAGATCGGCAGCCGCAGCCGAATCATGGGCATCGCTCCGGAACAATTGGCCCGGCGCACAGTTCTCTTTCCTACCCAGACGGGAGACCGACATGCCGGGCAAGAACAGCGTAGATGCAGACAAGCGAACTGATCAGCGGACGGCATCACAAGGAGATAACCCAGAACACCCTGCGGGTTCGTTTCCTCCGTTCGATGATCCTGCATTTTCCTCGGAGCCTCCGCAGCCGCCTCCAGCCGATCCGGCCAACCATGAAAAGCCGCCGAAGGACACTCAGTACGCAGGCCATCCCGAGTTCTCCCAGGATGCCGCGAAGAACAAGCCACCTCCTGGCGGGTTTGGAAACAGCGAGCCCGTGGAAGAGACCGAGGAGAAGGCGCGCCACTCCGAAGGCGTAAATCCCACTCCGAAGCAAGAGCCATCGGTCGAGCCAGCAATTGGCGATGCCTCGGAACGCCGGCACGACGGCAAAACACACTCCTAGGACGTATCCAATCTCCTCGCGAACCTGGCCGCGCCTCCAGCTTCTCAGCCCGAATGAACCCTCGAACGACCGGAACAATCCAACGGGTTCGAGGTTGGGTTGCTCCAGAACGAGGAGCATTGCCATGTCCGTTTCGGCGCGTGGCCCAGCGCGGCTTGCCCCGGCGCCGCGGGAATAGCCGCGGCTACGCCGTGCGGGCCAGCTCATACTGATTATGGGGCTCGGCCTTGAGCAGCCTGATGGTTCCGCGGCAATCGTCGATGAGCAGATCGAGACAGGCATCAGCCACGCAACGCCAGTCAGCCGCGCGATCCGCCTCGACCTCCAGCTGGCCGCCATCCGCAAAGCGGCAGGACAGGCGCAGGCTGGTCCCTTCGAAAGCCTGCGCCGGTTCGGCGTGAATGGAAGACCAGGCCAGCTCCGGCAGCGGCCGCTCCAGCGGAAGATCCGGATCTCCGGGAAGAAACGAAAGCCTGCGAGCCGTGCAGCATTCTACCAGGATCGACCGGAACTCGCTGTCGCCGGAAAGCACGATGGGACGGGCCGGTTTGGACGGGCTGCTCTCCATGCGCCACCATCCGGCACCGTCGATGGCCGGGTGGTCGTAGTCCTCGCCCTTCGCCAGCTTCGCGATAGCATGCGACAGCGCGGTAGGACGCGGCGGCCGGCAGCGGCTGTCGAAGGCGTCGTTTTCATAATGCCGCGTGCGATGCACCAGCATGGAATTCCAGTCGACCATGCCAAAGAGCGCCCAGGCGGTGACTGCGCGCACATCAGCCCCCTTGCGGCGGGCGGCGCCGGCAGCCTCCCAGCCCTCGATCAGCCATCGCAACTGCTCGTCGCGCGTGCATCCATTATGGTTTTCCGTGATTGCCAGCGGCAGGCGGTAGCGCTCCCAGACCTCGCCGATGCGCAAGGCAAGTCTTGCCTGGTCCTGGCAC
>JAEWHN010000032.1 GCA_023387775.1 Pseudomonadota bacterium | reverse complement strand
CCAAGGTGAAGGAGCTGATGCCGAACGACAAGCATCTGCACAATTGGCTCGACATGGGCGTGACCGATGCGTTCGATTTTCCGGGCTTCGTGCCGGCCTACATCCGCCCGCTGTTCTGCCGCGGCGTCGGCCCGTTCCGCTGGGCGGCTCTCTCGGGCGATCCGGAGGACATCTACAAGACCGACGCCAAGGTGAAGGAGCTGCTGCCCGACAACAAGCACCTCCACAACTGGCTCGACATGGCGCGTGAGCGCATCCACTTCCAGGGCCTGCCGGCGCGCATCTGCTGGGTGGGCCTGGGCGACCGCCACCGCCTCGGCCTCGCCTTCAACGAGATGGTTGCCAAGGGCGAGCTGAAGGCGCCGGTGGTGATCGGCCGCGACCACCTCGATTCCGGCTCGGTCGCCTCGCCCAACCGCGAGACCGAAGCGATGAAGGACGGCTCGGACGCCGTCTCCGACTGGCCGCTGCTGAACGCCCTGCTCAACACCGCCTCGGGCGCGACCTGGGTGTCGCTGCACCATGGCGGCGGCGTGGGCATGGGCTTCTCCCAGCATTCGGGCATGGTGATCGTCTGCGACGGCACGGAAGATGCCGCACGCCGTCTTGAACGCGTGCTGTGGAACGACCCGGCCACCGGCGTGATGCGTCATGCCGACGCCGGCTACGACATCGCCGTCGACTGCGCCAGGGAGCACGGCCTCAACCTGCCCGGCATACTCGGCTGAGGATCTATCAAGGGACGAAAGGGCCTTGGAGGGCCGAATGACAGACATAACAAGCGATATCGGCCGGTCGAGGGGACCGGCACTGTTCAAGATGATCGTCTACAGCGCGATCGGCATTTTCATGTTCTTCGTGCCGGTCACGATCGGCGGCAAGTCCACCATCCCGCTCGACCACGCAGCGACGGCCATCGTCAGCTATGCCCGACCGGCGGCAATCGCCTTCGTCTGCCTGCTGATCGCCTACGGCGCAATCGCGCCGTTCGTGACCGGCAGTTGGAGCAAGAACATGACCGAGAGGGCGTTCTCGGTGCTGCGGCTTCTGGGCCTCGTCCTCACGGGGATGTATCTGCTCGGGGTCGGACCGCTTGCGCTGTTCGCACCCGACATGCTGCCCTTCCTGTTCGACAAGCTGGTTCTTTCAGTCGGTCTGATCGTACCGATCGGCGCACTCGCACTGGCGTTCCTGATCGGCTACGGCCTGCTCGAATTCACCGGCGTGCTCGTCCAGCCGATCATGCGGCCGATCTGGCGCACACCGGGCTGGTCGGCCATCGACGCCGTCGCCTCTTTCGTCGGCAGCTATTCGCTGGCGCTCCTCATCACCGATCGCGTCTTCAAGGAAGGCAAATATACGGTGCGCGAAGCGGCGATCATCGCCACCGGCTTCTCGACCGTTTCGGCGACTTTCATGATCATCGTTGCCAGGACGCTCGACCTGATGGGGTCGTGGAACCTCTATTTCTGGGCGACCCTTGTCGTAACGTTCATCGTCTCGGCAATCACCGCCCGCCTCTGGCCGATTGCCGGCATGGATCACCCGGAAACCCGCGATACGCCGCTGCCGGCCGGACAGGGCCGCCTCCAGACCGCGATCGAGGCCGGCACCGACCAAGCCAGCATAGCCAAGGGCCTGCCGGTGATGCTGCGCGACAGCTTTATGGACGGCCTGCGCATGGCTTCGCTCATCCTGCCTTCGATCATGGCGGTGGGCCTGCTGGGCCTGCTGGCTGCCAAGTACACGCCTTTGTTCGAGGTTTTCGGCTACCTGCTCTATCCATTCACCTGGCTGGCGCAGCTTTCCGAACCGATGCTGGCTGCCCAGGCGCTCGCCTCCGGCCTTGCCGAAATGTTCCTGCCGGCAATCCTGTTGAAGGAAGCAGCCCTCGACTTGCGCTTCGTCGCAGCCGTCGTGTCGGTCAGCCAGGTGCTGTTCCTGTCGGCGTCGATCCCATGCGTCCTTGCCACGTCGATCCCGCTGACCATGAAGGACCTGCTGGTGATCTGGTATGTCCGCACCGGTCTCAGTATCCTCGTGGCAGCGCCCATCGGCTGGCTGGCGGTGTCTATGGGCTGGCTGTCCTGAGGATGCGCGTCATCCGGGCCGCAGACTGCCGGAAGATGCCGTGGAAGAACGGCGGCGGCGAGACGACGGAAATCGCCGTCTCGCCGGAAGGCGCGACGGTGGACACTTTCGACTGGCGGCTTTCCATGGCGACGGTGGCGGAAGGCGGGCCGTTTTCGACCTTCGCCGGCATCGACCGCACGCTGGCGGTGCTGGATGGCGACGGGCTCCGCCTGACCGTGGAAGGCATGGGCATGACCGAGCTGACGACCGGCTCGGCGCCGCTGCCCTTCCCCGGCGACGCGCCCACCGGAGCCGAGCTGATCGGCGGCACGGTGACCGACCTCAACATCATGACCCGTCGCGGTCGCATGAGCCACGCCATGCGGCTGTTGGATATTTCTGGCACCATCGACATCTCCGTGGCGGCGCCGGAAGTGCTGGTGTTCTGCCAGCGCGGATCCTGCCGCCTGCACGCCGATGACAAGACGGCGGCGCTCGGCCCGCTCGACACCGCACATATCGACCGCACGCCGCAGGCGCTGCGGGTCGAAACCGACGGCACGGCGCGGATTTTCCTCATCGAACTCTCGCCGGACGCCCGCGCCCGATAGCAGCGCGGAACGGCTGCCTGGCAGCCATGGCCTCGCGGCATCACTTTGCGGCGAGGCGGGGCGGTATGGTTAATTGAAACTTGACACCCCAAATGATGGGGGCGTAAGGCACCCATGCTTCCGGCACGCCCTTTGGCCCGGCCCGAGGCAGTCAACAACTGATTGAACAGGTTATGGACAGTCATTCTAGTCGCTGTTCGGGGAAAGCTCTGAGCCGGATCCGGACACAGCATTCGACAATCGACGTCGTGTCCGGCATGTCCCGCCGGGCGAGCCTCGGCAAGGCCTGACGGTCTGTCCGCTCGCTTCCGGGTCCTGTCGGACCAAGGAGGTGAGCCATGAACAACACCATCCTCTTTTTTCGTGACCGCGACGCCGTGCGCCTTGCCATGCGTTCGGCCGCACCCGTCGCGCGTACCCGCATCCGGCCGCATCAGGAGGCCGGACCAAGCGCGCTGACCTGCCGCTGGCAACGCGACCAGCTGACCGGACGGCTCGAGGGCCGCTGGTCGCGGGAGCATCGCACCCTTGCCGAAGAGGGTGTCAGTCGAAGCTTGCGACACGCTCTCGCCGCCTGACCTTCCGGTCCGCGCCGCAAACGCCTTTTTCCTGATCGCGAAGATCTTGCGCCCGCCGCAACCCGTCCCGGTTGCTGCGCGCCGTCGCGCGCCTCTCGCCCCTGCCCGCTCCGCCGCCATTTCGCGGCCGAAGCGGCGGGGAACGCAACGCTGCCTTGAGCAGCCCGAGATCGAGGTTCGCAAATGATCTTCCTGCCCCACAACCGCCAGTCGTTGAGCGACGCCGCGACGCTGTCGCGCGCCCGCATCATGCCCAATGTCTACGACCTTCTCGCCCTGTCGATCATGGCGGCGGTGTTCGTGCTGTTGGCGCATGCCGCCGTCGAGATGCGCGGCTCGGTGGAACTGCTCACCACTGCGCCGGTGACGCTCGACCCGGCCAACCTGCCCGAATATGCGCTGCGCACCACGCTGCGCATGTTCGCGGCCATCATCGCATCGCTGATCTTCACCTTCGTCGTGGCGACGCTGGCGGCCAAGAGCCGCCGCGCCGAGATGGTCATCATTCCCGCGCTCGACATATTGCAGTCGGTGCCGGTGCTGGGCTTCCTGACCTTCACCGTGACCTTCTTCATGGGCCTGTTTCCCGGCAGCCAGCTCGGCGCCGAATGCGCGTCGATCTTCGCGATCTTCACCGCGCAGGCCTGGAACATGACGTTTTCGTTCTACCAGTCGCTGCGCACCGTGCCGCGCGACCTCGACGAAGTCAGTCGAGGCTTCGGCCTGACGGCCTGGCAGCGCTTCTGGCGGCTGGAGGCGCCCTTTGCGGCGCCGGGCCTCATCTGGAACACGATGATGTCGATGTCGGGCGGCTGGTTCTTCGTCGTCGCCTCCGAGGCGATCAGCGTCGGCGACACCACGGTGGAGCTGCCGGGCATCGGCTCGTGGCTGGCGCTGGCGATCTCCAGGGAGGACTTCGTCGCCGTGGGCTGGGCAGTGCTGGCGATGGCGCTGCTGATCCTGCTCTACGACCAGCTTCTGTTCCGGCCCATCGTGGCCTGGGCCGACAAGTTCCGGGCCGAACAGACCGCGGCGCAGGAAAAGCCGCGCTCCTGGGTCTATGACGTGATGCGGCGCACGCGCATGCTCAAGCTGGCCGGCGCACCATTCACGGCCGGCTGGCAGCGGCTGATGCTGGCGGGCGCCGGGGCACCGCGAAAGGCGCAGCGGCCTGCCGAACCGGCGCGGACAAGCCGGATTGAGGACCGGCTGTGGCTTGCCTTCATCGTGCTGCTGGCGGCCGCGGGGGCTGCGGTGACCGTGTTTTACATCCGCCGCACGCTGGGTTGGGGGGACGTGGCGCAAGCCTTCGGCGGCGGCTTCGCGACGCTGCTGCGCGTCGTCGTCCTGGTCGGCCTTGCCAGCCTGATCTGGGTGCCGGTGGGCGTGTGGATCGGCCTACGGCCGTCGGTGGCCCAGAAGGTGCAGCCGCTGGCGCAGTTCCTGGCGGCGTTTCCGGCCAATGTGCTGTTTCCCTTCGTGGTGATCGCCATTGTCGCCACCGGTGCCAGCCCCAACATCTGGCTATCGCCGCTGATGATCCTGGGGACGCAGTGGTACATCCTCTTCAACGTGATCGCCGGCGCCAGCGCCTTCCCCTCCGATCTCAGGGAGGCGGCGGCGGTGTTCAAGCTCAGCTCGTGGAGCTGGTGGACCAAGGTGATGCTGCCGGGGGTTTTCCCCTACTACGTGACCGGCGCGCTGACCGCCACCGGCGGCTCGTGGAACGCTTCCATCGTCGCCGAGGTGGCGAGCTGGGGCAACACGCATCTCCAGGCCTATGGTCTCGGCGCCTATATCGCCAAGGCCACGGAAGCCGGCGACTTTCCCCGCGTGGTGCTGGGCATCGCCGTAATGTCCCTGTTCGTCACCGCCTTCAATCGCGCGCTGTGGCGCCCGCTTTACGTCTTCGCCGAGCGCCGCCTGCGCCTCGACTGAACCGACACTACATATTGCTTCGGGAGACCGGAAAATGAATGAATTTGTGACAGCCACCGCCGCAAGTGCCGCACCCCTGGTCGAGGTCAAGGGCGTGAGCCAGAGCTACGACAACGGCCAGTTCGTGGTGCTGGAAGATGTCGGGCTGACCCTGCGCTCGGGCGAGATCGTCGGCCTGCTCGGCCGCTCGGGCTCCGGCAAGTCGACGCTGCTGCGCTCCATTGCCGGACTGATCCGGCCGACCGGAGGCTCGATCACCTTCGAAGGCGCGCCTGTCTCGGGAACACCGGACGGTATCGCCATGGTGTTCCAGAGTTTTGCGCTGTTTCCCTGGCTGACCGTGCTGCAGAACGTCGAGCTGGGGCTCGAAGCCCGCGGCATTGAACCCGCCGAGCGTCGCAAGCGCGCGCTGGAGGCGATCGACCTGATCGGCCTCGACGGCTTTGAGAGCGCCTATCCCAAGGAGCTGTCGGGCGGCATGCGCCAACGCGTGGGTCTGGCCCGTGCGCTGGTGGTGCACCCCAAGGTGCTGTTGATGGACGAGCCCTTCTCGGCGCTCGACGTGCTGACGGCCGAGACGCTGCGCACCGACCTGCTCGACCTGTGGTCGGAAGGGCGCATGCCGATCGAATCGATCCTCATGGTGACGCACAACATCGAGGAAGCGGTGCTGATGTGCGACCGGGTGCTGATCTTCTCGTCCAATCCCGGGCGGGTGGCGGCAGAGATCCGCATCGACCTGCCGCAGCCGCGCGACCGCCTCGACCCGGCCTTCCGCGCGCTGGTGGAGGACATCTACGAGCGCATGACGGCGCGCAAGCCGGCGGCCGAGCCCGCCCGCGACGGCGTCTTTCCCGGCACCGGCATCGACATGGTGCTGCCGCGCGTTTCCACCAACCTGCTGTCTGGCCTGATGGAAACGGTGGCGGCCGAGCCCTATCGCGGCGAGGCCGACCTGCCGCCGCTGGCGGCCAGCCTTCAGCTGGAGATCGACGACCTGTTCCCGATCGCCGAGACGCTGCAGCTGCTGCACTTTGCCGAACTGGCCGAGGGCGACATCCGCCTGACGCCGGCGGGCATGCGCTTTGCCGAGGCCGAGGTGGACGAACGCAAGCACCTGTTTGCCCAGCAGCTTGCCGCCCATGTGCCTTTGGCGACGCATATCCGCCGGGTGCTTGACGAACGGGCAAGCCACGAAGCCCCTGCCCGCCGCTTCCGCGACGAGCTGGAGGACCACATGTCGGAGGAGAATGCCGAGCACACGGTGCGGGCGGTGACCAGTTGGGCGCGCTATGCCGAACTTTTCGCCTATGACGAGAAGACCGACATGTTCACGCTGGAAAACCCAAGCTGAGTTTCAGCCGAAATAGAAGGGGCGCGGCCGCCAAGGCCCCGCCCCGTCTCAAGCCCCCG
>JAEWHN010000414.1 GCA_023387775.1 Pseudomonadota bacterium | reverse complement strand
CGAGGCCCCGAACGCGTCGTAGATCTGCCAGAGCAGGCAGCCATGCCCTGACCCCGGCAGCGTCAGCCCCGGCAGCGGGAAACGCTTCGTCAGGCGCCCTGCCCGATCCGCGCGCAAAAAGCCGAAGGGAACGCCCTCGGCTCCCTTGCGCCGAAGCGTCACCAACCGGTGCGCCACCTGTTCGAAACTTGCCGTGTAGAGATGACCGAGCAGTTCGATGTCGTAATGCTTCTCCTCCGCATCGCTCAGGAATTCCGCATAGGGCATGACGATGGCGCCGGCTATGTAGGAGGAAAGCGCGCTACGCATGAGCTGCCGCGCTTCATCGGAGGTTAGCTCCATCGCGACGGATTGGCGCTCCAGCACATCGCCTGCAACATGCAGCGCGTAGATGCGGCTCATCTGGAACTGGCGGGTAGCGGCGGTCGTGGAAGCGCGGAACCACAGCACCGCCGCCTCCGGATCGAACCTGTAGTGCTCGGACATCCGCTGCCGCTCCGGCCACTTGCGGCACGAAACGCCGAAGCGGCGCTGCAAGGCCTCCGCAAGGGCCGCCTCCCCGAAGGCACCATGCGCTTCCACTTCCCGCCGCAGGTCTTCGGCTGCCCCTTCCAGCGCAGGAAAGTGATTGTTCGCCGTGACGATCGCCTCTTCCACCTCGCGCAGGGGCGATCCGGCTTTTTGTCCAGAGGCGGACTGATCGAAATAGGAGGCGAGATTGCGCACGATCTCGGTCAGGTCGTGCGCCTCGTGACTGATCATGCCGGTGAAACGGATGCGGTCTGCCTCGGCAAGGTCCGGCACGCTATCCAGGATCTCCGCGCTCGACCGCATGGCGGCGATTCGGTTGAGAACCTGGTGCAGCATCTGCGACAATAGCGGATCGGACCTGAGTCGATTGGCGTAGGCTTCCATGCCGGCGCTGGTTTCCGAATAGGCGCGGTAGAGCCGGGTAAGGGCGATTCCCGCCTCGGGAAAGCGCGCCACCAGCTCGCGGACTTCGCTCCGCTCGATTTCGATGTCGCGCATCACCGGATCGGCGAGCAGTTCTTCCAGCCCCTGGATCATGCGTTGCTCGCTGAGGCCGGACAGCTCGTCCATGTCCAGGCTCAGCCGTTCGGCAATCCGCATCAGCAGCTTGCCCCCGATCACGCGCTTGTTGTTCTCGATCAGGTTGAGATAGCTCGGCGAGATTCCGGCAGCGCGCGCGAGGGTCGCCTGCGACAGGCCGAGTTGCAATCGTTTGCGCCGTATCCTGATGCCGATTGGTGCCCGCATGCGCCCTTCCCCCCTGAACGCTGTGTCAGACCTTTACAAAACTGACTTTACATATGCGTCATTATTTACAAAAAAATCCATAAATATCAATTTGCTATTGCTCTATTTTCCACTTCATTGACTCTTCCGACCGAGGAGAACGGCGGCGCACGCCGCATTCAAGGAGGAGTGAAGCATGACGTCGCGTTTCAACAGGAGAAGCGTGCTCAAGGGCGCAGGCGCAGGCCTGGTGACTGCCTTGGGCGCACCTTATGTGTTCAGCAAGGGCGCCTGGGCGCAGGACTTCTGCAACAATCCGGCCAGCGGCAGCGCCATTTTCGGCTTCAACGTGCCGCAGACCGGCTCCTATGCCGAGGAAGGCCTGGAGCAGCTCAAGGGCTATGAACTCGCCGTCAAGCATATCAATGGCGAGGGCGATGGCGGCATGCTCAAGACGCTCAAGCCTATTGCGCTTAAGGGCAATGGCGTGCTCGGCCGCAAGGTCGAATATGTGACCGGCGACACCCAGACCAACACCGATGCCGCCCGCGACGGTGCACGCCGCATGATCGAGCGCGACAAGGCCATCATGGTCACCGGCTCCGTCACCTCCGGCGAGGCGATCGCACAGCAGAGTCTGTGTCAGGAAATGGGCGTGATCTACATGTCCGGCCTGACGCACTCCAACGACACCACCGGCAAGGACAAGCGCCGCTTCGGCTTCCGGCACTTCTTCAACGCCTTCCAGTCGGGCGTCGCCATCGCGCCGTTCCTGGCCAAGGAATACGGCACCGACCGCCGCGCCTACCACCTGACGGCCGACTATACCTGGGGCTGGACGCAGGAAGAATCGATCAAGAACGCCACCGAAGCGCTAGGCTGGGAGACGGTCGCCACCGTGCGCACGCCGCTCGGCCTCGGCGACTATTCGCAATACCTGACGCCGGTGATGAACTCCGGCGCGGACGTGCTGATCCTCAACCACTACGGCCACGACATGGTCAACTCGCTGCCGCAGGCGGTGCAGTTCGGCCTGCGTGACCGTCAGGCCAACGGCAAGAATTTCGAGATCGTCGTGCCGATGTTCTCCGAGCTGATGGCCGTGGGCGCGGGCGAGGCCGTGAAGGGCATCATCGGCACCTCCAACTGGCAGTGGTCGCTGGACGACGAAGGCACCAAGGCCTTCACCAAGTCCTATGGCGAGGCCTATGGCGCTCCGCCGTCGCAGTCGGCCCATACCGGCTATGTGCAGGCGATCCTCTATGCCGACGCGGTCGAGCGCGCAGGAACCTTCTATCCGCCGGAAGTCATCAAGGCGCTGGAAGGCTTCGAGTTCGACGGCATGGGCAACGGCCCGACCCTCTACCGCGACACCGACCACCAGTGCTTCAAGGAAGTGCTTGTCGTGCGCGGCAACGAGAACCCGTCGAGCCGCTTCGACGTGCTGAACGTGATCGGCAAGGCCTCACGCGAGGACGTCACCTACGATCCGTCGATCTTCGGCGGTGAGCTGGGCCCCTACGAACCCAACCTGTGCTTACATCCTTGCCGGCCCGGCGCTCCCATTGGCGCGGGGCCGGCTGCTTTTCCAGTCATAACGATCGGGGGTCAAACCCCGTACGGGGAAAAATATGAACGCGTTGTTCGCGCAACTGCTCAATGGTCTGGACAAGGGTGGCGCTTATGCGCTTATCGCCCTCGGGCTCACCCTCGTTTTCGGAACGCTGGGCGTCGTCAATTTCGCGCATGGCGCGCTCTTCATGCTCGGCTGTTTCTGCGCCGTCACCTTCCGGTTCCTGATCACGATGGAAACCGTGACGCTCGACCCCGAGAAGCTCTCGCCCTGGGGTACGCCGGTGGAAGTGCGCACGCCGCTGGTGCAGAACTGGTTCGGTGACTTCGGGGCGCTGCTGGTCGACTATTCGGTGCCGATCTCGATCCTGCTGGCCGTGCCTGTGATGCTGGTGATCGGCATCGCCATGGAGCGCGGGCTGATCCAGCACTTCTACAAGCGCACCCATGCCGAGCAGATCCTCGTCACCTTCGGCCTGGCCATCGTGCTGCAGGAAATCGTGAAGAGCTTTTTCGGCGCCAACCCCATTCCCCAGCCAATTCCTTCGGATCTGCGCGGCGCGGCCGACATCGGCGCATGGTTCGGCGCCGATGCGCATGTGCTGACCTATCCGTGGTGGCGGCTCATCTATCTCTTCTTCTCGCTGGGGGTGATCGGCAGCGTCTTCGCCTTCCTCCAGTTCACCACCTTCGGCATGGTGGTGCGCGCCGGGATGGCTGACCGCGAAACGGTCGGCCTGATGGGCATCGACATCGACCGGCGCTTCACCATCGTCTTCGGCCTGGCCGCCGTGGTCGCGGGCGTTGCCGGCGTGATGTACACGCCGCTGCTGCCGCCCAACTATCATCTCGGCATGGACTTCCTGGTGCTCAGCTTCGTGGTCGTGGTTGTGGGCGGCATGGGCTCCCTGCCCGGCGCGGTCGCAGCCGGCTTCCTGCTCGGCATCCTGCAATCCTTTGCGTCCATGACCGAGGTCAAGTCGCTCATTCCGGGCATTGACCAGGTGATCATCTATCTCGTGGCCGTAGTCATCCTGCTGGTCCGCCCGCGTGGCCTCATTGGCCGGCGCGGTATCATGGAGACCTAACCCCCATGTTCTCGCTTTCCCGCAAGGACTCTGCCTCTCTGGCCATCTTCAGCCTCATCGTCCTCACGATGCCCTTGTGGCTTTCGCCGCTCGGCGCGGCCTATCCGGGCCTGATGCAGAAATTCGCGATCTACGCGATCTTCGCCATAGGCTTCAACATACTGTTCGGCCTGACGGGCTATCTCAGCTTCGGCCATGCCGCGTTCCTGGGCGTCGGTTCCTACACCACCGTCTGGTCGTTCAAGCTCCTGACCATGGACATGCTGCCGGCAATGGTTCTGGCTGTGACGGTGGCGGGCCTGTTCGCCCTGCTGATCGGTTATTTCAGCCTGCGCCGCTCGGGCATCTACTTCTCGATCCTCACTCTGGCTTTCGCGCAGATGAGCTACAGCCTGGCCTATTCGGTCCTGACGCCCATCACCAATGGCGAGACGGGCCTGCTTCTGGCCCGCAACGATCCGCGTTACCTGGACGCGCTTTTCGGCGCACGGCAG
>JAEWHN010000407.1 GCA_023387775.1 Pseudomonadota bacterium | reverse complement strand
TCGTGGGCCCTGGCGTCAGCGTCAAGTCGAGCGAAGCGTGAACGAGGCCGATGCCCTCGATATCGTCCAGTTTGCCATCTGGACCGTGCTGACGGCGGCCGGTCCGGCCGTCGCCGCAGCGATGATCGTCGGCGTCGGAATTGCACTGATCCAGGCGCTGACGCAAATCCAGGAAATCACGCTTACCTTCGTGCCGAAGATCGTCGCCATCATGCTGGTGGTGGCGTTTACCGCGCCCTTCATCGGTGCGCAGATATCCTCCTTCACCAATGTGATCTTCCAGCGCATCGAGAACGGCTTCTGAGCGTGCGCTTTTAGCCGCCTCCCCCGTCGGGTTTCCTCCAGATGCTCTGATCGGCGCAATTGCGCCCACCCTCTTCTCCCATGTTCGCGCAAGCTTGGCTCGCTAGGCTGCCGATAGCCGTGTGCACGTTACGCACGCGGGCTGAGTATGGAGATGCAAGTGGCCCTCGCAGAAACATTGCCGACCGGAACCGCCTCCAAGAGTGGCCGCGACGTGTTCTTCGCCTTGGGCATTGTCGTCATCCTGGCGGTGCTGTTTCTTCCGATTCCGGCGTTCCTGATCGACGTCGGCCTTGCCTTCTCCATCGCATTGTCAGTCTTGATCCTGATGGTGGCGCTGTGGATCCAGCGGCCGCTGGACTTCTCCTCCTTTCCGACCATCCTGCTCCTCGCCACGATGCTGCGCCTGTCGCTGAACATCGCCACCACGCGCATGATCCTGTCGGAAGGCAATGTCGGCACCCATGCCGCCGGCTATGTCATTAGCGGCTTTTCCCAGCTCGTCATGAGCGGCGATTTTGCGATCGGCTTGATCGTCTTCCTGATCCTGGTCATCGTGAACTTCATCGTCATCACCAAGGGCGCGACCCGTATCGCCGAGGTGGGCGCGCGCTTCACGCTCGACGCCATCCCCGGCAAGCAGATGTCGATCGATGCCGACCTTTCCGCAGGCGTGATCGACGACAAGACGGCGCAGCTGCGTCGCCGCGAACTGGAGGAGGAAAGCTCCTTCTTCGGCTCGATGGACGGTGCATCGAAATTCGTGCGCGGCGATGCGATCGCCGGCCTGATCATCACCGCCATCAACATCGTCGGCGGCATCGCCATCGGCTATTTCCGCCACGGCATGGACATCGGCAAGGCCTCGGACATCTTCGTGAAGCTGTCGGTGGGCGACGGTCTGGTCACCCAGATTCCGGCCCTGATCGTCTCGCTTGCGGCCGGCCTCCTTGTTTCAAAGGGGGGCACGCGCGGCTCGGCCAACCAGGCCGTGTTCGGGCAGCTCGGTGCACACCCGCGCGCGCTCTACGTCGCCGCGCTGCTTCTGGTGGTATTGGGGCTGATGCCCGGCCTGCCCATGCTGCCCTTTGTTTCCCTGGCCGGGGCCATGGCTGCGCTTGGCTATATCGTGCCTCGCCGCCAGGAACAGCGCGTCGCCGAAGCCAAGGCCGCTGAAAAGGAAGCGCAGGAAAATAAGGCGGAAGAGGAGCGAAACTCGGTGAAGGCTTCGCTGAAGACCGCCGAGATCGAACTGCTCATCGGCAAGCAGCTCTCCACCAAGCTGCTTCTTTCGCATCAGGAACTGGCCTTCCGCATGGGCAAGATGCGCAAGAAGTTCGCCCAGCAATACGGCTTCGTCGTGCCGGAGGTGCGCCTGACCGACGATCTCAGCATCCCGAGCAAGAGCTACCAGATCAAGATCCACGGTACGGTCGTGGCAGAGCACCAGATGCGCGTTGGCGAGGTCATGGTTCTGCTGGGCCAGCGCGAGATTCCCGACATCCCCGGCGAAGAAGTGCGCGAACCCGCCTTCGGCATGCGCGCCTTCTCGGTGCCCGACATGTTCATCGAAGACCTGAAGCGCGAGCAGTTCACCTTTGCCGACAACATGTCGGTGCTGCTCACCCATCTCAGCGAGGTGATCCGCAACAACCTGCCGCAGCTTCTCTCCTACAAGGACATGAAGGCGCTGCTGGATCGGCAGGACCCCGAATATCGCAAGCTGGCCGACGAAATCTGCACCTCGCACATCTCCTATCCGGGCCTGCAGGCGGTGCTGAAACTGTTGCTGGCGGAGCGCGTTTCCATCCGCAACCTGCACCTCATCATCGAGGCTATCGCAGAAATCGCGCCGCATGTGCGGCGCACGGAGCAGATCGTGGAGCACGTGCGCGTGCGCATGGCCCAGCAGATCTGTGGCGATCTCAGCGAGGGTGGTGTGCTCAAGGTGCTTCGCCTGGGCAACCGCTGGGACCTTGCCTTCCACCAGAGCCTCAAGCGCGACGCAAAGGGCGAGGTTCGCGAGTTCGATATCGATCCGCGCCAGCTCGAGGAATTCGGACAGGAAGCAAGCAACGTCATTCGCAAATACATGGAAGCGGGCGAGCGCTTCGTCATCGTCACGGCGCCGGATTCCCGCCCCTATGTGCGCATGATCATCGAGCGGCTGTTCTCGACCTTGCCGGTCCTTTCGCATGTCGAGATCGCCAAGGGCGTCGAAATTCGGGTGCTCGGAACCATTTCGTGACCGTCGCACCCGAAACCGTCGTGCTTGCGGCCTTCCTGGCCTTCTGTCGCATCGGCGGGTGCTTCCTGTTCATGCCCGGACTTTCGAGCGTCCGCGTACCCATCCAGATCCGGCTATTCGTGGCGATGGCTGCCACCGGGGCCTTGCTTGTCCACCTGTGGGACCACATCGTTCCTTTCGTCGACAAACGCCCGCAGGTGCTGGCGCCCATGATCGTTTCAGAACTGTTGATCGGCGGCGTCATCGGTGGATTGGCGCGCCTCTACGTCATGGCGCTGCACTTCATCGGTTCGGCCATCGCCATGCTGATCGGCTATGGCGGCATGGGGGGAACGGCCGTCGAAGAAGCCGAGCCGCAGGCGGCGCTGGCAACCGTCATCTCGTTTTCGGCGCTGATGTTGCTGTTTGTCTTCGACTTTCACCACGAGATCATCAAGGCCCTGGTGACGTCCTACGACGTCGCCCCCCTCGACGCGTTCTTCAATCCGCGCGCCGCGCTGGTCGACGTGACCGATACGCTGTCAGAGAGCTTTCTGCTCGTGTTGCGACTGGGCAGCCCCTTCGTCGCCTATGCAGTTCTGGTCAACCTGACCATTGGCTTCGTCAACAAGCTGGTGCCGCAGATACCGATCTACTTCATCTCGATGCCCTTCGTCATCGCCGGCGGCCTGATCATCTTCTACTTTGGAGTAGGCACCCTGCTGACCCTCTTCGCGGATGGCTTCCTCTCAACCACGATCGGGAGATGAACCGATGACCTCGCGCATGGAACGACTGCGAAAGCTCGTGAAGGTGCAGTCGCAATTGAAGGCGATGCATGAGACACGCCATGCCGGGTTCATCGCCGAGGCGCTGGCGGCGCAGAACGAGGCGACCGAACTGAGGGTGCGGTTCGACGCCGAGGATTCGCTATCCGGGATATTCCCCGAAATCTACCATCAGCGCATCGACAAGGCTCGAATACGCCAGGTGGAACAGCAGCAACTGGCCAGGGACGAGGCCGCAAAGGTTGCAACCGCGACCGCCCGCACCAACATGGTCGAGCGAGCCTACCGCGATGCCCTCCAGTGGGAGGAACGCCTGACGGCCGACCGCGAGAGGCTGGAGATGGTGGAGCGCAAGGCTTCCGAGGACCGGTAAGGTTGCCACAAGCTTATTGGGCCATGATCCCAGGCATGAAATTGAAAAGGACAGCTTTTCTTGGCGATCTCTCCCCCGAGTGACATTGTCTTGGACGTTGCGCGTGCGGTCGAGCCGTCGGGCATCGAGGCGGCGCGTGCCGAGCTGGTGAAGCGGGCCAACGCTGCGGGCGGCAGTGCAGTGGCAGCGTTTTCGGTGGGCGAGATGGAGGGGCAGGCCAGGTTTGCACGGGCAGCTTCGGAAACTTCGTCGCCGGACGCTTTCAAGCGCTTCGAAGCGATGGTCTTGCAGACTTTCGTCCAGAACATGCTGCCGAAGGACGCCGAAAACGTCTACGGCAAGGGCGTAGCCGGCGACATGTGGAAGTCGATGATGGCCGAGCGGCTGGCAAACGTCATGGCCGAGCGGGGTGGTATCGGGATCGCCGACCGCGTTCTCGGCGGCCACTATATGGAAGGGGAAAGGAAGGTTGCTGTCGGGCCGGTCTCCGGAGGGCCCGGAAAGGCGGAAACCGACCAACAGACCAGCCTGTCAACGTCGCTGGTTCAGGATTTGCAGCGCAAGATGGTGCGCGACTTGGTCGGCGATGAAGCCGCGGTCGCCACCAAGACCAAGCTTTGAAAATTACGGGACAGACCATCATGATGGATGAGAATCCGATTGCCGAGAATTTGCCGGTGCCATCTTCGCGGTCCACTGCCGCACCTACTGCCCTGCTCGGCAACTTGTCGGCCATAATTGGTCGTATCTCGGAAGCCTTGGAAGAAGAGACTGCAGCGATCCGCGCAGGCGGCGTGTTCGATATCCGCGCCTCCAGCGCGCGCAAGAGCCGGTATCTCTACGAGTTGACCCGCGCCACCAAAGGCGTGGACGAGCCCGAGATCGTGGCCGAGCACCGGGAAGGCCTGGAGCAGCTCCGCGAAAGGCTGGCGGTAAACGAATCCGTCATCCGGGCGCATATGAGCGCCGTGAGCGAAGTGGCAAAGCTCATGCAGGATGTCATCAAGCGCGCCGAAGCCGACGGCACCTACTCGGAAGGTGAGTTCGGGTGGGCCCGCTGATCAAATTCGCCGGCGCGGCGGTCTGGATCTGCATCGCTACACTCGGCGCGGTGTTCTTCTCGTTCCAGTTTTCCAGCGCCAAGACAGCAGACCCGAACGCCTTGCCGCCGCTGCTTGGCGGCCTGGACTATGTCAAGACCGACGTGATCTCCGTTCCGGTCTTCAACAAGGCCAGCATCGATGGCTATTTCCTGGCTCGGCTCGTCTACACGGCCGACCCCAAGGAGTTGAAGAAGCTCACGATCCCTGCCCAATCGCTGATTGTCGACGAGGTCTACACCTATCTCTACGCCAATCCGCAGATCGACTTTTCGAAGCGCGAAAATTTCGATCTCGATGCATTCAGGCACGGGGTGCGCGACAGCATCAATGCCCGAGTGGGCGAGAAGATGATCGACGAGGTCATCATCGAACAGATCGATTTCCTGCCCCGCGATGAGACCCGCGACAGGAGCAACCGCCGGCGCGAACTCCTGCGCCCCGCCCCAGCCACCGAGTGACGCGAGCCACAGCCCCCAAGTTGACGTTTACGTCAACAGGAGGCTATACGATGTTCACCTCAGCCTCCAAACCGGGGGCCGGCATCGTCGCGCAGGTTTCAAAGCCGCGCCACCTCAGGGACAAGGGAGCACTGTGATGAGCGTTCAAGCTGTTGTCGAAAAGATCAGGGACCGCGTCGAGAGCTCCGGCTTCGGGCGTTCGGTGAAATTCGACACGGGCGCCGACGGGGTGATCGTGATCGACGGATCCACCATCTCGACCACCGACGCGCCCACCGACTGCACGATCAAGCTCAGCCTCGATGATCTGGAATCCATGATCAGCGGCGATCTGAGCCCGACGACGGCGTTCATGACCGGGAAGCTCGCGGTGGAAGGCGACATGTCGGTCGCCATGGCGCTCAGCCAGATCATCTGACCGCGACGTATTTGGCCAACTAAAGCCCGGCGCTTGTAGCGCCGAGCTTTTCGCTTTAGGCGGCCCATTCCTTCACGCCACCAGCGTTGCGCCCGCCGGCTTCTGTCTGCGGCCGGCCGCTTTCAACACGCCGGCGGCGCCATGCAGCGCCCCCTCGGCAAGCTCCAGCGCCAGCAGGCGGTGTCGCTCATAGGGCCCCGGCATGGCAAGAGCGCCGGTCTTGTCGGCCGAGAAGCCGAAGCGCGCATAGTAGGGCGCATCGCCTACCAGCAGGATTGCCCGGTGGTCGCGCCTAGCCGCTTCGGCAATTGCATGCCGCATCAGGGCCGAACCCAGACCCGCACCCTTCAGCGACGGCTCCACGGCAAGCGGACCGAGCAGCAGCGCGTCGCACCCGCCCTCCCCCAACGCCACATCCCAGAGCCGCACGGTGCCGACCACTGCTCCGGCCGGATCGCGCGCAACGAAGGCCAGCCCCGCCGAGGGCAGGCGGCCGCGGCGCAGCTTTTCCGAAGACTTGCGCCGGCGCAGCACGCCCATGGCGCGATCGAGCAGCGCCTCGCGTGCACCGACGTCGGACGGGATTTCGGCGGTGATAGTGAAGGCCGCGCAACTGCCAATCTCCCCCCTTGTGGGGGAGATCAGAAGCGGCATGGCCGCGCCAAATTTCTCAACGATCTGTTCCATTTCCGCGATCCTTCACAAGCGGAGTTTTTTCCACGAGCGAACCCGCCGCCGGCACGCGCATGGCCCCGAAGCCGCTTCGGCTTCGGAAAGGACCATGCGCCGACAAAAACGACGCCGGCGGGCAGGATGATCTGGCGGCTGCCGGACGCCTGCGAACAGGTGCCCGTAACGAGCCGTCAGATCACGTAGGATCGGAGAGGCTCGAAGCCGTTGAAGGCGACGGCCGAGTAGGTCGTCGTATAGGCGCCCGTGCCTTCGATCAGCACCTCGTCGCCGATGGTCAGCGAGACCGGCAGCGGATAGGGCGCCTTCTCGTAAAGCACGTCGGCCGAGTCGCAGGTGGGGCCGGCGAGCACGCAAGGCTCCGCCACATCGCCGTCGCGCGGGGTAACGATCGGGTAGCGGATCGCCTCGTCCATCGTCTCGGCGAGGCCGCCGAACTTGCCGATGTCGAGATAGACCCAGCGCACATTGTCGTTGTCGGCCTTCTTGGAGATCAGCACGACTTCCGACTTGATGACCCCGGCATTTCCGACCATGCCGCGGCCCGGCTCGATG
Organism: Pseudomonadota bacterium; assembly: GCA_023387775.1. GTDB lineage: Bacteria > Pseudomonadota > Alphaproteobacteria > Rhizobiales > Rhizobiaceae > Pseudaminobacter. The sequence goes on along the minus strand of JAEWHN010000407.1, from coordinate 31,502 downwards.
ATGGTTTCCGGGATGCGGTTGCCGAAATGCTTGCTCAGCGCCTCGAAGATCGCCTCGCCGTAAGCCTGGGCGGTGGGGACGTCCTTCAGGTAGCGCGTCGGGAAGCCACCGCCCATGTTGACCATGCGCAGCGTGATGCCTTCCTGCGCCAGCGCCGAGAAGACGGCCCTGGCGTCGGCCAGCGCACGGTCCCAGGCAACCAGGTCGGTCTGCTGCGAGCCGACATGGAACGAAACGCCATAGGCATCGAGGCCCAACAGCCTGGCATGACGCAGAACATCAACCGCCATCGCCGGCACGCAGCCGAACTTGCGCGACAGCGGCCATTCTGCGCCTTCACCATCGGTCAGCACGCGGCAGAAAACGCGGGCGCCGGGGGCGGCGCGGGCGATCTTCTCGACCTCCTCGACGCAGTCCACGGCGAAGAGGCGGATGCCGAGCGCATGGGCGCGCGCAATGTCGCGCTCCTTCTTGATGGTGTTGCCATAGGAGATGCGGTCGGCCGTGGCACCTGCGCTCAGCGCCATCTCGATCTCGGCCACCGAGGCGGTGTCAAAGCACGAGCCGAGCGAGGCGAGCAGGCGCAGGATCTCCGGCGCGGGGTTTGCCTTCACCGCATAGTAGATCTTGGAATTGGGCAGAGCCTTCTCGAAGGCATGGTAGTTATCGCGCACGACTTCGAGGTCCAGAACCAGGCACGGGCCGTCGGGACGTCGGGTGGCGAGGAAATCGAGGATGCGCTGGGTGGCCATGGGTCTCTCCTTGGCGCGGGTATTCCCACGCGAAACGAAGCTGCGGCGCGATCCCCTTCGGTCGCTGTTGCCGCTTTGGACAAAGGCATGAACGCGAGTCGACGAACCGGGCGGTGGAGACCCCGGAACGAAAAAACGCTTTCACGCGGCGATGAACTCGTGCCTTGCGGCCTTTGCTCGCTTTGTCTGCCTTGGCTTGGATTGGGAGACCCGTTCCGCACTGCCGGCAATGAAGGTGTGCCTCTTCAGTAACCCCGATCTATGGACGATCGGCAGACACCAGAAAGGCCCGCACCGTCGTTGCTTCAAGGCGTCCTTGGCTTAGCGGTTGGCCGCTAAACCAACTGGGCTCGTTATTTCCCAGGTACCGTCCCGATTTCCTCGCCATTCGAGGGTCGGGGGACGCCCACAGGCACGTGCGACTTTGGGCAAGCGCGCATATAGGGTCAGGGTCCGTCACAATCAACAAAAATCTTAAGGGCGCTTGTAAAAAGCCGATCATCGAACGAAGCTGCGCGAAACTGAATGATTTGTGGAACAATGATCGACATGCGCGATCGTCTCAATGCGTTTCTGGACCTGCCGCAAGTGGCTGTTCCCAATGCAAGATCCGGCCCATTGGCGGGGCTTGGCGTCGGCGTGAAGGACATTTTCGACGTGGCCGGCTATCCCACCGGCTGCGGCAATCCCGACCGGCTGGCCGAGGCCCGGCCGGCTGAGAAAACGGCGCCTGCCATCCAGATGTTTCTGGATGCCGGCGCGCATTTTCTCGGCAAGACCCAGACCGACGAATTCGCCTTCTCGCTGATGGGGCAGAATGTGCACTATCCGCACCCGGTGAATTCGGCGGCGCCTGATCGTGTCACCGGCGGCTCGTCGTCCGGCTCGGCCGCGGCGGTGGCGGGCGGATTGGCAGATATTGCGACGGGATCCGACACCGGCGGCTCGATCCGCGCGCCGGCGAGTTTTTGCGGCCTGATCGGCCTGCGCACCACCCACGGCAGCATATCGCTGGAAGGCACCGCGCCGCTCGCGCCCTCGCTCGACACGTTCGGCTGGTTTGCCAAGGACATCGATGTCTACGAAGCCGTTGCGAAAGTGGTGTTGGGCGCCCCACTCGCCCCCCTGCGGGAAGCCAAGTTGCTCCGCCTCGCGATGCTGGATGAGCTCGTCTTCGGCCCCGCGGAAGCTGCCGAATACCGCCGCATGCTGGATACCGTAACAGACGCGCTCGGCGAGGTGGAAATGGCGACGCCCCTTGGCCAGAGTTCCGACAACCTCTACTGGTGTTTTCGAAAGATCCAGGCGCGCGAGGGATGGGAAAGCCAGGGCCGCTGGATCGAGGCGCACCCGGGCAGCCTCGACAAGAGCGTAGAGGAGAGGTTCCGGTTCGGGCAGACGGTGGACGATTCCGCTCTGGCACAGGCACGGGAATTCCGCGCGGCCTTCCGCGAGGAGCTGGGCACGCTGCTGGGCGAAGGCGGCTGTCTCGTGCTGCCGACGGTTCCAGGTGCCGCACCGCTGCAAGCGGAGACGCCGGACAACCTGCTCGCCTATCGCGAGCGTGCATTGCGGCTTCTCTGTCTTTCCGGCCTGTCGGGCTTCCCGCAGATTTCGCTGCCGATAGGACAAGTGGACGGCGCACCGTTCGGGATTTCGCTGCTGGGCCCTGCGCACAGCGACCTTCAGCTGATCGCGCTTGGTCGGCGCATTCTTGAAACGGCCGGCAAGGACTGAATTATGGACACGCTTACCCGCATGCGCGCCTTCATCGACGTGGTCGAGGCGGAGGGCTTTTCGGCCGCAGCCCGCAAGATCGGCCGCTCCAAGGCGCTGCTTTCCAAATATGTGCGCGAGCTGGAGGACGAACTGGGCGCGCTGTTGCTCAACCGCACCACGCGCCAGTTTTCACTGACAGAGGCTGGCCACACCTATTATCGCCGCGCCACCGAGATCATCCGCGAGGTGGACAGCCTGGCCGACGACGTGCGCGAATCCTCCGGCGACGTGCGCGGGCGCATCAAGCTTTCCGCACCCCGCACCTTTGCCGACGCTCCCATAGGCCAGTGCCTGATCGACTTCGCCAAGGCGCATCCCGACATCGTGCTCGACATCCATCTCGATGACCGCTTCGTGGATCTGGTCGAGGAAGGTTTCGACCTTGCAGTCCGCATTTCGCGGCTCGAAAGCTCCTCGCTGATTGCGCGCCGCCTGGCGCCGTTCTCGGTCAGGGTCTGCGGCTCGCCAGAACTCATAGAGAAGCATGGCCGTCCCGGACGTCCACAGGATCTGGCCGGCATGCCCTGCATCATCGACACCAACGGCCGCTGGCTCTCGAACTGGCCGTTCCTTGGCGAAAATGGCGAGACCATCACCGTTTCGGTCTCCGGACAGATGGAGGTCAACAGTCCGCTTGCGACCCGCGCGGCCGCACTTGCAGGGCTAGGCTTTGCCATTCTGCCCGATTTCATTGCGGCCGCCGATATAGAGGGCGGGCGCCTGGTGCCTTTACTGGATGACCATATTCTGCCCGGCGGCGGCATCTTTGCCGTCTATCCGCACCGCCGCTACTTGCCGGCGAAGGTTCGGGTGCTCGTCGATTTCCTCGCGCAGTGGTTCAAGGCGCGGGACCAGGGCTGAGGTCCCATTTTCGCCCCCTTTCTGATAACCCTCCCTTAGTCTCGAATCTCGACAGGAACACCAACGGTGATGCAGCCAAAAATGAGAGCGGCAATCCTGGCTTCGGCCGCTGCGGCACTGCTGGGTTCGACGGTTCCTGCCCGGGTCCATCCGCATGTCTTCGCGGAGGCGCGGCTGGACGTGATGGTCGACCCCGACCAGAAGGTGAAGTCGCTGCGCCATGTGTGGCGGTTCGACGAACTGTTCTCCTCAACCGTGCTGATGGAGTTCGACAAGAATTCCGACCTCAAGCTGGATGACGAGGAACTCAAGGACGTCGCGGACACCGTCTTCCAGTCGCTGGCAGAGTACGACTATTTCCAGTTCGTCACCGCCGAGGGAAAGAACATGGAGATGAAGACACCTGCGCAGCTGATGGCCTATTTCGAGCAGGACCAGCTCATCATCCTGTTCGAATCCGAGCCCAAGGAGCCGCTGCAACTCTCGGGAAATATCAATTTCGGCGTCTACGACCCGACCTTCTACACCGCAATCGACTTCGTCGAAGATGAAAACATGGCCGTCGAGAACCTGCCGGCAAGCTGCACGCGCAGTGTCGTCCGTCCTGATCCCGACGAGGCGCTCGCGCAGAACCAGGCGACACTCACAGAAGCATTCTTCAACGATCCCGCCGGCACCAACCTGAGCAAGATTTTCGCGACCCGCCTTGAACTCAACTGCAAACCCCAAGGATAGAGCCGTGAACAAGACGACCGGACGCTTGCTGATTGCCGCCCTGGCAGCGGCCTGTGTTCTCGCCCAGCTTGCGTCGCAAGCACACGCCCAGAGCTCCCTGGGCATCGGAGCCAACGAAGCAACGATCCCTTCAACCGGCATGTTCGGCGGCCTGATGAACTGGATCAACGTCCAGCAGCAGGGCTTCTACCGCGCCTTGACAGGCGCGCTGAAGGCAATGCGCCAGGACGGCAGCCAGATCTGGATCCTGGTCGGCCTTTCCTTCGCCTACGGCATCTTCCATGCTGCCGGCCCGGGACACGGCAAGGCGGTCATTTCCTCATACATGCTGGCCAATGAAGTTGCGCTGCGGCGCGGCGTGATGCTGTCCTTCATCTCGGCATTTCTTCAGGCGGGCACCGCAATTGTCCTGATGGCATTGCTGTTCCTGCTGTTGCGCGGCACGTCGATCACCATGACAAACGCCACGTGGTTCCTTGAGGTGGCTAGCTATCTGCTGATCACCCTTTTCGGCGCATGGCTGCTCCGGCAGAAGGCGTGGCCGCGCCTGCGCGGTCTGATCGGTGCCAATCCCGTTCACAGCCTGTCGGCGGCGCATGGGGATTCCCACCACCATCACGGCCATACCTGCGAGCATGATGCGCATGCACATCACGATCACGGTCACGGTCCAGACATGGTGTGCTCGACCTGCGGACATTCGCACGCGCCGGACCCGGCGATGATCTCGGGCGCCGACTTCAACTGGAAGACCGCGTGGTCGGCCGTGGCCGCCGTCGGCCTGCGCCCCTGCTCGGGTGCGCTGATCGTGCTGACCTTCGCCTTCCTCAATGGCCTCTGGATAGGTGGCGTACTCTCGGTGCTTGCCATGGCCTTGGGCACGGCCATAACCGTATCGGCCCTGGCCATCATGGCCGTCACCGCAAAGAACTGGGCCGTAGCCCTTGCCGGCGACGGGCGGGCAGGAAACCGTGTCCATGCGGCAATCGAGATCGCCGGGGCCGGGTTCGTGTTCGTTCTTGGTGTTCTGCTTCTGACGGCAAGCCTCACCGCCTGAGAACGGAGCGGCGCACACCGGCTGCAGCCATCGCTCGAGGGGCCGCCGCGGTTACTTGCCGCGCTAGCCCCATTGCGTTCCCGCCAGGCAAAAAAAAGCGCCCTGGCCGATGGCAACCAGGGCGAAACCACGGGAGTAACTGACAGGCGATTAGTAGGCAGGATTCTTGGTCTGGCTGCTCTGCGGGGTCTTCTTGTGGTGCTTCTTGTGCGTCGACTTCTTGTGATGTTTCTTCGCCTTCATCGGTGCCTGCGTATTGGTTTCCGACTGGGCGCTCGTGCCGGCAGCGTTCGCGCTGGTAGCAGTGAACATCGGGGCGGAAAAGGCCAGGGCGACGGTCAGGCCGAGGGCGGAGATGAGGGTCTTGCTGATGGTCATGGTCGTATCCTTCTGACGGAGGGCCAGGGTTAAAGTTCGGCCGGTCAGGGTTCGATCGGCTGAACTCCGAGCATCTTCAATGCGGTGGCATAGGCACGTATGCCTTGTGCCTGCCGCTTGCCGGCGCAGAATCTGGCGGCTTTCTTTTGAAGGGCTCTCGCCTCGGCGGCCCGTTTTGCCTCGGCGTGCTCGGCGATCGCATGGGCGAATTGCTGCTGCAGCTTGTTGCACTGTTCGATCCTCGGGGTCGTTCCTTTCGCAACGGACTGGCCGGAGGCAACGCCAAGCGACAGCGCGGCGAGCAGAACGATCATCGAACTGTTCACGCAACTGCGCATTGGCGTTCCCCGAACCAGGTGACTGAAGCAACGGGGACTTTATGACGGGCCGGCGTGTCTCGCGTTTTTCCGGTTTGCAGTGTTTTGTATCTGGATTGTAACAGCGAGGGCGCCCGCAGCTGCCGCTGGCCATTCCTCGCGACCGGACATATTTTTCCAGCGCGGTCATCGCGGTGCTCAAGCAGGGAACAGGAATTTGAAAACCGACGCCCATATCCTGATCGTCGACGACGACAAGGAGATCCGTGACCTGCTGCAGGAATATTTCCAGAAGCACGGCCTGCGGGTATCGGCAGCGCGCGACGAGGACGAGATGCAGGCTGCGCTGCGGCGAAGTCCCGTCGACCTGATCATTCTCGACGTGATGCTGCCCGGCAAGGGCGGGCTGGACATCTGCCGCGAACTGCGAACCCACTCGAGAGTGCCCATCATCATGCTGACGGCCGTCACGGAAACGATCGACCGCATCGTCGGTCTGGAGATGGGCGCCGACGATTACGTGCCCAAGCCGTTCGACCCGCGAGAGCTGCTGGCCCGCACCCGTGCCGTGCTGCGCCGCCGCAGCGAGCCGGGCGGCGCCTACCGCCCCATGGAGCAGATCTTTAGGTTCGCCGGCTGGACGCTGGACGCCTCCCGCCGCCGGCTGCTGAACCCGGACGAGGTGCGCATCGAGTTGACCACCGCCGAGTTCAATCTGCTGTTGACCCTCGCCAAGAGTGCGCAGCGCGTGCTCAGCCGCGAGCAACTCGTGGAGCTGTCCAACCAGAACGGCGACTACAGCTATGACCGCAGCGTCGACATCCTGGTCAGCCGCCTGCGGCGAAAGATGGAGGACGATCCCCGCTCGCCCAAGCTCATCCAGACGGTGCGCGGCGGCGGCTACCAGTTCGTGCCGGAGGTCGTTGCTGAATGAGATGGCTTCTGCCGCGCTCGCTTCCCGCCTGGGTGCTGCTGATCCTCATCGCCGGCCTGCTAAGCATCCAGGTCCTGACGCTTTCAATCGTGGCGCGCGAGCGCGTGGCTTCCAACAACGTCCAGGACCTGCTCCGGCTCAACGAACGCTCGCTGGCGCTGGTCAAGCTGATGTATGCGGCCTCGCCGGAGCAGCGAAAGAACATCGCGGCTGAACTGTCGGCGCCGCCCTATGGGCTCACCGTTTCCGATGAATCCGCGATCGCCTCCTCCATCCCGAGCGACGACGAGATGGCGGAGATGGAAGACATCATTGTCGGGCGCCTGTCGAAATACGGCGTGGAGGACGCGCGTGTCCGCCGCGAATCCCCCATCAGCGAAGGAAATGCGAATGCCGGCACCGCGGGAACCAGGGACGACGTGGGCAGCATCGAGCGTGAACTCCTCAACCTTGCGGCGGACTACACCAAGAGCGACACGCTCATTGCCTCGATCGAGTTCAAGGACGGGCAATGGATGAACTTCATCATGCCCTCGACGCCCCTCAGCCCGATTCTGACGGCGCAAAGCCTGCCGCTCTACGCGTCTGCGGCCGCGGCCGTGGTGCTGCTTTCGATGTGGGCGCTACGCCGGCTGACCGCGCCCTATCGTGCCCTTGAAAGCGCGGTCGGGCATATCGGCGAGGACCTGAAGAGCCCTCCCCTGCCCGAGCGCGGCAGCAGCGAATACAGGTCCGCCGCGCAGGCGGTCAACGCCATGCAGGCGCGCCTGCGCGAATATGTCGAGGACAGGGAGCTTTTGGCCGCAGCACTCGCGCACGACCTGCGCACGCCGCTGACGCGCATCCGCCTGCGCCTCGAACTGCTTGGAAAATCGCCGGTGAAGAAAGCGCTGATGCAGAACCTGGCCGACATCGAGACCATCACTGCCTCGGTGCTGGATTTCGCCAGTCAGAACGGCCACTCCGGCGATCTGGAGCGGATAGATTTCTGGTCGTTGGTGGACTCCATCGCCGATGAAAATCCGAACGTGGTCATGGATGAAACGGCCGCTCGTGAACGCGGCCTGATATGTCTCGGCCGAGCCGTTCCGCTGCGGCGCTGCATAACCAACCTGATCGAGAATGCCGTGAAATATGGCGGCTCGGCACGCCTGAGCGTTTCTCAAACCGAAACCGAGATCGTGCTTTCGATCGACGACGATGGCCCGGGCATTCCCGATGCGGACATCGAAAAGGTCTTCCGGCCTTTCACGCGCGTCGAAGCATCGCGCAATCGCCAGACCGGTGGCTTCGGCCTGGGCCTGACCATTGCGCGCAACACAGCACGCGGCTTCGGCGGCGACGTCACTCTCCGCAACCGGCCGGGCGGCGGTTTGCGCTCGGTGCTGGTCTTGCCGCGCGCCAGGGAGCCGCGACCGAAGGCAACCGCCTGACTGGGTGCCAAACGCGCCCTCGGCCGCGTCAGTTCAGGTCGCGGCTGTCAGTGCGGCTTGCGGCGCTGGCTGCGTGCCCGCAGCCAGAAAACGATGAAGAACCCCGCCACGAACAACACCGCGACGGCCCCGGCCGCGAGAGGCGAAACGCCGCCGACCGCCAGCATGATGTTGGGCAGGAAATAGGCGAGCAGGCCGAACACCAGCATGATCGCCGCTGCGGCGATCGCCGATTTGCGGTTGCCTGAATCCATCATCATTTCCATTCCGTCCGTTTGCGCCGCCGCCCAGGATCAGGCGGCCAGCGCGGCGCGAAAATCTTCCAGTCGCCGCTTCTGCCTACCCTCGGCGTCGAAATTAGCCGGATCGAGCCAGTTCTCATAGGCGCGTTTCAGCGCAGGCCATTCGCCGTCAATGACAGAATACCACGCCGTGTCGCGGTTCTTGCCCTTCACGATCAGATGCTGGCGGAAAATGCCTTCGAACTTGAAGCCGAAGCGCTCGGCCGCCCGCTTCGACGGCAGGTTGGCATTGTTGCACTTCCACTCGTAGCGGCGATAGCCGAGCGTGTCGAAGGCATATTGCATGAACAGGAACTGCGCCTCGGTTGCGGCGGGCTTGCGCGAGATCAGCGGACCCCAATAGATGTTGCCGATCTCGATGACGCCATTGGCCGGATCGATGCGCATGAGCGTCTGGCGGCCGGCGATCTGGCCGCTCGCCTTGTCGATGACGGTGAAATAGAGCGGGTCCTCGCTGGCGGTCGCCTTTTCCAGCCAGGGCTGAAAACCTTCCCGGGTTTCCGGCGGATATTCCGGCAGCCAGCGGAAACGATCGCCGGCATCCGGCACCGACGACGCCGCAAACAGCCCATCGCCGTGCCGGGCCGCATCAAGCGGCTCCAGCCGCACATAGCGCCCCTCCAAAATCTCGCGCTGCGGGCGCGGCCGCGGCTGCCACTGGCCCAGATCCATCGTCATGCTCTCGTCCCCATGTGATTGCTTTTCTCGGCCGAAAGCCTCACAAAAACGCATTCAGTTCAAAAGAACCAGACAGGCCGCGAAACATGCTCCAAACGATTGCCGCCTTCGACCGCCTCGGCGAGGAAAACGCCTTTGCCGTTCTGGCCCGCGCCACCCAGCTTGCTCATGAAGGCCGCGACATCGTCAATCTCGGCATCGGCCAGCCGGATTTCCGCACGCCGGACCACATCGTGGAGGCCGCGATCAAGGCGCTGCGCGACGGCCATCACGGCTATACGCCGGCAAACGGCCTGCTTGCCACGCGCGAAGCGGTGGTGCGACGCACGCTGGCCACCACCGGCGTGGAAGTGTCGCCCGAGAGCGTGATGATCATGCCCGGCGGCAAGCCAACCATGTTCGCGGCGATCCTGATGTTCGGCGAGGCGGGCACCGAAATCCTCTATCCCGATCCAGGTTTTCCCATCTACCGCTCGATGATCGAGTTCACCGGTGCGAAGCCCGTGCCGGTGCCAATGCGCGAGGCGAACGGCTTTGCGTTCTCGGCAGAGGAGACGCTGTCGCTGATCACGCCGAAGACGCGGCTGTTGATTCTCAACTCGCCGGCCAACCCGACCGGCGGCGTCACGCCGCGCGCCGAGATCGAAAAGCTGGGGAACGGGCTTGAGGCGCATCCGCATGTCGCGATCCTCTCCGACGAGATCTACGACGTGATGACCTATGACGGCGAGACGCACTGCTCGCTGCTGCAGTTTCCGGAAATCCGCGACCGGCTGATCGTGCTGAACGGCTGGTCCAAGACCTGGGCGATGACCGGCTGGCGCATGGGCTGGTCGATCTGGCCGAATGGCGAGAAAGGTGCCCATCTCTACGACAAGGTGCGCAAGCTGGCGGTCAACTGCTGGTCCTGCGTCAACGCGCCGAGCCAGTATGCCGGCATCGCGGCCATCGATGGTCCGCAGGACGACGTGGAAAAGATGATGCGCGCCTTCGACAAGCGCCGCAAGGTTGTGGTCGAGGGGCTGAATGCGCTGCCCGGCATTTCCTGCATCACACCCAAGGGTGCCTTCTATGCCTTCCCCAACATCGCCGGCACGGGCTGGAAATCCAAGGAGCTTGCCCGCGCGCTTCTTGAGGAGGCCGGCGTGGCGCTGATCGGCGGGCCGGACTTCGGCGTGCTCGGCGAAGGTTACATCCGCCTTTCCTACGCCAATTCCGAAGAGAACATCCTGCGCGCCCTGGAAAGGATCGGCGACTTCCTCTCACGCGACAGCGTCAGCGCCGCGCGGGGCTGACCACCGTTTTTATGGAAGAAGCGGCGCAGAACTATTGGCTGGGGAACGCAGCCGTGAAAGCCGGCAGGGCTTCTGCTCTGGAGGAAATTTCCGCCAGCCTCGGCGTTCTGGACAGGTCCACACCCCAGCGCCGCGCATTGTAGACCTGCGGCACGAGGCAGATATCCGCCATCGTCACGCTGTCGCCATGGCAGAACGCGCCGGTTTCCTGCGCCTCAAGCATTCTCTCCAGTGCCATGAAGCCCTTGCCGATGAAGTGCTGCGACCAGCTTTCCATCGTGATCGCGCCATTCGACTGTTCGGAGGCATATTTGCCGACGGAAAGATTGCAGACCGGATGGATCTCCATCGCAACCGCGTAGGAGAGCGCGCGCACTCTTGCACGGCCGACGGGATCTTTCGGGAGAAACCCGGCGTTGCGCGTCTCGTCGAGATATTCGAGAATCGCCAGCGACTGGGTGAAGGAATGACCGTCGATCTCCAGCGTCGGCACAAGGCCCTGCGGATTGCGGGCCAGGTTCGCGGCGCCGCGATGTTCCCCCTCAAGCAGGTTGACCGTCACTTTCTCGTAAGGCTCGCCAAGGAGCCCAAGAGCGATGCGCAGCCTGTATGAAGCAGACGAGCGCCAATAGTCGTAGAGCGTGGTCATTTCGAATCATCCATCATCCGGGAGAGTGCGGCGCTGAACGTCGCCGCATCGCCGCCAAGCTGCTCCAGCAATTTCTGCTGGAACTGGTTGGCCAGCGGGATCAGTTTCATCATCAGCGCCCGCCCCGCCGGCGTCAGGCTCAATTCAACCAGGCGCCGGTCGCGCGGGTTCACCTTCTTGACCAGCAGCCCCTCCGCCTCGAGCCGATCGGAAGCGCGGCTGACCTTCGGCTTGTCCAGGTCGGTGCGCAGGTGAATTTCGCGTACGCTGACGGCCTCGGCCTTCAGAAGATGCGCCATGATGCGCCACTCGGGCACCGTAAGGCCCGCTTCAGCAGAATAGATTTCCGAAAATGCCTTGCTCGCCCGGCCAGCAACAACGGCAAGCTGGTAAGGCAGGAAATTGTCCAGATCAAAACTGCTGTCGGTCTGCATTTGCATTCAACCCTCAAAAAATAGCCGCGCCAATTGCTGTAAAAATTGCTTCGAATTTTCCCAAGGAAATCAGACATCCCGGCGCGAGACAATTCTATTTCGGCGGGCCACTTGACATCGTTGTAAACGCAACGATATCCCTGATCAAGCGAATTGCACGCTCGACGGCTCGAAAACGACCGTTTCCGGCAACTCATATTGGAAGGCGTTGAAGATGACAGTTCCCCTACCGGCAGGCATGATCCAAAGCGGCCTCACCACCGGCACCGTCCCCGGCTACATGCCCGGTTTCGGCAATGATTTTGAAACGGAGGCGCTGCCGGGCGCACTGCCGCAAGGCCAGAACAGCCCGCAGAAATGCGCTTACGGCCTTTACGCCGAGCAGCTTTCAGGCACCGCATTCACGGCGCCCCGGGGCCAGAACGAGCGGACCTGGTGCTATCGCATCCGCCCATCGGTCAAGCATGTCACGCGCTTTTCCAAGATCGACGTGCCGTTCTGGAAATCCGCGCCCTGCGTGCTTCCCGATGTGATCAGCCTTGGCCAGTACCGCTGGGACCCGGTTCCGCACACGGAAGAATCGCTGACGTGGATCACCGGTATGCGCACGATGACCACCGCTGGCGACGTCAACACGCAGGTCGGCATGGCAAGCCATGTCTACCTTGTGAACACCTCGATGCAGGACGAGTATTTCTACTCGGCCGACAGCGAACTGCTCGTAGTGCCGCAGGAAGGCCGCCTGCGTTTCCTGACCGAGCTGGGCGTGATCGATCTTGAGCCGAAGGAGATAGCGATCCTGCCGCGCGGTCTCGTCTACCGCGTCGAAGTTCTGGAAGGACCGGCCCGCGGCTTTGTCTGCGAAAACTACGGCCAGAAGTTCGACCTTCCGAGCCGCGGCCCCATCGGCGCCAACTGCATGGCCAACCCGCGCGATTTCAAGACGCCGGTCGCGGCCTTCGAAGACCGCGAGGCCCGCTCACGCGTGGTCATCAAGTGGTGCGGTCAGTTTCACGAGACCTTCATCAACCATTCGCCGCTTGATGTGGTGGCGTGGCACGGCAACTATGCGCCGGTCAAATATGACCTTCGCACCTATTCGCCGGTCGGCGCGATCCTGTTCGACCACCCCGATCCGTCCATCTTCACCGTGCTGACGGCACCTTCGGGCGTGGAAGGCACTGCCAATATCGACTTTGTTCTGTTCCGCGAGCGCTGGATGGTGGCCGAGCATTCGTTCCGCCCGCCGTGGTACCACAAGAACATCATGTCGGAGATGATGGGCAACATCTATGGCATCTACGACGCCAAGCCCCAGGGCTTCGTGCCCGGCGGCATGAGCCTTCACAACATGATGTTGCCCCACGGACCGGACCGCGACGCCTTCGAGGGGGCCTCCAATGGCGAGCTCAAGCCGGAGAAGCTGGACGAGACCATGTCTTTCATGTTCGAGACCCGCTTCCCGCAGCATCTGACCGAGTTTGCGGCCACGCAGGCTCCGCTGCAGGACGAATACGTCGATTGCTGGAGCAGCCTTGAAAAGAAGTTCGACGGTACGCCGTCGGTAAAGTGACCGCCAAAAGCGGGATTTTGGCGAAAGGGTTGGGAGCGAGGCTCTCGGCCCCTTTTTTCCGCTAATTGAACAGGAAGGACAACATGACAAGCCTATTGAGGAGCTGGGTGGAAAGCGCGAACTCCGCGACAAGCGAGTTTCCGCTGAACAACCTGCCTTACGGTGTCTTCGCTCCCGGCGATGACGATCCGCGTTGCGGCGTCGCCATCGGCGACCAGATCGTCGACATCCGCGCCCTGGAGGAGATCGGACTTATCGATCTTGCCGACGAGCCGGTCTTCGACGTGCCGTTCTGGAACGTGCTGATGGAGATGGGCCCGGAAGCGTGGGATGCGTTCCGCAGCCGCCTGACGGAATTGCTGGTCGAAGGGTCTTCCGAACGCGAGGACGTCGAGCCGCATCTCTATCCGGCATCGGACGCGGAATTGTTCATGCCGTTTCTCGTGTCGGGCTATACGGATTTCTACGCCAGCAAGCACCACGCGACGAATGTGGGCACGATGTTCCGTGGGGCGGAAAACGCCCTGCCGCCAAACTGGCTGCACATTCCCATCGGCTACAATGGCCGCGCGTCCTCGGTCGTGGTTTCCGGCACCGAGGTGCGCCGTCCCAACGGCCAGCTGAAGGGTCCGAACGACGCCGCGCCGCGCTTTGCGCCCTGCGAACGTTTCGACTTCGAACTGGAAATGGGCGCGATCGTCGGAACGGCGTCCGAAGGCATGGTCTCGGTCGCGGAAGCCGATGAAATGATCTTCGGCTATGTGCTTCTCAACGACTGGTCGGCCCGCGACGTCCAGGCCTGGGAATACCAGCCGCTCGGACCGTTCCAGGCAAAGGCGACGGCCACGACGATCAGCCCGTGGATCGTCACCCGCGCCGCGCTCGAACCGTTCCGCACCTCCACGCCCGCCCGCGAGAAGGAACTGCTGCCTTACCTGAACGAGCCCCGCCCGATGCTCTACGACATCAAGCTCGCGGTCGAAATTGCCCCCGAGGGCAAGGCCGGCACGGTCGTGGCGCGGACGAACTATGCCGAGATGTACTATTCGGCGCCGCAGCAGCTTTGCCACCACACCACATCGGGCTGCCCGATGGACGTTGGCGACCTGCTGGGCTCGGGCACCATTTCGGGCCCGACGAAGGATTCGCGCGGCTCCATGCTGGAAATCAGCTGGGGCGGCAAGGAGCCGGTGGCGCTGGAGAGCGGCGAGACGCGCAGCTTCCTTCACGACGGCGATACCGTGACGTTCACGGGCTATGCCGAAGGCCAGGGCTACCGCATCGGCTTCGGCCCCTGCGAAGGCAAGATCTTGCCGGCGATACCCTACAAGGCTTGATGCGCTGAACGAAAAAAGGCCCCTGGAGACAGGGGCCTTTTTTTATCTGCTGAGCCAGGCTCAACCCTTCGGGAAGGTCTTTTCCATCGAGGGGCGCTTGGACACTTCGGCGAACCAGGCAGCCAGCTTCGGATGCGCGGTGCGCCAGTCCTTGTCGGCGAAACGGAAATCGAGATAGCCGAGGGAACAGGCGGCCGCGATGGAGCCGGCGTGGAAATCGGCCGAGATCGCGTCGATCCAGCGGTTCTCAAGATCATCGAGCCCGGAATCGATCTTTTCCATCTGTCCGTTGTACCAGTCGTCCCACTGCAGTTCCTGGGGGCGCATAACCTTCTCGTAGCGGCAGAGCAGGCAGGCATCGAGAATAGAATCCGCCAGCGCTTCCAGCATCAGGACCGTGAAGCGGCGCTCGTCCGTCGGGTAGACCGACGTGCCCTCGGCAATGCTGTCGACGTAAGCGCAGATGACGCGGCTGTCGAAAAGCGGCTGGTCGTTGTCCAGGAGCGCGCTCGGAACCTTGCCCGACGGGTTGTGGCGGACGATGTTCTGATCGCGCTTCACGGGGCCGGCGGCCGACGCCAGGATTTCGATCTGGTCCTCGAGCCCGCGTTCGATCGCGGTCACCATGACCTTGCGGACATAGGGCGAAGCGCTTGAATGAAAAAGCCTGATTGTCACGACTGTACTTTCCTTCGGGTTTTGTCCCGGCGCTTGGGTTCAGGCGCGTTGCTGGAAGGCACGCGCATGAAGTCCTGGGGACGTTGCTTAAGATGGTTGGTCAGGTGGTCGGCGGCGTAGGCGATATGCTCGTACATGATGCCCGCCGCGCGCATTCCGTCACGGTCGGCCAGAACCGTCGCGATTCGACGATGGTCATCGTGGGATCTCATGATCACATCGTAATCCTGCCACATGATCACCCGGTCGGATGCAAGCGGCACGTTATGCAGCTGCTCGATGAAGATCTGGATCCATTCATTGCCCGAGGCCTTCAGGATCGTGGTGTGGAAGTCGACGTTCATCTGGCGGTATTGCGGCAGCACTTCCGGCCGCAACACGCCCCCGGCGATCAGCGAATCCCCAAGCGCGACCAGTTCCTTCAGGAACGCGAGATCGGATTCCGATATCCGCGGCGCCGCCAGCTTGCACGCCAGTGCCTCCAGCTCGGCGCGCACGCGGAATGCCGCAAGCATTTCGTCGAAGGAAAACTCCCGAACCCGATAACCGCGATTGGCCTCATAGATGACGAGACCCGACTGAGTCAGGGCCGTCAATGCCGTGCGCAACGGCGTTCGGGAGACGCCAAGCGTCTCGGCCAGTCGGTCCTGATGGAGTTTTTCCCCAGGAAGTAGTTCGCCGCGAAGAATCACCTCACGAAGACGAACGAGAACCTGTTCGGAGCTTGTGTGGGCGTTGTTTTCTTCAATCATGAGCGGTCGCGGGTTTCCGTCCGGTTGTCGCAGCGGCATGCGCTCGCCTTCAAACTGGATACGAAATTTATCCAATCCTGGCTAGATTTAAAAATTCGCCACAATCACCATTTACGAAACCGCGATAATGTGTTCATTGTCTCTGCAATGAATTGAGGAGAGTTCACACCATGCAGGGTGTTTGTCTTGTCACCGGCGCAGCCGGCGGCATTGGGCGTGCTATTGTCCAGCGCCTGGCGGAAGACGGCTATCGCGTCCTGGCAGCCGATCTGAAGCTCGAAGCAGCCGAGTCGGCGCTGGTGGATGTCAAGGGCGAAGGCCATCGCGCGATTGCGCTCGATGTGGCCGACGAAGCCGGGGTTGCTGCGGCGTTTGCGGAAGCAGACGCAATGGGAGCTCCGATCGATGCCGTTGTTGCCGCCGCAGGCATCCTGCTGTTTGCACCTAACGGCGACCGGCCGGCCCTTACCGACATCGCGCTCAAGGACTGGGACCTCACCCAGCGCGTGAACAGCACTGGGACGTTCCTTCTGCTGCGCGAATATCTGCGTGGAGCCAACAAGCGCCAGATTTCCGGCGGCCGGTTCGTTGGTTTTGCGTCGGTTGCCGCCCAGCTCGGCGGCTATCGCTCCAGCTCCGCCTACATCGCCTCCAAGAGCGCAGTGCTGGGCCTGATCAAGGCCGGCGCGCGGGAATCCGCCCATCTCGGCGTCACTGTAAACGCCGTGGCCCCGGGCCTTATTGATGCCCCGATGCTGCACCAATCGCTGGATCCCAAGAACTATTCCACCGTGACCGGCAACATTCCGCTGCAACGCATCGGTACACCGGACGATGTCGCAGGTGCAGTCGCCTTCCTGATGGGCAAGGACGCCAGCTACATCACCGGCGCCGTCATCGACGTGAACGGCGGCTACCGGATGCAGTAGCGCCCGAGTGTCGACCGGGGGCCGACACTGTCAGGAGGGCTAGGGAGGCCTTATGATAAAAACGCTGAAGTTTCTCACAAACGCACTTGCCCTGCTGGCCGGGATTGCGGTCGCCTTGATGATGTTCCACGTAGTGGCCGACGTATTTTGCAAATACGTTTTCCACTATCCGGTTCCCAGCACTGCAGAGGTCGTGGCGAACTACTACATGATCGCCTGCGTTTTCCTGGTCCTGGCCTATGTCGAGGCCAAGGGTTCGGCGATCTCGGTGGACCTCATCTATGACAATGTGGGCCCCGCCGCGCAGTGCGTGATGCGCAAGATCGGCCAAGTCGGCACCTTGATATTCTACGTGGGCCTTGGCTGGTTCTCGTGGGACGTGGCGATGCGCGCCTACAAAATCAACGAAAGCGTTGACGGCCTGTGGCGCGTGACGGTGTGGCCGGCGAAATACATGCTGCCGCTTGGGCTTGCGATTGCCTGCCTCGTGCTCCTCATCAAGATTTTCGCGGGCGACCGTGTTCGCCTCGTCGAACACCCGTCACACAATCCGAGTCACTGAGGCCAGCGATGGAACGCATTGAATTAGGGTTTATGGGTATCGCGCTGGTCCTGATGCTGATCGGCGTGCGCGTGCCTATCGGGGCTGCAATGGGCGGCACCGCCTTCGTAGGCATCTGGGCGATGATGGGCTGGAAGCCCGCCGTTGGCATTGCCAAGGCCGTCCCCTTCCACCTGATCGGTGACTGGAATCTGTCGGCTATCCCGATGTTCCTTTTGATGGGCTTCATCGCCGTGGAAGCGGGTCTGACCCGCGGCCTGTTTGGTGCTGCCCGCATTCTTCTTGCCTGGCTGCCGGGTGGTCTTGCCTCGTCGACGGTTGCAGCAAGTGCGCTTTTCGCGTCCGCCTCGGGCTCGTCGGTGGCAACCGCTGCGGCGTTCTCGCGCATCGCCGTTCCGGAGATGCTGGATTCCAATTACAACAAGGGCCTGGCGACGGGTTCGGTTGCAGCGGCCGGCACCCTCGGTGCCTTGATCCCGCCCAGCGTTCTGATGATCGTCTTCGGGATGCTGCTCGACACCTCGATCTCGACGCTGTTCATTGCAGGCATCATCCCGGGCATTCTGACCGCGATCATGTTCCTGGGCCTGATTACCGTGCGCTGCATGCTGAACCCGTCGCTTGCGCCAAAAGTGCAGGTGAAAGTCACGGCGGCAGAAAAGCGGGCGCTGATTTCGGACGCATGGCCCCTGCCCATGCTGATATTGGGCGTGCTGGGCGGTATTTTCACCGGTCTGTTCACCGCCACCGAAGCCGGTGCAGTGGGCGCCTTCCTGGCCCTCGTTCTGGCCCTTGTGCGCGGCCGCCTGAACTTTGGAATCATGAAGCGCGCGCTGGTCGACACCGCAAGCGGCACCTCGGAAGTCTTCGTGGTGATGCTGGGTGCGGCACTGTTTGCCCGCTTCGTGGCGCTTTCGACGCTGCCCGATTTCATCGTCGGCTATTTTGACGGCTATTCCACCTTCGCCGTGCTGATGCTGATCTGCATCCTGTTCCTGGTCCTTGGCGCCTTCCTTGAATCGATCTCGATCATGCTGCTGTGCCTGCCGGTGCTTGCGCCGCTTCTGATCGCACACGACGTGAACCTGATCTGGTTCGGCGTGCTGACGATCAAGCTGCTGGAGATCGGCCTCGTGACGCCGCCCATGGGAATGAATGTGTTCGTCATCAAATCCGCCATGGGCAACCGCGTGACGCTCGGCGAGATCTTCAAGGGCGTAGGCTGGTTCATCGCCATCGACATGGTGACGCTGGCGATGCTGATCGCCTTCCCTGCCCTCAGCCTGTGGCTGCCGGAATTCATGGCCAACTAACCCAATCGCCAAGAAATACGCCGGGTGCGGAAGGTGCGCGCCCGGCCCCAATCAAACTTTTCTGAGGAGTGAGACTATGAAAAAACTTCTGACCACGACTGTTGCCTCACTGGCGATGATGTCGGGCCTGGCCTATGCCGAGAACTACCAGGCGACCAACTGGATGGCCCCTACCCACATCCTGAACGAAGTGGCCTTCGTGCCGTTCGTCGCCGACGTCAAAGCCGCCACCAACGGCGAAATCGACTTCGAGGTCTATTCCTCCGGGTCGCTGGTTCCTGCCCCGACCACCTTGGGCGCAATCGGTGACGGCGTCGCCCAGATGGGCATCGTTGCCGCCTCCTACACGCCTTCGGACTTGCCGCTGTCGGGCCTGATCAACGATCTCGCCTTCGTCGCCAAGGACGATTATGCCACCGCCTTCGCACTGACCGAAATCGGCCTGACCAACCCGAAAATGGTGAAGGAGTACGCAAACCACGGGACCGTATTCCTCGGCGGCTATTCGACGCCTGCCTATGTGTTCCTGTGCATGAAGCCGCTGGGCGACCTGAACTCCATCAAGGGTCTGAAGGTACGCACCGCGGGCACGGCACAGAATGAATGGGCCGCCTCGCTCGGCGCCGTTCCGGTCGCCGTGCCGATGACCGACGTCTACTCGGGTCTCGAGCGCGGATCGCTCGACTGCACGCTCTCCGACCCCACCAACCTCGACAAGGGCTACAAATTCTGGGAAGTCGTGAAGTCGATCACCACGCTTGAGCAGGGCACCTCGCTCGGCGCGACCTATGTTTACAACAAGGATTTCTGGAAAGAGATCGGCCCGGATAACCGCCGCAAGATCCTTGACGCAACCGCCCTTGGCCTCGCCCGCTCGCAGGTGGCCTACGCTCAGGGCGTGGCCGCAGCCCTGAACGGTTCGGCCGAGCGCAAGATCGCGATCAACGAACCCCACCCGGAACTGGTGGAGGCCCTGGCCAAGTTCAGGAGCAATCTGGTCGAGAACGCTCCCGCCCGCACCATGAAGGAGCGCGGTGTGGAAGACCCGACCGATATCGTTAACGAGTTCCTCGCTCTGCAGGCAAAGTGGACCCAGCTTCTCGAAGGTGTCGACCGCAGCGACGCGGCCGCCATCGCCAAGGTGGTTCACGAAAACATCTTCGCCAAGCTGGACGAGAACACCTACGGCCTGAACTGATCCCCTCTGACCGGCGCGGGTTTTCCTGCGCCGGTCATTCAAGGTGCTCCGGACCGCAGAGCGCGGAAAGTCCGCGCCTGCTCCACCCCCCTTCCAAGTTTTCTCTCTGCCCGGCCATCCAGGATGGCCTCTCGAAGGTTACGCCCATGTCAGTGCAAAAAACGCAAACCGCAATCGTCACCGGTGCCGGTTCCGGGATCGGCCGTGCCATCGCCCACCGCCTGGCCGCTGACGGCTTTGCCATCGTGGTGGCTGATCGCGCGCAGGCGCCTGCAGAGGAAACCGTCCGTCAGCTTCAGGAAAAGGGCTACGAGGCCCGCGCGGCCGTGCTCGACATCACCGACCCGGCGGCGACGCAGGCGCTGATCGACGGCATCGAAACGCTGCAGGTCCTGGTCAACAATGCCGGCATCTTCACCGTCATCGAATTCGACAAGCTGACGGCAGACGATTTTCGCAAGATGTACGAGATCAATCTCGTCGCGATGTTCACCCTCTCCCAGCAGGCATCGCGCAAGATGCCCGAAGGCGGACGGATCGTGAACCTGTGCTCGCGCGCGGCCTTCGGCGCACGTCACTACGCCCATTACGTTGCCTCGAAAGCGGCAGTCGCCGGCTTCACCAAGGCGCTGGCGCTGGAACTGGGCATGAAGCAGATCACCGTGAACGCGGTCGCCCCCGGCATCATCCAGACCGACATGCTGCTGGAGCGCAAGGACGGCCTCGATGAAATGCGCGCCGCACAGCCCACGGGCAAGCTCGGCATTCCCGAAGACATCGCCCATGCCGTTTCGTTCTTCGCCGACGAGCGTGCGAGCTTTGTCACCGGTCAGGTCCTGATCGTCGACGGCGGCCGTTCGGTCGGCGGCACGGCAGCGTTCTGAGGAGGAGGAGATGGATCTTCCCGTCGCAAGCCTTCAGGGCAAGACCGCCGTCATCACCGGTGCGGGACAGGGTATTGGCGAGACGATAGCCTATGCCTTCCTTTCCGCAGGTGCCACCGTCGTGGCCGTCGATCGCGAAGCGGCCGGCATCGAGGCTCTTGCCGCCAAATCGGAGCGCGTGATCCCGGTTCAGGGTGATGTCACCGATGCGGGCCTGCCGGACATGGTGGGCGCCGCCCTCGAAGGCGCCGGGCTTTCGCTCGACATCCTGATCAACAACGCCGGTGTTGCGCGCGGCGCCCATGCCATCGGCACCTCGGACGAGGATTTGCAGCGCTATTTCGACATCAACATCCTCGGTGTCTTCCGCCTGTCGCGCTGGGGCGTGGCCCGCATGATCAAATCTGGCGGCGGTGCCATCGTGAACACGGCCTCTGTCTTCGGCATGATCGGCGCGTATAACAGCGCGGGCTATTCGATGTCGAAGGCGGCCGTCATCGGCATGACACGCCAGATGGCCACCGATTTCGGTCCCTCAGGCATCCGCGTCAACGCCGTGGCCCCCGGCTTGATCGAAACGCCGCTCACCGCCGAACGCATCCAGACGGAAACCTGGCGCCGCCAGATCATGATCGAGCAGTGCCCGCTGCCGCGCGTCGGCAAGCCGGAAGACGTGGCACGCGCGGTGCGCTTCCTCGCCTCCGACGAGTCCTCCTTCATCACAGGGCAGGTCCTGGCCGTCGACGGCGGCTGGACGATTGGCCGCTTCCCCAGACCGGAGCCGCTCCATGTCGACTGAAGCGCTTCCCGCAAGCTGCGACCTGCTGGTCGTTGGGTCCGGAGCGGCGGGGCTCGCGGCTGCGATCAGCGCAGCCCACTCCGGCCTGAGACCGGTCGTCATCGAAAAGGCCGAATATTTTGGCGGCTCGACCGCGGTGTCGGGCGGCGCGATCTGGGTACCGGACAATCCGATCATGCGCGCGGCCGGCATGGAAGACGATCCCAAGGCCGCCCGCCGCTATATCGAACTCGAAACCGGCAACCGCTTCAACGCCGAACTGGTTGACGCCTTTCTTGAGAACGGTCCCAAGGCCATCGGCTTTTTCAACGAGAAGACCGCGTTGAAGATGACCCATCGCCCCTACGCGCCTGATTACCATCCTGACGAGGAAGGCGCCGCGCTCGGGGGGCGCGTGTTGGATGCGCTGGAATATGACGGCAAGGCGCTGGGGAAGGACCTCGCCCGCTTGCGCCCGCCAATAAGGGAATTCACCATTCTCGGCGGCATGCAACTGGGCCGGATGGACCTTTATCATTTTGTGCGAATGACGCGGCAGTGGCCCTCGTTCGTGCATGCTACCAAGCAGGTTCTGCGCTACTTCAAGGATAAGGTCACGGTCGGCCGCAATACGCGGCTAAGCCTCGGCGCGGCCGTCGCGGCCCGTCTGGCCGAGACGGTGTTCGCGCTGAAGATCCCGCTTCTGACCGAACACGATCTCATCTCGCTGGAGCGGGACGCATCAGGTCGTGTGACGGCCGCTGTCGTGGGCACGAAGCAGGGTGAGAGGACGGTCACGGTCACCAATGGGGTGGTTCTCGCCGGTGGTGGCTTTCCGCATGACACCAAGCGCCGGGCCGAAACGTTCGACCATGTCCGCCGTGGTCTTCCCCACTACAGCATGTCGCCTTCAGCAAGCACTGGTGGCGCGATATCCGCGGCCGAGGCGATCGGGGCTGCCTTCGTCGACACCAACTCGGACGCCGCCTCCTGGGCGCCGATCTCATTGATCCCGCAGCCCGATGGTTCTCACCGGCCCTTCCCGCACCTGTTCATGGACCGGGCAAAGCCAGGCATCATCGCGGTTGGCCACGATGGCCGCCGCTTCACCAACGAGGCGGCAAGCTATCACGACTTCGTGCAGGGCCTTGTCGCGAAGCTGCTGGATGAGGGCCGGAAATCGGCATTCCTGATCTGCGATCACTCCGCCTTGCGCCGTTACGGGCTGGGGGCCGTCCCGTGCTTCCCGGGGCGGATCGGTCCGTATCTGAAATCGGGTTATCTCAAGCGCGGCTCGAACGCGGCGGATCTGGGCGCAACATGCGGAATCGACGGGGGAACGCTGGCGGCGACGATCAATCGCTTCAACCAGTTCGCGGCACAAGGCACCGACCCAGACTTCGGCAAGGGCTCGACTCCCTATCAGACGGCGCTCGGCGACCCGGACCACAAGCCGAACCAGTGCCTGAAGCCGCTCGAGGGTACGCTCTACGCAATCGAGATCTACCCCGGCGACATCGGCACCACCATGGGGCTCTCGGTGAATGGATCGGGTCAGGTCCGTGATCGCGACGGAAACGTGATCGATGGGCTGTTCGCCTGCGGCAACGACATGAACTCGATCATGGCGGGCTCGTATCCCGGTGCCGGCATTACGCTGGGGCCTGCCCTGACGTTCGGCTATGTCGTGGGCAAGACCGCGGCTGCAAAGGCGACAGCCGCCTGACCCGGCAACGGGCGCCGACTGGCACGACAGCCACGGCGCCCCGCCAGCCCCGCACCCTAAAATTTTCGCGTCCTTCAAATCCAGCCGCCCCATTCCGCGAACAACGGGATGGGGCGGCTATTAAGGAGATATCGTTTGAACAAGGTATTCAACTCCGCCGCCGAAGCGCTGGACGGCGTGTTGTTTGACGGAATGTCGCTGGCAGTCGGCGGTTTCGGCCTCTGCGGCATTCCGGAACTGCTGATCGAGCAGCTCAAGCAGTCCGGCACCAGGAACCTCACCATCGCCTCGAACAATTGCGGCGTGGACGACTTTGGCCTCGGCATCCTCCTGCACACACGCCAGATCAGGAAGATGATTTCTTCCTATGTCGGCGAGAACGCGGAATTCATGCGCCAGTATCTCTCAGGCGAGCTGGAACTGGAATTCAACCCGCAGGGCACCCTGGCCGAGCGGATGCGGGCCGGCGGCGCGGGCATCCCCGGCTTCTACACCAAGACCGGTGTCGGCACGCTTATCGCCGAAGGCAAGGAGCACAAGGACTTCGACGGCGAAACCTACATCCTCGAGACCGGCCTGGTCATGGACCTGGCGATCGTAAAGGCGTGGAAAGCCGATACGTCCGGCAATCTCGTTTTCCGCAAGACCGCTCGCAACTTCAACGTTCCGGCAGCCACCTGCGGCAAGATCTGTGTTGCCGAAGTGGAGGAAATCGTTCCGGTGGGATCGATCGACCCCGACCACATCCACCTGCCCGGCATCTATGTGCACCGCCTGATCACCGGCACGCACGAAAAACGCATCGAACAACGCACCACTCGCGCAGCCTAAGAGGTAAGACCATGGCATGGGACCGTAATCAGCTGGCGGCACGCGCTGCGAAGGAGCTCGAGGATGGGATGTATGTCAATCTTGGCATCGGCATCCCTACCCTTGTCGCCAACTATATTCCCGAAGGGATGACCGTCACGCTGCAATCCGAAAACGGGATGCTTGGCATCGGCCCCTTCCCTACGGAAGACAATGTCGACCCGGATCTTATCAATGCGGGCAAGCAGACCGTGACCGAGCTGCCGCATTCCGCCTATTTTGACAGCGCGCAGTCATTCGCCATGATCCGGGGCGGAAAGATCGCCATGGCGATCCTCGGGGCCATGGAAGTTTCCGAAAAGGGAGACCTGGCCAACTGGATGATCCCCGGAAAGCTCGTCAAGGGCATGGGCGGCGCGATGGACCTCGTTGCCGGGGTGAAGCGAGTCGTCGTGGTGATGGAGCACACCAACAAGGCCGGCGAATCCAAGGTCCTGAAGGAATGCACCTTGCCGCTGACGGGCAAGGGAGTGGTGAGCCGGATAATCACCAATCTCGGCGTTCTCGATGTCGTCGAGGGCGGCTTGAAGATCGTCGAGCTTGCGGACGGAGTT
This sequence comes from Pseudomonadota bacterium, assembly GCA_023387775.1. GTDB lineage: Bacteria > Pseudomonadota > Alphaproteobacteria > Rhizobiales > Rhizobiaceae > Pseudaminobacter. The sequence continues at coordinate 6,744 of JAEWHN010000407.1, read as the reverse complement.
TCCGAACAGGAACTGAGAGCCGCTACCGCCGCCACCATCTGCAACTGAAGGCAGCGACTGCGCAAGGCGCGGTGGATTTCGATCCGCCGCGCGGGTTCGCCTCGGCTACACAAGCCTGGTTGCGCGCAACGGCGCCTACTCCATCACCGTCGCAATGTAGGCGATGATGGCATCGATCTGATCCTGCGTCGCCTTGAAGACGGGCATGCCCGGATGCCCCGTGTCGATGGTGCCGATAAACGTCTCTTCGAGGGCATCGATCGGAAACCGCTGGGAAAGCGTGCGAAACGGCGGCGCCTTGGGATGAGGGCTGTCGCCGGTGAGTTCCACCGCATGGCACCCGGAACAATATTTGAGGACCAGCGCCTTTCCTCTGGCAACCGTGTCCGTGCTGCCGTCCTGGGCCTGAACGGCACCGGGACACGCCATGGCGGCAATCAAGGCGCCGGAATAAAGAAGACCACGCATTTCATCCCCTCTGATCGATCTGGCCCGATTGCATTGCCCGGCAAGGACATCGAGTCAATGCCACTGGGCAAGGCTCGGCGCTCCCGTCCTCACGTCGGCAACGAGATCGTGGCACGACCGCTGGTCAGATCGGCGATCATCCGCATGATGGCGGAAACATCGGCTTCCGGCAGCGCCAGGTCGAGCTCCGCGCCGGTTGCGGTAAACCTCTCCGCGTTCGTTCGAACACCTGGCAGCGAGGAAAGTCTCGCCTGAACTATCGCAAGGTCGGCAAAGCCGCAGATGACCGTTGCCTCGACCGTGGCCACGATAGGCATTTTCTCGGCGGACCGGAGGCACGAGGAAGCCGTGCCGCCATAGGCCCGTACAAGACCGCCCGTGCCCAGCAAGACGCCCCCAAACCAGCGCGTGACCACTACGGCGACATGGTCGAGGGATTGACCGTCCAATGCCTGCAGGATCGGCTTGCCCGCCGTGCCGCTCGGCTCGCCATCATCGCTGAAGCGATAGTTTTGGCCGACGCGCCAGGCCCAGCAATTATGGTTCGCATTCGCCTCCGAGTGCGAGGCGATGAATTCCTTCGCCGCAGCCTCGCTTGAGACAGGTCCCGCGACCGCCAGGAACCGGCTCTTCTTGATCTCCTGGCTGAATGTGTGGACATCCGCGAGAGTGAACATTTGCCGGGGTCTCCGGAGGTTAGGCCCCCAGCGGACATGCGCTTGTTGTCGGGCTCAGCTTCACGAAGCACTCCTTAATGGCTGCTGCCTTGCGGCGAAAGGGGCGCCGATCAGCCTATATCGCTTCGTATTCCAGGTGCATATCGACATTCAACCGAATGGTTGACTTTCGAAAGGCGCGCTTTTATATTCAACCACATGGTTGAATTACACGCACCTCAACTGGATTCCGTCTTTCATGCCCTCGGCGACGCCACGCGCCGGCAGATGCTTCGCGATCTCGCCGGTGGCGAGAGAACGGTGACCCAGCTCGCGGCCCCATTCGAAATCTCGCTTGCCGCCGCTTCGAAGCACATCAAGGTGCTGGAGAACGCTGGGCTGATCCGCCGCGAGATCCGCGGCCGCACCCATCTGTGCCGGCTCGACCCCGGACCGCTCGCCAGCGCCCATCAGTGGCTGGGCGTTTATGAGCGCTTCTGGACAGAACGTCTTGATGTGCTGGAACAGCTCCTCCGCAAGGAGGCCCTACCCGTATCCCACGCGCCTGACAAAGGAGACGATCAATGACGGAACTTGCAACTCTGGACGCCTATGGCGTGCTGACCGAGCCTGCCACGTTGAAGATCCAGCGTCTTCTGCCCGGCCCTATCGAACGCGTCTGGGCATATCTGACCGACAGCGATCTGCGCCGCCAGTGGCTGGCGGCCGGGCCGATGCAAATGGAAGTCGGCGCACCGTTCGAGCTCGTCTGGCGAAATGACGAGCTTACCGACCCGCCCGGCCAGCGGCCGACCGGCTTCTCGCAAGAGCAGCGGATGCAGAGCCGGATCACCGAGCTCGACCCGCCGCGCAAGCTCGCCTTTGCCTGGGAAGGCAGCGGCGACGTTTCCTTCGAGCTGATCCCGCAGGGCAACGAAGTCCTGCTTACGGTCATCCATCGCCGCCTGCCGGACCGCACAACCACGCTGATGGTCGGCGCCGGATGGCACATGCACCTCGACATCCTGGCCGCTCGCGCGAAAGGCGAGGCGCCAGAGCCGTTCTGGGACGGCTGGAGCCGTCTCAGAAAGGAATACGACCGGCGCATACCGGCCTGACCGGGTGTTTGGACATTGCCCCGCCCACCCTGGTGGGCGGGCGGCCAAAACCTCAATTCCGAAGCCACGCGCGATCGAATGTCTCTACCAGGCGCTGAAAATCGTCCTTGGGGATCTTGTCCGTGCCGCCTGCGGCCGGACTGAGGAAGGTACTGAGATAAGCGTTTGAAGCGTCCGGGTCATCGAGGTTCACACGGAAGTTCTTGAGGTCCTCGGTGATGGTTGCTGCCGGCTCCAGGTAAGCGCCTTCGATGCTCGACTGGTTCTCAGGCTCCTTGATACGCACCAACACCATGCGAGTGACCGATGGCTGTGATTCTGGCCCGAAAATCGGGATTCCGGTCATGTACCCGCCCAGCACACTTCCGGGCGGCGAGAATGGAAACAGACAGAAAAAGAAGTGGGCATCGTCGGCCGCGCCGCCGACATGGATGAACACGCTTCGCCTGGTGACAATGACCTGTCCTTTTAGCTGCAGCAGGACAGTGGGTAGATGTTCGGTATATGTCGCCGTCAGCCGCGGCGGCCCGTTTTCCTGCTCGATCAGCAGGGTGCTGCGCATCATCAGCCCCGAGGTGTAGGGCGACCAGCTATGCGAGTAGCAGACATATTGGCCCGCAATCGTTGCACCCTTGTCGTCCTGCCCTATCAACGGCGGCTTGCCGAATGCCGCGGCGCGGCGCTCCAGTAGCGCGCGGTCCCGATCGTGCCGGATGCAGATTTGCTCGATGAAATCCTCGAGATCGCAGTCGGCGATCCAATCCGACGGCTGCTGCAGCTCGAGCAGTTTCATCCAATCATCGTATACGCTGAACTGGCGCGGCTTTGCGCGGCCCTGCAACCACTTGTCGGCCCGATCGACGTCGAAGGCAGAGGCTGGATTGATCCGGCGAAAGGCGGCAGCCAGATCCTTTCGCGTCACCGCACCGATCAGGGCGGCGGTGAGACGCAGCTTTTGGCTTATGTTGTTGGCCACCCGACCTCCAGGAAAATAGCGATGCGGAAGTCTCTTGCGTCGACCGCTCCAGCATACGGAACGCCTATCTGCAGAACTTCCTGGATGTTCCAGACATTTCCACCCCCTTCCGTTCCAATCTGTCCTTAAAGCACTCCAGTTCACGGACCCATCTTGCGTCGCAGCTGAAAGACAGCGGCGTCATCTGGGCAGGTCAACCAAGAGGCACACCAGGTACTTCCCTAGTCGACCCTCTAGCGAATGAGAAGCTACGAAAGACGACCACGCGTCGTCTCCCGTCAGCCTGGAACTGAATTAATGGGTACAGAACAAGGGGAAGAGTACATGCAACGGGTAGCGAAGCAAGCGCGAACATTCGGGGCTGTCGAAGGCGGAGACACCACTTCAACAGCGCACTCCTACCTGCACAAGGTTTTCTCCAAGGCAACGTCGTTGTTTCTGGCAACAAGAATCAGGCAAGCTGACAGCGAAGCGGATGGGCTGGAAGCCTTGGACATGCTTGGCGGCTGGCAAGGTTCACGCGGGCGTCGCCGTAACAAATAGGCGAACTGTCGACAACAGACGTAACCCCGCTCACGAATGGCCCATGCCGCGGGCGCAACACGCACCGGCGGCTAGCGGAACGCGACCTAGAGAATGGAGACGAAGAGCGCCGCCACAGCCACGCCTGCGTGGAACCCCATATGGGCGCCGATCGCACTTTCCAGGTTCCGGCTTGCAAACAGGAATGCAAAGACCAGCCCGACCCCAGCGTTGAGCCCCAGGATCCTGAGAACGAGAGGCAGGGTCAGGTCGCCTGAGAGCGCCGCTGCCGGCAGATAACCGGCGGCGAACAGAGCCGCCGAGGCAATGGCGCCAATGACCAGAACCCACCGCGGCGGGAGCGGGCTCGAGCGGGCTGCGAGACGCCAGATCGATGAAGGCCATTGCAACCAGGAGAATCGCGGGATTGATCAGCAAGGCCCAGCGGGGAACGCCAGCCATTTCCGGTAGCGTCAACAGCAGTGACAAGACGCCCGGCACCCCCAATCCGATCAGGACGCAGCTTGTCCACACGATCGGATAGCGCAGAGGTCTCGTGCCAAGATCGTCTTGCGGGGTCATCCGGCTCGCTCAATCATTCCCAGGTCCAATCGGCCTACCAAAGCTCGCCGAATTCCGCAATTTCAGCGGAGTTTTTGGACGAGCGCTTTGGGTACCCTGCCGGCACCCCGTAGGCACAGGCCGTTCGGAGCGGAATGGCGCGGAGCGCGCGAGCCACTCTGCCGCCAAGACCCCAAACCGTTAAGACCCAGTTCGCCCGAGCGCCAGACGACGCACGGCAATGCTGCCGGAAAACTCGCTCGCTCCGGCTCCAGCAAGGCGCGGGGACCCGCCTTTCGCACCCGACAGGATTCGAACCTGTAACCTCTGCCCTGCGGAGGACAGCGCAACTCCATTTCCCCGTTGATGCCCGCGACCGCATCGGCTATGAAGCGCGGGATCGGTCGGCCAGCGACTGATTTCCGTCGAGGCGATTCTTTGCTTCGGCCAGGCACCCGTAGCTCAGCTGGATAGAGCGCTGCCCTCCGAAGTGACCGCTGGGCATTTCCGGGCTGACAAGCCAACCTTTACCCGCCCAGGATTTCAGTTCGGTCGGTGGAGTCAACTCCAGCGCCGAGGCACGATTTCGCCACTTTGGCGGACATTTTGGCCGCGCCCTCGGTTGCTCCGGCGACAGCCTGGATCGGCATCCGTCGCGCTTTCGCTTACGACAGTCTGCGTGCGATGGCGTTGCGGGACTTTCTTTACGATGAAGCCAAAATCCTTGTCGCCTTATCCGCAGGGCCCAGTCGGTGAAGGCCTTTGCGGTCTCCGCCGTTCGCCACCGAACACATATCTTGAGCGCATCTTTCAAAAGACCGGCATGCACAGCCAAGGTCAGCTTGTCACCCTGCTGAAGGGCGCCCAGCCATTCGACCCGGCAGAACAAGCTGCGCGTAAACGGAGTTGCTGAGGGACTATTCAAAACCGAATGCGGGCGCCCAATGTTACCGTGTGCAACGACGCGCGTTTCTGGAATGCGCCATCATAGGCGGCAAACCAATTCATCCCGGTGGAGCTTGCGGAAGTCAGATTGGCGTCTGCAGCAAGGCGTAGGACATCGCCTCCAAGGGCGCCAGTGCGTGCGTCCAACGTGCGTCCGAGAAGTTCGACGGGAACATGCAGGTTCCTGTCGCCCGCCAGCCGGGTGTAGGAAATATCTCCCGCCAGTCGAAGCGTATGATGCGTCAACGCAATCGGCGTGGACTCGATGCGAACGCCCGGACCGGCCTCGATCTGCGCGTAGTCGGCCGACGGCACGGTCAAGGAAAATATTCCGGCGCCGGTTTCGTTTGCCGCATTTGCATGCTGCCATCGCGTCGTAATCGATGCATAGGGAGAAAGGGATCCTAGGTCGTCCAACTCGAAGCGGTGACCAGCACGCAAGCCGACCTCCGTTCCGAGACCGGTGACATTCGACCCGCCGGTCGGCGCGACGCTGGTGCCCGTTGCTCCGGAAATCGAACGGCGGATGATCGACTGGTCGAAGTGTGCAAATTGCGCGGTTCCGTCAGCGAACCAGCCACCGGCGGCCCACCTGCCATAGGCGCCAAGGTGAACATTGGTGGCCGTTGCGGAGTTGTCCTTGCCAGTGGTGGTCAGCCGGGCGTGCGTGAAGCCACCGACAATGCCGAACTGCAGTTCCGTATCGGCGATGAGATCTATGCCGCCGATAAGGCCGGCAGTTTCGCTGTCATGCGCCGAAAACGATGCGCTTGCTGCCAGAGATGCGGTTCCATAGACGGGGGTCAGCCAGGCGCTCGGTCCCGCTGGCGTGCGCCCCGCGTCCGAGAATGCAATGGTCGATGTTGCGTCGCTGTCGTAGCCAGTCGGCGCCTGGAGCCGGTTTCTCATGACCTGAGTGACACGATCCATTGCTGTGAACCGCGACCAGGCCGCGCCGGCGAAGATGTCGCCGGTGGCTGGCTCAAGGGTGTCGACAATGTTGCGAAGATTGAGCAGGCCCCAACCATAAACGGGGTCTATGCCCTGCTCGCCAATGTCTGTGGCGGTCTGCAGCACCAGTTGAGCTAGCTGCGAATAGGCGGCATCTGGAAACATCTGCGCGGCGATGGCCATCGTGCCGGTGACATGCGGCGTTGCCATCGAAGTTCCATCCATCGACACGTAATAGTCGTCGCTGTCCGGCCCCGCCGACCAAATTCCGTCGTCGCCCGGCCCGTCTCCCCCGGGTGCCGTGATGCACCAGGCCGCGGCGACACCGCACATGTTCGCGTAGCTGGCCAGAGCGCCTGTCGGTCCGACAGCCGTCACGGCGATCCAGTGCGGCTGCAATTCGGGGTAATAGTATGGCAGGCTTGCCAAAATACCGGGCTGAATCATTGCATCGTTCCCGGTCGCGAAGACCTGGACGCTTCCTGCGGCTGCTGAATCAACCAATGCGCTGAGCGTTTGCGGCACGCCGCTCTCGAACTGTGTGCGT
>JAEWHN010000390.1 GCA_023387775.1 Pseudomonadota bacterium | reverse complement strand
CGAGGCGATGAGCCTCGCCGACCGCATTGTCATCATGCATGAGGGCGTGCTGCAGCAGATCGGCAGCCCGGCCGAGGTCTATGCCTATCCGGCCAATCTGTTCGTGGCGCAGTTCGTCGGCAGCCCGGTCATGAACGTCGTGTCGGCCTCGGTGTCGTCAGAAGGCGGCCACGCCCGCGTCACCGTCGAAGGCGCGCCGCAGGGTTTTTTGTTCCCCGCCGAGCTGCTCGGCCGGCTCGACGGCCTGAAAGCCGCCAATGGCAGCCTGGCGCTGGGCATCCGGCCCGAGGGCGTCATCGTCCGGCACGAGGCGCATGACGGTTTTCTGCCTGTCCAGGCCGAGCTCATTGAGCCGCTCGGCGCCTATGACATCGTCGACCTCAAGGTCGGCTCGCAGACACTGCGCGCTCGCACCCGGAGCGGCTTTGTCGCCCATGCCGGGGCGCGGGTCTTCGCCCGCCTCGACCCGGCGCAGGCGCATTTCTTCGACACCAGAAGCGGCAACTCGCTGGGGGTGAGGTTGTGATGAGGGTGCTTCGCCGTTCGGTTGATGTCGATCAGGAGCGAGCCTGACCCATGGCCCACATCCGGCTCGAAAACATCGTCAAGAAATTCGGCGCCCATGTCGCGCTGAAGGGCCTCGACCTCGAAATCGCCGATGGCGAGTTCTTCGTCCTGCTCGGCCAGACGGGGGCGGGCAAGACCACCACGCTGCGCGTCATCGCCGGGCTGGAAAGGCCCGACGCCGGCCAGGTCTTCATCGACGGCGCCGATGTCGGCGCCTGGGGCGCGGCCGAGCGCGACGTTGCGCTGGTGCTGCAGCAATATTCGCTCTATCCGCGCTACACGGTGCGCGAGAACCTCGAGTTTCCACTCAAGCCGAAAATCCGCCGCCTCGACCAGGCCGAGATCGACGAGCGCGTGGCGCGCGTGGCCAAAACCTTGCGCATCGAGCACCTGCTCGACCGCAAGACCGACCGGCTCTCCGGCGGCGAGATGCAGCGCGTCTCCATCGGCCGCGCCATCGTGCGCCAGCCGCGCGTCTTCCTCATGGACGAGCCGCTGTCGGCGCTCGACGCCAAGCTGCGCGAGGCGCTGCGCACCGAGCTGAAGAACCTGCAGGTCAATCTCGGCGCGACCTTCCTGTTCGTCACCCACGACCAGATCGAGGCGATGTCGATGGGCGACAAGATCGGCGTCCTCAACGAGGGCCGCCTGGTCCAGACCGGCACGCCGCACGAAATCTACAACAACCCGCTCAACACTTTTGTTGCGCGTTCAGTCGGCTCGCCGCCCATGAACCTCCTCGACGGCGAGCTGCGGGGCGGCCGCGCGGTGATGGCGGCGTCGGGCTTCGCGCTGCCCTATGACGGCGCGGCCGCCCTTGCGCCCGACGGGCGCGGGCTTACCTTCGGCATCCGCCCGGAGGACCTGCATCTGGAATCCGGCGCGCCGGTCGAGGCCAGGGTGCATGACGTGGAAAATCACGGCGTGGAAAAGATCCTGACGCTGCGGGTGGGCAACGCTATGCTGCACGCCACCGTGCCTGCGCGCACCGATGTGGCGATGGAGGAGGCCGTGCGCTTTGCCTGGAACCCGAAGAAGGTGGTGCTGTTCGACCGCGCCAGCGGCATCAGCCTGCGCCACGCCGGCTAAAAACATTTGTTCCCCCGCGCGAAAAAGCCCCTCGCGCGGGGGATTTTTTTGCCGGTTGGAGCATCCGAAAGTGGAATCCGGTTTCCAGAATATTCCGATGCTCGTTCAAAGTGCCAGATCGTCCTTTGTGCATCCGAACGGACGCACGGCGATCTAGTCCTCCAGCGCGCCCGAGCGCGCATCGGCGCTACGCGCCACGCCCACCAGCTTCACAAGGTCCTCGCCGGCGCGGATCGAGCGGGTGGCGCGGCGGGTCAGGATGAAGCCGTCCTGCGGCGCCAGCACTTCCACGCGGCCGCCTTCCTCGCCGGGTGCCGCCACGATGGTCGCCAGCCGCTGGCCGGCCTTGACCCGGTCGCCAGGCTTGACGTCATAGAGGATCGCGCCGGCGGCCGGCGCGGGCATCATCTCAATATGGTCGATGGGCGCCACCTCGCCCTTGAATTCCTTCGGCGTCTCCACCGACTTGTCCTCGATCACGCCGCGCGCCACCAGAAGCCGGTAGAGCCCTTCGGCGTCGGCCTCGGCGTGGCCGGCCTCGACGTCGAGAATGCCGCGATATTCCACAGTGGTCACCACACGGCGCTCCAGCTGCGCTTCCTTGGCCGGCAGCTGCAGATAGGGGCGCAGCGCCGCCTCGTCGAAGGAGGCGCCGGAAGCGTCGCTCCACAGCACCACTGCGTCCACGCCCATGCAGGCGGCGCAATCGGCCATGGCCGGCCACAGGTCGCTCTGGATGTAGAGATAGGGCAGGCCCTCGTCGTCGCAGTGCAGGTCCAGCACGATCTCGTGGCCGAGCGAGAGCTTGATCAGCCGCGCCTTGAGTTGCTCGTCGGCGTTCAGCGGCGCGTCGTCGCCCGGCAGCAGGCTGGCGTCCGGCCTGTCGATCAGCGGGAAGTCGCGGTTGAAGTTGGTGCGCGTGCCGAGATGGAAGCGCCCTTGCGTCGCGCCGAAAAACTGCTGGGCGCGGCCCACCGGGTTGGCGCGCGGCACGATGGTCAGGTTGCCGCGCACGCGGCCCTCGGCCTCTGCCTTGCGCAGCTTCGGCATCAGCGCGTCCACCGCCACCACGCCCGGCAGCTCGTCGCTGTGCAGTGCGGCCTGGATATAGGCGTTCGGCGCGTCCGGCGCCGAACCGGCGATGCGGAAGACGGGAAATTCGTAAGCCACCCCGTCGCCATTGCCCCTGATCGTCTCGATCGTCTTCTGCATCGTGATTTTCCTTGGTCCTGCGTTCGCCTTGACCGGATGCCCGAAAAATGGGAACCGGTTTCCCCAAAATGTCGTGGTTGGATAGCTGGATAGCGCCCCTTTGGAACGGGACGCCGATACCTCTTTTAAACAACCGCGCCGGAGCGAAGCAAGCTGGGGGAGCCATGCAGTCTAGTCGCGATCGTCTCGAAGCCGTGCTGGCGCGCCTATCGGCCCGCGCCGGCGAGGAGCGGGTCTTCACCCGGGTCTATGCCGAGGCCGCCCGCGCCGCGGCAGACGCCGCCGATGCCCGCCGCAAGGCCGGTGTGTCGCTGGGCGCGCTGGATGGCCGGCTTGTCTCGATCAAGGACCTGCTCGATGTCGCCGGCGAGCCCACCCTGGCCGGCTCGGCCATCCGCCCCGAGGCCGCGCCTGCCGCGGACGACGCGCTCGTTGTGCGTCGCCTCCGGCAGGCTGGCGCCGTCATCGTCGGCAAGACGGCCATGACCGAATTCGCCTTCACCGCCGTCGGCACCAATCCGCATTTCGGGACGCCGGGCAACGCGGCCGATCCCGCCCGCATCCCCGGCGGCTCGTCGTCGGGCGCCGGCGTCTCAGTGGGCGAGGGCACCAGCGAGATCGCCATCGGATCGGACACCGGCGGCTCCATCCGCATCCCGGCCGCTCTCAACGGCGTGGTCGGCTTCAAGCCCACCGCGCGGCGCGTGCCACTCGATGGGGCGTTTCCGCTGTCGCCGACGTTGGATTCGGTCGGACCGCTGGCCAGGACCGTGGCCGATTGCGCCCTGGTCGACGCAATCATGGCCGGCGAGGAGTTTGGCACCCCGCGCGCGGTGCCGCTCGCCGGCCTGCGCATCGGCCTGCCGCGTGGGCGCCTGCTGGAAGGGCTGGAGCCGGCGGTCGATGCCGGCTTCCGGCGCAGCCTGGGCCTGCTGGAAGCCGCCGGCGCCCGCCTGGCCGACCACAGCATCGACGATCTTGTCGACGCCATGGTCGATGCCACAAGCGGCGGCTCCATCGCCGGCATCGAGGCGGCGGCGGTGCATGCCGACTGGCTGGCCGATCCGACACTCGCGGCACGGGTCGATCCGCGCGTTGCCGGGACGCTGGCGCGCCGCGCCACGGTGACTGCGGGCGCCTACATAAACCTCATCGAGCGGCGCACCGCGCTTGCCCGCGCCATGGACGAGCGCCTGGCCGAGGTGGACGTGCTCGCACTGCCCACCACGCCCATCGTCGCCCCGCTCATCGCCTCCGTGGAAAACGACATCACCGCCCAGAACCGAACAGACGATCTCGTGCTGCGCAACCCGCAGGTCGCCAACCAGTTCGATCTCACCGCCATTTCGCTGCCCATGCCGGGCATGGAACTTCCTGGCGGGCTGATGCTGTTTGCCCGCCACGGCCACGACCACCGCCTGCTCGCCATCGCCACGGCGGTGGAAGCGGCGCTGGGCCAGGCGGGGTAGGGCGGAACGCAAAAGGGGTGCTTGGCCGCAAGCCGAACCTACCTCGGACTGCCGGTTGAGAGTCCGAGGCATGGGTCCCCGGAACCTCCGCATTGCGCTGCGCTCGTGCTCCGGCCCGAGGACGACGGGGGGTGAGAGGTTTCCCGCAAACCTTCAACGTCCTGTCGGCATGTCATGCCTCGGGACTGGCAGGTTCACGGGCATCTACAGCTGCATCATCTTCCCGCCCCGAGCGGGGGCGCTAGTGAAGCTAGGGGAAGGTGTAAAGCGAGGGGACGCGAGGGGAAGGGGATTTCGCGACGCTGGCGATTGGCGCCGGCGGCCCACCTCGTCATCCTCGGGCCGGAGCACTTCGCTCTAAGCGAGGGGAAGCGGATCTTGCAACGCTGGCGATTGGCGCCGGCCGCCCCACCTCGTCATCCTCGGGCCGGAGCACGAGCGAAGCGCAATGCGGAGGTTCCGGGGACCCATGCCGCTCCGTCAAAGCTGCCGCAGCGGCGCAGTTCGATCCGCGCAAATCGCAGCGCTCCCTCCGCCGGGATGACGCCTGGAAGTGCTGCGGATCAAACCTGGCTGACTTCCCAGGAGATAGCCCGTTGCGGCCGAAGCTGCCCCGGACTACCGGTTGAGAGTCCGAGGCCTGGGTCCCCGGAACCTCCGCACTTCGCTGCGCTCGTGCTTCGGCCCGAGGACGACGGATGGAGCGCCGCTATCCGAACCGCCGCCGATAATCTTCCACCACCTCCGGGTTGCGCAGGTTGAGCGGTAGTTCGCCGGCCAGCACCCGCACTGCTTCTTGCGCCGCGCCCACCCCCATGCGCTCCATGCTTTCCTCGGTGATGCCAGCCATGTGCGGCGTCACGATCACGTTGGAAAACGAAAAATACGGGTGGTCGGGCGGCAGCGGCTGGGTGGCAAATACATCGAGCGCGGCGCCGCCGATGCGCCGGTCGCGCAGCGCCTCTATCAGTGCTTCGTCGTCCACCACCGGCCCGCGCGCGACATTGATGAGCAGCGCGCCGGGCTTCATGCGGGCGATGCGCTCGCGGCTCATCAGGCCGGTGGTTTCGGGCGTCAGCGGGCAGCACAGCACGACCACGTCGCTTTGCTCGACCAGATCGTCGAGGCCGACGAAACGCGCGCCATCCGGCAGGCTCTTTTCGCTGCGGCTGTTGGCGAGCACGTCCAGCCCGAAGCCGTGCCGGGCAATGGAAAAGACGGCGTGGCCGACGCTGCCCATGCCGACGATGCCGATCGTGCGGCCGGCAAGCTCGTTGGTCAGGTTGGCGTGTTCCCGGCCCGCAAGCCAGCCCTGCATGCGCAGGTCGCGGTCCATGGCGCGAAAGCGGCGCAGCAGCGAAAGCGTGACGAAGATGACGTGCTCGGCCACCGAGCGCGCATTGACGGCCGGCACATTGGCCACCAGCACCCCGGCGCGCGTGGCCGCCTCCACCGGGATCATGTCGAGCCCCGCGCCATGGCGGATCGCGGCGCGCAGTTTTGGCGCGTTGGAAAACAGGGCGGCCGGCAAGGGCGCGCGCACGATGACGATTTCAGCCTCCGCCGCCTCGCGGGTCAGCGTGGCGTCGTCAAGCGCCGAGGCGATCTTGAACTCGCCGGCGTCGGCAAGCAGGGCAGTTGCCTTGGGGTGCAGCGGATGAGTCGAGAAGATCACCGCCACCTTCCGTCACTCCCGCCCGGTGCCGGGCTGCGGCACCGCGCCGTCCGGCTGGCCGGGCGCGCCGGTTTCGGTGCCGGCGATCAGGCCTTTCCAGTAACTCTCCGCGCCCTGCAGATGCGCGCTCATCAGCGCCTGGGCGAGGTTGCCGTCGCGGCGCAGCAGCGCTTCGTAGATCTGGATGTGCTCGGCATGCGATTTGCGGCCGCGCTCGGGGTCGTTGAAATAGATCGGCAAGCGTTGTTCGCCCATGACGTAGTAAACGCTGCAGATCCGGTGGAAGACGCTGTTCTTGGTCGCCCGCACGATCTCGAGGTGGAAGTCGCGGTCCTGCTTGGCGAGGTCCTCGCCAGCTTCGAGGCGCTCCTCGGATTCCTTCAGGATCTCGCGCAGCCGCTCGTAATTTTCCTCGGTGGCGCGCGAACAGGCCAGCTCCGCCGCCTTGATCTCGTGGATCTTGCGCAGCTCCACGGTCTCGTAGATCTGGATCGGATCGAGCGGCACGCCCGCCTTGGCAAACAGCGCCATGGCCTCCACGCTCGCCTGGCGGGTGGTGAGATAGATGCCGGACTTGGCGCGGCGCTCGACGATACGCATTGCCTCAAGGATCGCCAGCGCCTCGCGGATCTGGCCGCGGCTCACCGAGAAATGCTCGGCCAGCTCGCGCTCGGAAGGGGTGCGACCGGTCTCGGCGTCGGAGCAGGAAAACAGGTAGGCGGCAAGTTCCGCGAGCAGGTTGTTGTCTTTCATCGTCAGGCGCTCTGCTTGTGGGCCTCCAGGAACCGTTCGGAGACCGTGAACCCCAGACCGGGAGAATCGGGGATCGCAATCATACCCCCCTCCACCGTCACAGTCTCCTCGATCAGCTCGTGGATCATCGGATTCGCGCCCAGCGAATATTCGATCGTGAAGCTGGCGGGCGAGGCGGCGCAGACATGGAGCCCGGCGAAGAAACACGGCGCGCCGGCCCACAGGTGGGGCGCGAAGCGCAGGTTGAAGGCGCTGGCGATCGTGCCGATCTTCATCGCCTCGCTGATGCCGCCGCAGAAGGCGGGGTCGGGCTGGAAGATGTCTGCCGATTTCAGCACGGCAAGGTCGCGGAAGGCATAGCGCGTCGCCTCGCTCTCGCCGGTGGCGATCGGCACGGTTGTGGCGGCACGCAGCTCCGCCATGCCCGGCTTGTCGTCGGCGATAACCGGCTCCTCGAACCAGGCGAGGTCGCAGTCGGCGACCATGCCGGCGAAGCGCTTGGCCTCGGCCACCGTGTAGGTGCCGTGTGCGTCGACCATGATGTCGATGCCGGGGCCAAGCGCCTTGCGCGCGGCGCGCACGCGTTCCGCCGAGATGTGCGGCGCGCCGTCCATGGCTCCGACGCGCATCTTCACCGCCTTGAAACCGCCGGCCTCGACATAGGATTTCAGCTGGTCGCCGATCATTTCGGCATTCGCCCAACCGCCGGAGGCGTAGGCGGGCATGCGCTCCAGCTTGCGCCCGCCCAGCATCTGCCAGACCGGCTTGCCGAGCGACTTGCCAAAAATGTCCCACAGCGCGATGTCGACCGCGCTGATCGCCGCGATGGTTAGACCGCGCCGCGCCAGTTGCGGCATGGCGTGGCCGGAGGCGGCTGCGGTCTCGTGGCGCACGCCGTTGTAGAGCATCTCCCAGATGACGCCGATGTCGCCGGCGTACCGGCCGATGAGCTGCGGGGCGATCTCATGGTTGAGCATGTGGACGAGCGCGCCATAAGTCCCCGCGCTGCCGGCGGCGTTCTTGCCTTCGCCCCAGCCGACGAGCCCGTCGTCGGTTTCGATGCGCAACAGGGCGGCGTCGAAGGTCCGCACCTGACCGAAGTCGCTGCGGTGTTGCCGGTCCGTCTGGATGGGCACGCGAACCCACCATGCCTGAACGTGTCTTATGCGCATCTCGCACCTCGGCCTTCCCGCCCTGTCGAGGCGGAAAGGCTTGAAAACGCCGGGAACGCCGGCTGGCCCTTACTTGATCAGCGGCAGGATGGTTTCCGCCGTAATGCGCATCTGGTCGGCATAAAAATCTTCGGTCAGCAGGCTGGAGCCGTGGTCCTGGATGAATTTCAGCTGCTCGGGCGGAATGTCGACCGGGTTGCGCTCCACCATGGTCGGATATTTGTTGGCGGGCGTGCGGTCCACCGGCGCGACGAACTCGTTGGTGACGGCGCCTTCGTAGCCGATCTCCTTCAGCGTGCCGATGATCTGCGGCCAATCGAGCTGGCCGAGGCCGGCGGCGAAGCGGTTGTTGTCGGCGACGTGGAAGTCGAACAGGCGCTTTCCGGCGAGCCGTATCGCATCGTACATGTCCTCCTCCTCGATATTGAGGTGGAAGGCGTCGAGGCAGACGCCGCATTCGGGGCTCACCGCGTCGGCCAGCGCCAGCGCCTGAGAGGCGCGGTTGAACAGATAGGTCTCGAAGCGGTTCAGAGGCTCGATGGCGATGCGCACGCCTTTCTTCTGAGCATGGGCGAAGCACTCCCGGGTGGCGTCCACCACCCAGTTCCACTCTTCTTCCTCGGTGCCGTCAGGCGTCACCTTGCCCACCGTGGCCGGCACCAGCGTGATGATCTCTCCGTCGAGTTCGCTGACCATGGTGATGACGCTCTTGACGTAGTCGACCGAGCGGGCGCGCTGGCCCTCGTCCCTGGCGGCCAGGTTGCGCTCGCCGAGCGTCAGCGTCACGGCGCCCCAGCAGCGGATGCCGTGCTCGTTCAGCAGCGCGCGCGTTTCCTTGACGTCGTATTGCGCCGGCTCGCCGGAGATTTCGATGCTCTCGTAGCCGAACTTCTTGATCCGGGCCAAGGTCTTGCCCAGCGGTTCGGCGCGCATCCAGTTGTGCGTCGAAAGATGCATGGTCTTTCCCTTCAACAATTCGCCTGCAATCGGCTTCGCCGGGTGGCGAAGCGGTTCCTCCTCCCGCAAGGCGCGCCAGTTTCAACTGGTTCGACCAATTAGGCATATGCCGATTTCTAGACGATTTCGAACCTGCCCGCAAGAAGTGGTGCCATGGAGGCGAAATCGGAAGGTAATCCGTTGTAAAGCAATGCTTTCATGAGGCGTCCCGCTCATGTGAAGCTGGCGCGAGTGGCAAACAGGCTGCTTGACCGGAAACTTCTATTTGGTATTACCAGAGAGATTGTTGATAGGTGGAGGCATCCGGGCGAACCGGCTGGCAGTTTGTTGTAGCCTTCCACCTGGATTAGGTGAGCGCTTGAGGAGAGGGAGCAGGAGCATGGCAAAGACGCTGAAAGGTCCCGGCATATTTCTGGCGCAGTTCGCCGGCGACGCCGCGCCGTTCAATTCATTGAAAAGCATTGCGGAATGGGCGGCGGGGCTCGGCTACAAGGGCGTGCAGATCCCGACCTGGGACGGGCGCCTGTTTGACCTCAGGAAGGCGGCCTCGTCCAAGGCCTATTGCGACGAGGTCAAGGGGATCTGCGCCGAGGCGGGCGTCGAGATCACCGAGTTGTCGACGCATTTGCAAGGCCAGCTGGTTGCGGTGCATCCAGCCTATGACAGCCAGTTTGATGGCTTTGCGCCGGCGGAGGTCCACAACAATCCGAGCGCGCGCCAGAAATGGGCGGTCGAACAGATGATGTTCGGCGCCAAGGCCTCCGAGCATCTTGGGCTGAAGGCTTCGGTCAGCTTCTCCGGAGCGCTCGCCTTCCCTTATCTCTACCCCTGGCCGCAGCGCCCGGCGGGGCTGATCGAGGAGGCGTTCGGCGAACTCGGCAGGCGTTGGAAGCCCATTCTCGACGCCTATGAGGAGTCGGGCGTCGACCTCTGCTACGAGATCCATCCGGGCGAGGACGTGTTCGACGGGGCGACCTTCGAAATGTTCCTCGATGCGGTCGGCGGCCACAAGCGCTGCAACATCAATTACGACCCGTCGCATTTCCTGCTGCAGCAGCTCGACTATCTGGCTTTCATCGACATCTACCACGAACGCATCAAGGCGTTTCACGTCAAGGACGCCGAGTTCAATCCGGACGGGCGGCAGGGCGTCTATTCGGGCTACCAGGGCTGGGTGCAGCGCGCCGGCCGCTTCCGCTCGCTCGGCGACGGGCAGGTCGATTTCGGAGGCATCTTCTCCAAGCTCGCTGCCTATGACTATGACAGCTGGGCCGTGCTCGAATGGGAGTGCTGCCTGAAACATCCGGAAGTCGGTGCGGCCGAGGGTGCGCCCTTCATCGACAGCCACATCATCCGAGTGACGGAAAAGGCATTCGATGATTTTGCCGGCGGCGAAACGGACCGCGCGGCGCTGCGTAAGATGATGGGCATTTCCTGAAATCTGGACAAGATCGGACGAGCGAGGAGGGGAGGTTTCAAGATGACCATTGAGGGACGCAGCGAGCGCAGGGAAGGCCCGATCCGCTACGGCATGGTGGGCGGCGGGCAGGGGGCTTTCATCGGCGGCGTGCACCGCATCGCCGCTCGCCTCGACGGCGAGTTTGAACTGGTGGCGGGCGCGCTGTCGTCCGATCCCGAGAGGGCAAGGGCCTCGGGCGCCGAGCTCGGGCTCGATCCGGAGCGCAGCTATGACTCGTTCCTGGAGATGGCCAAGGCCGAGGCTAAGCGCCCGGACGGCATCGAGGCGGTGGCGATCGTGACGCCCAACCACATGCATTATCCGGCCGCCAAGGCGTTTCTTGAGGCCGGCATCCACGTCATCTCCGACAAGCCGCTGACCTCCAACCTGGCCGACGCCAAAAAGCTCGCCGCGCTGGTGAAAAAAACCGGCAAGGTTTTTGTCCTGACCCACAACTATACCGGCTACCCCATGATCCGGCAGGCGCGCGAGATGGTGCAGAACGGCCATCTCGGCGAAATCCGTGTCGTGCAAGCCGAATATCCGCAGGACTGGCTGACCGAGAAAGCCGAGGACCAAGGGTCCAAGCAGGCGGCGTGGCGAACCGACCCGAAGCAGTCGGGCGCCGGCGGCTCCACCGGCGACATCGGCACCCATGCCTACAATCTCGCCCGTTTCGTCACCGGGCTGGAACTCGACAGTCTTTCCGCCGACCTCGACGCCTTCGTGCCCGGCCGGCAGCTCGACGACAATGCGCATGTCATGCTGCGCTTCAAAGGCGGGGCCAAGGGCATGCTGTGGGCAAGCCAGGTGGCGCCCGGTAACGAAAATGGCCTGAAGCTCCGGGTCTATGGCACCAAGGGCGGCATCGAGTGGACACAGAGCGATCCGAACTATCTGTGGCACACGCCCTTCGGCGAGCCCAAGCGGCTGCTCACCCGTGCCGGCGCGGGCGCCGGGCCGGCGGCGGCGCGCGTCACCCGCGTTCCGGCGGGGCATCCGGAAGGCTATCTGGAAGGCTTTGCCACGATCTATGCCGAGGCTGCCAAGGCGATCCGCGCCGCGCGCCGCAACGGCAATCCCGGCAATGACGTGCTCTATCCCACGGTGGAGGATGGCGTTGAAGGCGTCGCCTTCGTCGAAGCCTGCGTGCAGTCGTCGAAGAAGAACGCGGCCTGGACCAAACTCTGACGGAATGGCCAGAGTGGCGGCCCTCACCATTGCCACTGCCGGGCCCGGCAGTGGCAATTTGCCCGGCCAATCGCTATGTGAGCTCTCGAAGGTGACAAACCCGGCAATTCGGGCCAAGTTTCGGAATTGCAGGGGGCAGGAAGGGCAAGCAGCATCATGGCGGCAAGGGAAAAGCTGACGAAGAACCAGCTTCGCGTGCTCGAGAAACTCGAGGCTGCGAGCGGGCCGCTCAGCGCCTACATGCTGCTCGACCAGCTGCGCGAGCAGGGTTTTCGTGCGCCGCTGCAGGTCTATCGCGCGCTCGATGGCCTGATGAATGCCGGCTTCGTCCACCGGCTGGAGAGCATGAATGCTTTCGTCGCATGTTCCGAGCCGCACGACCACAGCCACCGGCTGATCGCTTTTGCGATCTGCGATAAGTGCGGCCACGTGTCTGAGTTTTCGGACGAGGTCATCGGCGAGCAGCTCGACGCTTGGGTCGGCTCGACCGGCTTTGCCGCCAAGCGGGCGGTGATCGAGTTTCGCGGCACCTGCGCCAAATGCGCGGCGCTGGCAGCATAAGCCGGCGCGCTCGCCTCAGGTGATGCGGCCGCGTGCCACAACAGTCCAGGAAGCGACGAACTCTTCCCCGCGGCCGATCTGCGCACCTCGTGCTGGTTGACCTTCCGGGCGCGCGTGGCTACCAATCGATTCGGAATTGGTTCCGCTTCGCGGCGGATGAAAAGGGAACACGGTGAGACCTTCGGGTCGAAGCCGAGGCTGCCCCCGCAACTGTAACCGGCGAGCTTTCCTTCAACCAAGCCACTAAGAGCGCACCGCGCGATTGGGAAGGCGAAGGCGAAGCGTTGACCCGGAAGTCAGGAGACCTGCCTGTTCCGGTCACCCATGCTTGAATACGGGGTGTGTTCAAGCGCGGTCGTCCGTGGCGGTGACATTTGAAAAAAGTGTTGCCGCGCGCCCGGACGATTCTGACGGACCCAGTCCCAGACATCTCCGATCGGCGGCTCTGAGCTTGCATGCGGAACTCCGCTTGCAGGCCGAATGGAGTGCTGAATGAAGAGACTGAATTTGCGCGCAAGTGTTCTTGCGCTCGCCGCAACCGGCTGCGCGGCAATCGTGTTCCCCCAGATCGCATCGGCCGAGCAGGCCGACGATGACACCACGCTTCTGGAGCGCATCGTCGTGACGACGCCGCTGAGGCGAGAAAGCTCGCTGGCGGGTTCGACGTCTTCCGTCACCGTGATCGATGCCAAGGAGATCGAGCAATCTGCCGCGCCGGACCTGCCGTCGCTGTTGAGGGCCCACACCGGCGTGTCCATCGTCTCCTATGGCGGTCAGGGGGCGGCGGCCAATATCCACATGCGCGGCATGTCGGCCAGCCAGACGCTGGTTCTCATCAACGGCGTGCGCGCAAGCGCGGTCACGACCGGAACCGCCTCGATCTTCAACATTCCGCTGAGCGCCATCGAGCGCATCGAAGTGGCCAAGGGGGCGCATTCGGCGCAATATGGTGCCGATGCCATGGGCGGCGTCGTCAACATCATCACCAGGCAGGGGGGCCCCTGCGCCGATGGCCGCGACGCCTGCGCCAGCGTAACGACGGGCATCACCCACCCCTGGGGCGGCTACGTTTCCGGCTCCGCTCAAGGGCGTACCGCCAACGGGATGGACTATTCGGTCGGCGGCAGCATTCTCGGCACCCGTGGCTACGACTTCACCACGCCGCTCGCCTGGGACCACGAACCGGGCGACGAAGGCTTCCTGCAGGGCTCGCTGAACCTGTCGCTGTCGAAGGATTTCGATTGGGGCAGGCTCTACGCCGATGGTCTTTTTGCATCTGGCCGCAGCCAGTATGACAGCGCCTACCCCTTCGACAACGAGGTTGATGCCAGCACCTTCGCCGGAAAGATCGGCGCGCAGATCCTGCACGCGGACGACTGGTCCTCGACCGTGGAAGCAAGCTCGGGGCTCGACTACTCGACCAATTTCCGCAAGGGTGTGGCCGGAGGCACCAAATACGACACGCAGCGCCACGGCATATTTGCCTCGACCGAGAAAGGTTTCCAGACCGGCAGCGTGGCGCATATTCTGGCCGGGGGCTTCGAGGCCTATCGCGAGCACGTCGATTCCACGATCGACTACTCCGTCACTTCGCGCACGCTGGCCGCGGTGTTCAGCCAATATTCGCTGGAATACGAGGCGCTGCGCGTCGACAGCGGCATTCGCTATGACCACAATGAACAGTTTGGCGGCGCGACAACCTACAATGTGGGCGCGAGCTACGACGTGCTGCCCGATCTGGTGGTGCGCGCATCTTTTGCCACCGGCTTCCGGGCGCCGACCTTCAACGAGCTGTACTATCCGGGCTTTTCCAATCCGAACCTGAAGCCGGAGAAGTCCCGCTCCTATGAGGTCGGGCTGAACTGGCAGGCGGCCGCGGGCACCAGTCTGGACCTCGCCTTCTACCAGACCTGGGTGACCGACGCGATCGCCTCCTTTGCGCCGAGCTATACGCCCGAGAACGTTGCCCGTGCCCGCATCACCGGTTTTGAGGCGGCGCTGGCTCACCAGTTCAGCGAGGAATGGAGTGGCAAGACGTCACTCGACATCCGCCAGCCGCTGAACCAGGACACCGGCAACTATCTTCCCTACCGCGACCTCTTCAAGGCAACCGCTGAGCTGGGCTACAGCCCGACGGAAGCGCTGAACCTTTCGGCCAGGCTGCTCTATGGCGCGGCGCGCTACGCCGATGCGGCAAACACGGGGAAGCTTGAGGACTATGTGACGGTGGACTTCACGGCGCTCTATTCGCTGGATTCCCAATCCCAGCTCAAGCTGTCGGTCGAGAACGTCTTTGACGAGCAATATTTGACCGCCGCGGATGGTGTTCCGCCATATTCTCAGGGATATCTCGCGCCGGGGCGAACAATCGGGTTGAGCTTCACTCGAAAC
The DNA here is from genome assembly GCA_023387775.1 of Pseudomonadota bacterium. Lineage (GTDB taxonomy): Bacteria > Pseudomonadota > Alphaproteobacteria > Rhizobiales > Rhizobiaceae > Pseudaminobacter. The sequence continues at coordinate 1,771 of JAEWHN010000390.1, read as the reverse complement.
TTCTGAGTTTGAAGTCGGCCCGGCACAACGGGCTCTCGTTTGAAGGCACGCGATGGGACTGGCTGAAGGGACAAGGCGGGGAGCGATGACCGGGGCGGGATCCTCCCTGCGTGGGGTCGCCGTTGCCGTGGCGATCGCCATCGCATCAGCGGCGTCTGCGCCGGTGGTCGCGGCGCAGCCGCCCCACCGCGTGGTATCGCTGAATGTCTGCACCGATCAGCTCGCCATGCTGATCGCGGGCGAGGGGCAGCTCTATTCGGTGTCCAATCTGGCGACGGATCCTACCGCATCGGTGCTCGCCGATGCGGCCGCGAGCTATGTTGTCAATCACGGCCTGGCCGAGGAAATCTTCCTGATGTCGCCAGACCTGGTTGTGGCGGGCACCTATACCACTCGGACGACTGTCGATCTGTTGCGCCGCCTCGGACTGCGCGTGGAGGAGTTCGCACCGGCAGACTCCTTCGAGGACATTCGCGCGCAAATTGCCCGTATGGGCGAGATGCTAGGGCAACAGGAAAAGGCCGCGGCGCTGGTTTCCGGCATGGATGCGGAGCTGGCTCGCCTGCGTGCGCAGCCTGCATCAAACCGCTCGATCGCGCTCTATTACACCGATGGCTACACCTCCGGCGCCGGCACGCTGGTGGATGAAACGGTGAGGGCGGCGGGCCTCCGGAACATTGCCGACAGGCTGGGCATGGCCGGCACCACCAAGCTGCCGCTGGAGTTGCTGGCACTCGAGAACCCGGATCTGGTTGTCACCAGCCAGGAGCAATATGGCGCTCCGGCCCTGGCGGGGCAGGGCTATGTCCACCCCGCCTTCAAGGCGCTGACGGCTGGAAAGAAGGCGGTCAATGTCCCGGCCAAATACACGATCTGCGGGGCGCCCTTCACGCTGGAAGCAGTGCGCATCATGAGGGAAGCGGCGCGGACCGTGGAGGAGGCCAGATGAGCGAGACCGCGCGCTTTCGGCTGCTTCTCATCCTGCTAGGCGCAATGGTGCTGCTGCTGTTTGGCCTCTCGCTCACGGTCGGTCCGGCGGCAATCGGCTTCGTCGAAAGCATTGAGGCGCTGTTTTCCGACAAGGCCGAGCCCATGGCGCTGATCATGCAGGAAATCCGCCTGCCGCGCGCGCTCCTCGGCCTGATGATCGGCGCCACGCTCGGGCTCTCCGGTGCGGTGCTGCAGGGCTATCTGCGCAATCCGCTGGCGGAGCCCGCGCTGCTCGGCGTCAGCGCTTCGGCTTCGCTGGGCGCGGTGATCGCGATCTACACCGGCTTCTCCGCCGTCTTCCCGCTTAGCCTGCCGCTGGCCGCCCTGGCCGGCGCGGTGGTCGCGGTCGTGGTGGTGCAAGCCATGGCGGGCATGCGCGGCGGCGCGTTGACGGTCATTCTGGCCGGCGTGGCGGTGTCGAGCTTTGCCGCTTCCATGACCTCCCTGGCGCTCAACCTCTCGCCCAATCCCTTCGCCGCGGTCGAAATCATGTTCTGGATGCTGGGCTCGCTCGCCGACCGTTCGATGACGCATGTCTGGCTCGCCGGACCCTTCATGCTGGCCGGCTGGGCGATGCTGGCAAGCGTCGGGCGCTCGCTCGACACGCTGACGCTCGGCAGAGACGCCGCCGCGAGCATGGGGGTCAATCTGCGCCGGGTGCAGTTGCTGGCCGTGCTGGGCACGGCGGCTTCCGTGGGGGCGGCCACCGCCGTGGCGGGCGCCATCGGCTTCGTCGGCCTCGTCGTGCCGCATTTGTTGCGGCCGCTGGTCGGGGCGCGAC
>JAEWHN010000375.1 GCA_023387775.1 Pseudomonadota bacterium | reverse complement strand
CTGCCGGGCACCGCGCAGGAATATGGCGGCGTCATCAAGCACGGCGCCAAGCTGCTGTTCGCCTACAGCCAGGCGACCGTGCCGATGGTGACCTTGATCACCCGCAAGGCCTATGGCGGCGCCTATGACGTCATGGCGTCGAAGCATATCGGCGCCGACGTCAACTATGCCTGGCCGACCGCCGAGATCGCCGTGATGGGCGCCAAGGGCGCCACCGAGATCCTCTACCGATCGGAGCTCGGCGATCCGGAGAAGATCGCCGCCCGCACCGCCGAATACGAGGAACGCTTCGCCAATCCTTTTGTCGCTTCCGAGCGCGGCTTCATCGACGAGGTGATCATGCCGCATTCGTCGCGCAAGCGCATCACCCGGGCCTTCGCGGCGCTGCGCAACAAGCAGGTCGATACCCGCTGGCGCAAGCACGACACCATACCGCTGTAAGGGGAGATCAGAACCAATGGCCAATCTTCCCGACATGACAAAGCATCGTGGTTTCCCATCCGGCATGCCGGGGACGGGCGTGCAGTTCACCATTCGCCGTGCCAACCCGAAAGGCGTGACGCCGATCAAGGCGCTGCCCCGTCGCGCGAGGCCGGGCTCAGCCGAGCACAGGATCGATGCAGCCTTCCTGCACGCGCTCTGGCACCATTTCGGGCCCGAACCCTTCGAGCGCGGCAATCTCGATGCGGCCCGGCTCAACCTGCTCTTCGGGCGTGAGGTTGTGGCGGCGGAAAAGGATTTCGACCCGACCTCCTACGAGGCAATGCTGGTGATCGACGAGAAGGTGGCGCGGGCCTCCTTCCCGGAATCGTTCGAAGACGTGATGGAGGTCTAGCCTTGGCGATCAAGAAAATCCTCATTGCCAACCGAGGCGAAATCGCCTGCCGCGTCATCAAGACGGCAAGGAAGCTCGGCATCCCGACCGTCGCCGTCTATTCGGACGCCGACCGTGACGCGCTGCATGTGCAGATGGCCGACGAGGCGGTGCATATCGGCCCGGCGCCATCGGCCCAGTCCTACATCGTGATCGACAAGATCCTGGAGGCGATCCGCCAGACGGGGGCCGATGCCGTGCATCCCGGCTACGGCTTCCTGTCGGAGAACGCCGCCTTTGCCGAAGCGCTGGAAAAGGAGGGCGTCACCTTCATCGGCCCGCCGGTCGACGCAATCCGGGCGATGGGTGACAAGATCACCTCCAAGAAGATCGCCGCCGAAGCCGGCGTCAACACGGTGCCCGGCCACATGGGCCTGATCGAGGACGCCGAGGAGGCGGTGAAGATAGCGTCCTCGATTGGTTATCCGGTGATGATCAAGGCGTCGGCCGGCGGCGGCGGCAAGGGCATGCGGATCGCCTGGAACGACCGGGAGGCGCGCGAGGGCTTCCAGTCGTCGAAGAACGAGGCGAAGAGCTCGTTCGGCGACGACCGCATCTTCATCGAAAAGTTCGTCACCCAGCCGCGCCACATCGAGATCCAGGTGCTCGGCGACAAGCACGGCACCACGCTCTATCTGGGCGAGCGCGAGTGCTCGATCCAGCGGCGGAACCAGAAGGTGATCGAGGAGGCCCCCTCCCCCTTTCTCGACGAGGCGACACGCCACGCCATGGGCGAACAGGCGGTCGCGCTGGCAAGGGCCGTGGGCTACCACTCGGCGGGGACGGTCGAATTCATCGTCGACGGCAGCCGCAACTTCTATTTCCTCGAGATGAACACCCGCCTGCAGGTCGAGCACCCGGTGACGGAGCTGATCACCGGCATCGACCTGGTCGAAGAGATGATCCGCGTCGCCGCCGGCGAGAAGCTGCGCATCAAGCAGGATGATGTGAAGCTGAACGGCTGGGCGATCGAAAGCCGGCTCTACGCCGAGGACCCGTATCGCAACTTCCTGCCGTCAACCGGCCGATTGACGCGCTATTGCCCCCCGGCTGAAGGCAGGCGTGACGATGGCACCGTGGTGCGCAACGATACCGGCGTCTTCGAGGGCGGCGAGATCTCGATGTATTACGATCCGATGATCGCCAAGCTCTGCACCTTTGCTCCGGGAGAGGGGGCGCCCGCCCGCGCCGCGGCCGTCGAGGCGATGGGCCGGGCACTCGACGATTTCGAGGTCGAGGGCATCGGTCACAACCTGCCCTTCCTGTCGGCGGTGATGGATCATCCGCGCTTGCGCGCCGGCGCGCTGACGACTGCTTTCATCGCGGAGGAATATCCCGACGGCTTTGCCGGCGTCGCACCGTCCGAGGACGATGCCAGGAAGTTAGCCGCCGTGGCGGCATTCATCGATCTTCAGGTGCAGCGCCGAAATGCGCAGATCTCCGGCACCCTGGCGAACCATGGCCGTCCGGTGGCGTCCGATCGCGTCGTTACTCTCGCTGGCTTCGCCTTTCCGTTCCACGTCAACGAGACTGGCGACCGCATCGTCGTCGAGTTCGACGGCGTCGCACCCCTTGCCGTCGCGAGCGACTGGCTGCCCGGCCGCCAGCATGCGCACTTCGCCGTCGGTGGCGCGCCGATGGGCGTGAAGGTTGCGCGCTCCAGCACCGGCTGGCGCCTGCGCTGGCGCGGCATGGATGTGGTTGCCCATGTGCGCAGCCCGCGCGTGGCCGAACTGGCGCGGCTGATGCCGGCAAAACTGCCGCCGGATACCTCGAAGATGCTGCTTTGCCCGATGCCGGGCGTGGTCACCTCCATCCCGGTCGGCGAAGGCGACCATGTCGAGGCCGGCCAGGCGCTGGCCACCGTCGAGGCGATGAAGATGGAGAACGTGCTGCGCGCCGAGCGCAAGGGCACCATCAAGCGCATTGCCGCAAAGGCGGGCGCCAGCCTGGCGGTGGACGAATTGATACTGGAATTCGTGTGAGGGCAGGACAATGACCGACCGTGTGAACATTGAAGACTGGCGCAGGCTGGCCGAGCGCGAGATCAAGGCATCGCCCGACACGCTGGTCTGGCACACGCCTGAAGGCATTGAAATCAAGCCCCTCTATACGGCCGACGATCTTGAGGGCATCCCGCATCTCTACACCTTGCCGGGGATAAAACCTTTCGTTCGCGGGCCGCGCGCCACCATGTATGCCGGCCGGCCCTGGACGATCCGGCAATATGCCGGCTTCTCCACGGCCGAGGAATCGAACGCCTTCTACCGCAAGGCGTTGGCCGCCGGCCAGCAGGGCGTGTCGGTTGCGTTCGATCTTGCCACGCACCGCGGCTACGACAGCGACCATCCGCGCGTGGTCGGCGATGTCGGCAAGGCCGGCGTTGCGATCGATTCCGTCGAGGACATGAAGATCCTGTTCGATGGCATTCCGCTCGACCAGATTTCCGTGTCGATGACCATGAACGGCGCGGTGATCCCGATCCTTGCCAATTTCATCGTGGCCAGCGAGGAACAGGGCGTCGCGCGCGAAAAACTGTCGGGGACCATCCAGAACGACATCCTCAAGGAGTTCATGGTCCGCAACACCTACATCTACCCGCCCGAGCCCTCGATGCGGATCGTCGCCGACATCATCGAGTACACGGCCAAGGAGATGCCGAAGTTCAACTCCATCTCCATTTCCGGCTACCACATGCAGGAGGCCGGGGCGACGCTGGTGCAGGAGCTTGCCTTCACGCTGGCCGACGGGCGCGAGTATGTGCGCGCGGCCATCGCGAAGGGGCTGAATGTCGACGACTTCGCCGGGCGGCTGTCGTTCTTCTTCGCCATCGGCATGAATTTCTTCATGGAGGCCGCCAAGCTGCGCGCCGCGCGGCTGCTCTGGAGCCGCATCATGGAGGAGTTTGAGCCGAAGAAGGCTTCTTCCTTGATGCTGCGCACCCATTGCCAGACCTCGGGCGTGTCGCTGCAGGAGCAGGACCCCTATAACAACATCGTGCGCACGGCCTACGAAGCGCTGGCCGCCGCGCTTGGCGGCACGCAGTCGCTGCACACCAATTCCTTTGACGAGGCGATCGCCCTGCCGACCGAATTCTCGGCCCGCATTGCCCGCAACACCCAGCTCATCCTCCAGCACGAAACCGGCGTCACCAAGGTCGTGGATCCCTTGGCTGGCTCCTACTATGTCGAGAGCCTGACAAATGAGCTTGCTGAAAAGGCCTGGGCGCTGATCGAGGAGGTCGAGGCACTGGGCGGCATGACGAAGGCCGTCGCTTCCGGCCTGCCGAAGCGGCTGATCGAGGAGGCCGCGACGCGCCGGCAGGCGGCAATCGACAAGGGCGAGGAAGTGATCGTCGGCGTCAACAAATACCGGCTCGAGCAGGAAGACGAGATCGATATTCTGGAGATCGACAACTCCGCCGTGCGGGCTGCGCAGATCGCCCGCATCGAGCGCACGCGCCGCCAGCGCGACCGGAAGCGCGTGGAGGAAACTCTGGCGGCGCTCGAAAGAGTGGCACGAACCGGGGAAGGGAATCTGCTGTCCGCGGCCGTAGAGGCGGCGCGAGCGCGCGCCACGGTCGGTGAAATCTCCGATGCCATGCGCCACGCCTTCGGCGACCACGCGGCCGTGCCCGAGGTGGTCGGCGACGTCTACGGCAAAGCCTATGACGGCGAGCCGGAATTCAGGACCCTGGTTGACCGGCTCGATGAATTTGCGGGCTCCCTGGGCGAAAGACCGCGCATCATGGTGGCCAAGCTCGGCCAGGGCGGGCACGACCGCGGCGCCAAGGTGATCGCGTCGGCTTTTGGCGACATCGGTTTCGAGGTCATTGCCGGGCCGCTCTTCCAGACCCCCGAAGAGGCTGCCGAGACGGCAATCGCCGCCAAGGTCCATGTGGTGGGCATGTCGTCACTGGCGGCCGGCCACAAGACATTGGCTCCGCAGCTTGTCGAGGCGCTGAAGGCCAAAGGGGCAGAAAACATCGTCGTCGTGGTCGGCGGTGTGATCCCGCGGCAGGACTATCAGTATCTGCTCGACCATGGCGTCGCGGCCGTCTTCGGCCCGGGCACCAATGTGCTCGATACGGCCCGCGCCGTGATCGATCTTCTGGAAGGTCGTCGCCGCAACCAGTAGGGTTCGGCCAAGCAAATAAAGCATTGCGCGGCTTGCCTTTGCAGCCGCATTGGGAGGTCAGCAATGGCAAATCAGGTCGTCTTCGTTTCCGCCGCACGCACGGCAATCGGCTCTTTCGGCCGCTCGCTCAAGGATGTTCCGGCCACTCGGCTGGCAACCACGGTGCTGGAAGCGGCGGTGGCGCGCGCCGGCATCGAGCCCGCGCGCGTCGGCCATGTGGTGTTCGGCAATGTCATTCATGGCGAGCCGCGCAACGCCTATCTGGCGCGTGTGGCAGCCATCGAGGGCGGCCTCGGCCATGAGGTGCCCTGCCTGACTCTGAACCGGCTCTGCGGCTCCGGCCTGCAGGCGATCGTGTCGGCAGCGCAGGCGATCATGCTGGGCGACACCGACTGCGCGATTGCCGGCGGCGCCGAAAGCATGAGCCGGGGCGGCTATCTGATGCCCGCCCTGCGCGACGGCCAGCGCCTGGGCGACGCTTCGGCGATCGACATGGTGGTGGGCGTTCTGACCGACCCTTTCGGCAACGGGCATATGGGCATCACTGCCGAAAATATCGCCAACAGATGCGGCATCTCCCGCGAAGAGCAGGACAGTTTCGCCATGGAGAGCCACCGGCGCGCCGCTGCGGCGATTTCCGAAGGCCGGTTCCGGTCGCAGATCGTACCCGTGGAAATCAAGGGCCGGAAGGGAACGGTCGTTTTCGATCAGGATGAGCATTTCCGCCCCGATGCCTCGCTGGAAAACCTGGCGGGCCTGCGCCCGGCCTTTGCCAGGGAAGGCAGCGTGACGGCCGGCAATGCGTCCGGCCTCAACGACGGCGCTGCCGCGCTGGTGCTGATGGAGGAGGCGGCCGCCCGCGCAGAAGGGCGCCAGGTTCTCGGCCGCCTGGTTGCCTATGCGCATTCCGGCATCGACCCGGCCGTCATGGGTCTCGGCCCCGTCGAGGCGACCCGCAAGGCGCTCGCGCGCGCCGGCATCGGCGTCGGCGACCTGAAGGTCATCGAATCCAACGAGGCCTTCGCCGCCCAGGCCTGCGCGGTTTCCAGGGAACTCGGCTTCCCGGCCGAGATCACCAACCCGAACGGCGGCGCCATCGCGCTCGGCCACCCGGTCGGGGCTACGGGTGCGATCCTTGCGGTCAAGGCGTTTTATGAACTGGAACGCCTCGGCGGCGGCTACGGCCTGGTCACGATGTGTATCGGCGGCGGGCAGGGAATTGCGATGGTAGTGAAGGCCGCCTGACGAGATGATGAAGGGGATGGCTCCCGCTCCCGCCATCGGTCCGGCCGCATCACGGTCAGCCGCGCCGGGCTGCCTCAATCGCGGCGACGTCAATCTTCTTCATGTCCATCATCGCAACAAACGCGCGTTTTGCTTCGTCGCCACCAGCGGCCAGCGCTTCGGTCAGCACGCGCGGGGTGATTTGCCAGGAGATACCCCATTTGTCCTTGCACCAGCCGCAGGCGCTTTCCTGGCCGCCATTGTCGACAATGGCGTTCCAGTAGCGGTCGGTCTCTTGCTGATCGTCTGTGGCGATCTGGAATGAGAACGCCTCGTTGTGCTTGAACGCGGGCCCGCCATTGAGACCCAGACAGGGGATGCCGGCAACTGTGAATTCGACCGTCAGCACGTCGCCCGCCTTGCCGGAGGGATAGTCGCTGGGAGCGCGGTGGACGGCGCTCACCGAGCTGTCGGGAAATGTCTCGGCATAGAAGCGGGCTGCAGCCTCGGCGTCCTTGTCGTACCAGAGGCAGATGGTGTTCTTGGCAACCGCCATTGCTCGTCCTCCCGTAGCCAGTTCCGGCGCGATCTCCCACGCGGTCGGAGGCGGTTCAAGTCAACGGCGCACATTGAATGCGCTCGCGCCATTCTGCCAGCAATTCCCGAAAGCTCATAGCCTCGATCGGAAGCAGCCGGGCCTATGGTTCAACTTCGGCCACTCACCGGGCGCGGGGCGGGACAGGTCACTTCTGCTTGCACGCTATCGCGTTCGTGTTGTCGCTCCTCAGGTCGGTCAGCGTGGCGTTGCCGCCTTTGTCCCAGAACTCGTACTGGCCGCCCGCATACCGCGCTCCGGAGCCTGAAAGGACATTGGCCATCACCACCTTCTGGCCGTTCCAGTCCATGATGGCGAGGCTGTTGGTGCCCACATTGATGAACTCGATGTCGAGCTCTTTGGCGCCGTCGCACAGATAGCTGGCGTCTATGCGTTGCGCCTCGCCAGGCAAGTCCAATTCCAGGGCAGCGACAGGCGCAGTCGTGGCAACAAGCACCGCGACGGGGAGGGTGAACCAGAGGGCTGACATGAATGGTCTCCAACTATAGGCATGCATGAACCATATGCCGGGCCGGAATGCGATGGTCGCGGCATCGTGCATTCTATCCGGGTTTTCGGAGCCGCGACACCGCGGCGCCGGCAGGCTACGCACATTTGGTCGATCTAAGCAGGCAGGGAGAGCCGCATGAATTTTCTCGTCGATGGCGCGGATGACGCCTTTGCTACCATATTGCTCGCGCACGGTGCCGGCGCGCCGATGGACTCTCCTGCCATGGACGCAGCCGCCCGGGCGCTGGCGAATGCAGGTTTTCGCGTTGCGCGGTTCGAGTTTTCATACATGGCCGCCCGGCGGCAAGGGGCCCGCAAACCGCCTCCCAGGGCGGAACTTCTCCAGGGCGAGTATCGCGAGGCGGTGAAGGCGCTTGGCGCATCCGGGCCGCTGATCATTGGCGGCAAGTCGATGGGCGGCCGGGTCGCGTCCATGGTCGCCGATGATCTGCACGCCAGCGGCAGCATCGTCGGGCTTCTCTGTCTCGGTTATCCATTCCATCCGCCTGCGAAGCCTGAACAGTTGCGAACCGCGCACTTGGCCGAGCTGAAGGCACCGGCACTGATCTGCCAGGGCACGCGCGACCCATTCGGAACCCGAGAGGAAGTCATGTCCTACGATCTCTCCGGCCAGATCGAGATCCTCTGGCTCGAGGACGGCGACCACGATCTCAAGCCGCGCAAGAAGCTCTCCGGCTTCTCCGCCGCGGACCATCTCGCCACCGTGGCACCTGCGGTCGAGGCCTGGGCACGGCGGGTAATCGGTCAGTAGGGCGGGGTGTGCCGGCATGGTCAACAGGCCGGCAACCGATCTACCGCACATGCCGCGCATCCTGGACTCGGGGTCAATGCGGATGCCGGCTTATTCAGCCTGAAACCACGGCTATCAGACAAATGTGTCGAGGTTCTTGCGCAGACGGTCTGCCAACCAGTCGATCTCTTGATGGGAGATGACCAGCGGCGGTGAGAACACGAGGCAATCGCGCACTGCGCGGGTCGTCAGTCCAGTCTGGAAGCACAGGTTTCGCACCGGCGTGGCAAGGCTCGAGACCGGGCTGATCGGCGTACGGCCCTCCTTGTCGCGGGTCAGCTCCACCGCCGCCATCAGTCCGACGCCCCGCACTTCGCCGACCAGCGGATGCTCGAGAAGCTCGCGCAGCTTAGCCTGGAAATAGGGGCCGGTGTCCTCGCCCACACGCTCGACGATACGCTCGCGCTTGAGGATACGGATGTTCTCAAGCGCGACCGCAGCGGCAACCGGATGGCCCGAATAGGTGTAGCCGTGGTTCATGCGGCCGGGCTGGTCCATCAGCACCGAGGCAACACGATCGCCGAAGACCGACGCCGAGATCGGCATGTAGCCTGAGGACATACCCTTGGCGATGGTGATGATGTCGGGCTTGATGTCGAAAGTCTGCGAGCCAAACCACTGGCCGGTGCGGCCGAAGCCGCAGATAACCTCGTCGGCAATCAGAAGGATGTCATTGCTGCGGCAGATTTCCTGCACGGCGGCCCAGTAGCCTTCCGGCGGAGTGATTACACCGCCCGCCCCCTGCACGGGTTCGCCGATGAAGGCGGCGATGTTCTCGGCTCCGACCCTTTCAATCGTGGCCTTGAGGCCGGCGAGCGCTGCGGCGCAGTGCTCTTCGGGGGTCTGGCCGCGGCCTTCGCTCCACCAGAATGGTGCTGGCGCATGATGGACATCGGCCATCGGCTGGCCGGGAATGTCATGCATCGAAGGGAGACCCGTCAGGGAGCCCGAGCCGATCGAAGTGCCATGATAGGCGTATGTCCGCGAGATGATCGCTTTCTTGGACGGTTTGCCGGCGCGGATCCAGTAAAGCCTTGCCAAGCGGATGTTGGTGTCATTGGCCTCGGAGCCGGAATTGGCGAAGAATACCCGGTCCAGCCCGTTCGGGGCGACCGAAGCAATCTCTGCCGCCAGTTCGACGGTCGACGGCATCGTGGTTTTGAAGAAGGTATTGTAGTAGGGCAGCTCGGCCATTTGTCTCGCGGCGACGTCTGCGAGTTCCTTGCGGCCATAGCCGATGTTCACGCACCACAGCCCCCCCATGCCGTCGAGCAGTTTTTCGCCTTCGCTGTCATAGAGATAGCAGCCCTCGGCGCGGGTGATGACGCGGGTGCCGCCCTCTGCCACCAGCTCTTGATGGTCGGCAAAGGGGTGCATGTGATGGGCGAGATCAAGTGCCTTGATGCGCAGCGTTTCCGCAGAGGCATTGGGCAGGTATGCGGGGTCAGTCATGGTGTCGAAACTCCTGAATGCGGATGAATGAGGGGGCAGCTTCGGGATCGAGTGGCCAGATCGGACGTGGCAGGTTCCTGTAAGGAACCTTTGCAAGCTGCATGCTTGCAATACCGCCGGCATCGACCAGCAGCACCTTGCGGGCGAGCGGACCGAAGGCGGCGCGGTGATGGTTGCGGCTCTTCAGGGCAAGCACCCGTTTTGCCGCCGGCTCGATCCCGACGGCGCGGAACTGTTGCAGATCGGTGATGGCAAGGGCGCGGCTTGCAACGACGATATCGATACCGCGATGACGCAGCACAGCCATCGGCCCCATATCAACGGTTACCCCGCGCAGATAGGGGCCGTCGAACGGGATCTTGCCTTCATGCAGCCGCATGACCTCGACCTGCAACCGCAACGGGGGGCAGATCTCGGGCGCATGCTTGCCACCGAGGTCGAGCTCCAGTACCGCGCCAGCGCCGGCGGTCGTCCCGCGGGCGACGGCGTCGGGGTCGCAGACGCTGGCAAAGGCGGCATCGGTCAGATCGGCCTCGACCATGGCGCGCAGCAGATTCGTGGAATCTCCGTAGGCGCCACCGGCCGGGTTATCGGCGAAATCGGCCAGCACCAGCGGCTTATCCGCCGTCACTCGGGCCTCAGCCATACTTTGGGCGGGACCGGCAAAATCCAGCTGGGTTTCCGTGCGGCTTTGCCACAGCAGGTGCGCCAGCTCCTGCGCAGGTTGCACCAAATCAGCGGTGCTTGTGCGCTCGGCATGCAGGACGACGGCTGGGCCGGCGTGAGGGGTGTCCGCCCAGGGGAATCCGATGGCGATGCCGCCGGTTACCATTTCGAAGTCGCGGCGCAAGGCGTCGAGCCGCGCAAGGATAGGGTTCATCGGACCGGACGGCGTGGTTCGGCCGTGATCGGCCGCATCCAGCATCGGCAGGCGCAGCATCAGCGCGCGGGTCAGGCGCTTGCCGCATTTCGGCAGGGCAAGCAGGCGCTCCAGCGCGGCAGCGGCACGCTGGCCGGTCTCGGCTTGGTCGATATGGGGATAGGTCTCGTATATGCAGATACCATCAGCCGCATCAACAAGCCGGGGGCTGAGATTGGCGTGCATGTCCAGCGTTACAAGCAGCGGCACATCGGGGCCGATGATGGCGCGCAGTTCTGATGCGATATCGCCTTCGGGATCTGGGCTGGCTTCGGTCGTCATCGCGCCGTGCAGCGCCAAGAGCACACCGTCCGGACGCTTGCGGGCGGCATCGAGAAGCCGCGACTTCAAGTCCTGAAACACGGATTCGACCATCGGGCCAGAGGGCCCCGCCGAAGCGGCGAAAGCGATTTCGCTGTCCCAGCCCCGAGCCTTGGCCGCTGCCAGAAATCCGCCGATCTCCGTGCCCGAGCCGGCCAGCCTCGATTGCGCTGCGCCATCATCGAGCAAAAGGTAACGTCCCTGGAAACTGTCAACCGGGGTCAGGACCTTGTTGAAACTATTGGTCTCGTGCAGCAGCGACGCGAGAAGGATGCGCGGCGACGTCATCGTCATTCCCCGAGATCGAGCCAGACCGACTTCATCGCCGTGACCTCGTCGAAGCAATGGATGGACTTGTCCCGCCCAAGGCCGGATTGCTTCATGCCGCCGAAGGGCAGAGTGATGTCACCAGTGCGAAGCGCATTGATCCAGACGACACCTGTCTGAAGCCGCGGTTCCAGTCGCAGGGCGCGTGGAACATTCGCCGTCCAGAGCGCCGAGGCCAGGCCATAGGGGCTGTCATTGGCAATGCGGATCGCTTCGTCCTCGGTCTCGAAACGGATGACCGACAGGACGGGACCGAAAATCTCCTCGCGCGCGACCTTCATGTCGTTGGAAACGCCGGACAGGATCGTCGGGGGAACCACAGCCGTGCCGGTCTCTCCCTCGCCGCCCGCAACCAGATTTGCTCCCTCGGCCCGGCCCGACCGGATATAGCCCCGGACGCGCTCGGCATGGGACGCGGAAATCATGGTGCCGTAGCGGGTTTGGGGGTCAAGCGGATCGCCCGGGTTGCGCCCATCGGCCTCTCGTGTGACGAGTTCGAGGAATTCGTCATGGATGCGTGCATCGACCAGAAGGCGAGAGCCGGCATTGCAGATCTGGCCCATGTTCTGGAAAATGCCATTGGCCGCCGCCAATGCGGCCTTGGCCGGATCAGCAACGTCGGCGAAGACGATATTGGCGGATTTGCCGCCGCATTCCAGATTGACGCGCTTGAGGTTCGATTCTGCCGCATAGCCCAGCAAGAGCTTGCCCACTGCGGTCGAACCGGTGAACGACAGCCCCGCCACATCCATGTGCAGTGCCAACGCCCGCCCGGTTTCCGGGCCGATCCCGGTCAGGACCGAAAAGACCCCGCCCGGCAGCCCCGCCTCATGTGCCAAAGCCGCGATGTGCAGCGCGCTCAGCGACGTGAGTTCGGAGGGCTTCAGGATCACCGAATTGCCCGCCGCCAGGGCCGGCATGATCTTGATGATCGCCATGTTGAGTGGGAAGTTCCACGGAACAATCGCGCCGATCACCCCCAAAGCCCGGCGTCGGATCATTGCAAGCGCCGTACCCGGTGTCGGGGCGATCTCGTCATAGATC
>JAEWHN010000364.1 GCA_023387775.1 Pseudomonadota bacterium | reverse complement strand
GCATGACACACCGCCGAAAGGGCGGTGCGGGAGATTTTCCCCGCAAAACTATTTCCCCTGGCTCCGCATCGCCGGCGCGCTCTGGTAAGCTCGCACGAAGCAGATGGACCACTGGAGACTGGCTGTGACAGACGCCCCCCTTCATGCCGCCCTGACCGCGCTCCGCGAGGAACAGGAAGAAACGCCGATGAACATGCGCGAGGCGTTCAAATCCGATCCCCAGCGCTTCGCAAGGTTCTCGCTGACGGATGGGGACCTGCTGTTCGACTGGTCGAAATGCGCGGTCACTTCCGAAACCATGGCGCATCTGGAACGCCTCGCGCTGGCGGCCAACCTGCCGGAGCGGCGCGAGGCGATGTTTTCGGGCGAGAAGATCAACAGCACCGAAGGCCGCGCCGTGCTGCACACCGCACTTCGGGCCGGACCTGACGCGAAGGTGATGGCGGACGGCAAGGACGTGATGCCCGACGTCCGCGCCGTGCTGGCTGCCATGGGCGCCTTCGCCCATGCGGTGCGTTCGGGCGCCGCCACCGGCGCGACCGGACAGCGCATCGCCGACATCGTCAATATCGGCATCGGCGGCTCCGATCTGGGCCCGGCGATGGCCACCCTGGCGCTCGCCCCCTACCATGACGGGCCGCGCGTGCATTTCGTGTCAAACGTCGACGGCGCCCATATTCACGACACGCTGAAGGGCCTCGACCCGCAGACGACGCTGTTCATCGTCGCATCAAAGACCTTCACCACGGTCGAGACCATGACCAATGCCGAGACCGCTCGCGACTGGGTGGAGAAGGCGCTGGGCAGGGAGGCGGTGGGCCAGCATTTCGCGGCTGTCTCCACCGCGCTCGACAAGGTCGCCGCCTTCGGCATTGCGCCCGACCGTGTCTTCGGCTTCTGGGACTGGGTGGGCGGCCGCTATTCGCTGTGGTCGGCCATCGGCCTGCCGATCATGATCGCCATCGGCCCGGAGCGGTTCGGCGAATTTCTCGATGGCGCGCGCGAGATGGACCGGCATTTCGAAACGGCGCCGCTTCTGAAGAACATTCCGGTGGTGATGGGGCTCATCGGCTATTTCCACCGCGTGGTCTGCGGCTATCCGGCGCGCGCCGTCATACCCTACGACCAGCGGCTGGCGCGTCTGCCGGCCTATCTGCAGCAGCTGGACATGGAATCCAACGGCAAGCACGTGCTGCTCGGCGGGCAGAAGGCGGTGACTGCGACCGGACCGCTGGTGTGGGGCGAGCCCGGCACCAACGGCCAGCACGCCTTCTTCCAGCTTCTGCACCAGGGCACCGACATCATCCCCGTCGAGTTCCTCGCGGCAGCGGAGGGTCATGAGCCGGAGTTACGCCACCAGCACGACCTCCTGCTCGCCAACTGCCTGGCGCAATCGGAAGCGCTGATGAAAGGCCGCACGCTGGAAGAGGCGCGCCGGCAGATGCTGACCCGCGGCATGCCGCTGGAAGAGGTCGATCGCATCGCGCCGCACCGCGTGTTCTCCGGCAACCGGCCGTCGGTCACCCTGCTCTATCGCAAGCTCGACCCCTACACGCTGGGACGGCTGATTGCGCTTTACGAGCATCGCGTGTTCGTGGAAGGAACGCTTTTCGGCATCAATTCCTTCGACCAATGGGGCGTGGAGCTGGGCAAGGAACTGGCAACCGGGCTGCTGCCTGTCGTGGAGGGAACGGAAGATGCCGCGCAAAGCGACGCTTCCACCGCCGGATTGGTGCGCCATATCCATCGTCTCAGGGCAACGGAGTAGACGGCATTGCAGGGCATCAAGGGCATCCTGTTCGACAAGGACGGGACACTGGTCGATTTCCAGAAGACATGGTTCGCCATCGGCGACCTGATGGCGCTGCAGGCGGCCGAAGGCGACCGCACAAGGGCGGACGCGCTGCTGACGCTGGCCGGCTACGACTTCGACGGTCAACGCTTCAAGGCCGACTCCGTGTTTGCCGCCGGCACCAATGCCGAGATCGTGGCGCTGTGGTATCCCGACGCCAGCGAACTGGAGCGCCAGACGATCACCGCCGGGTTCAACACGATGACCGCCGAGGCGGGCGCGGCGGCGTCGGTGCCGTTGCCGGGCAGCAAGGATGCCATCGCCGTTCTGCACGGCTCTGGCTTCCGGCTCGGCGTGGCCACCAACGATTCCACCAGCGGCGCCGAGCAGACGCTGCTGGCGCTCGGCATCGCCCAGATGTTCGACGCGGCCTACGGCTACGACGCTGTGGCGAACCCCAAGCCGGCGCCGGATGCAATCCACGCCTTTGCCGACCTCACCGGCCTCAAGCCCTCGGAGATCGCCATGGTGGGCGACAACCGGCACGACCTGGAGATGGCGCGGGCCGGCGGCGCCGGGCTGGCCGTGGCCGTATTGAGCGGCACCGGAACACGCGAAACGCTGGCGCCCATGGCCGACGTGATCCTCAATTCGGTGGCCGACCTGCCGGGGTTTCTTGGAAGGATCTGACTCGTTCGTGGGGCGCGGCTGGCACAGGTCCGCCCCGCTCCCCAACGCATCGCAGGCTCGCGGCATGCCGCGAAGCCTGCGATGACTATCTTTAGCCCCGCAGCTCCCGCCGCAGGATCTTGCCCACATTGGTCTTGGGCAGTTCGGTGCGGAACTCGATCAGCTTCGGGCGCTTGTAGCCGGTCAGGTTCTGCCGGCAATATTCCAGCAGGTCCTCGGCGGTCAGGTTGGGGTCCTTCTTGACCACGAACAGCTTCGGCACCTCGCCCGAATGCTCGTCCGGCACGCCCACGGCCGCGGCCTCCAGCACGCCTGGGTGCTGCACCGCGACCTCTTCCAGCTCGTTGGGATAGACGTTGAAGCCGGAAACGATGATCATGTCCTTCTTGCGGTCGACGATCTTGGTATAGCCATGGCTATCCATGAAGCCCATGTCGCCGGTGCGGAAGAAGCCATCCGCGGTCATTGCCTTGGCGGTTTCGTCGGGCCGGTTCCAGTAGCCGGCCATGACCTGGGGGCCGCGAATGCATATTTCGCCGACTTCGCCCAACGCCAGCTCGTGGCCTTCCTCGTCGCGGATCGCGACCTCGGTCGACGGCATCGGCAGGCCGATGGTTCCTGAAAATTCCTCGGCGTCGAAGCGATTGGCAGTCGCCACCGGCGAGGTCTCCGACAGGCCGTAGCCCTCGGAAACGGTGACGCCGGTCAGTTTCTTCCAGCGTTCGGCCACGGCACGCTGCACCGCCATTCCGCCCCCGAAGGTGAGAAACAGCGGCTTGAAGTCGAGCTTGCGGAATTCCTCGTTGTTCAGCAGCGCGTTGAACAGCGTGTTGAGGCCGGGGAAGACGTTGAACGGATACTTCTTCAGTTCCTTGACGAAGCCCGGAATGTCGCGCGGGTTCGGGATCATGATGTTGTGGGCGCCCTGCTGGATGCCCATCAGCGCGTTCACCGTCAGCGCATAGATG
>JAEWHN010000318.1 GCA_023387775.1 Pseudomonadota bacterium | reverse complement strand
AGTCGTTCCAGATGTTGGTGAACTGCCAGATCACCGTCACCACGATGATCGGCGCGGAGGACGGCAGCAGGATGCGCCGGAAAATCTGGAAGAAGCTGGCGCCGTCGATCTGCGCGGCCTTCACCAGTTCGGTCGGAAACGCGGCATAATAATTGCGGAAGAACAGGGTCGTGAAGCCGAGCCCATAGGCCACATGGATCAACACCAGCCCGCGCGTCGTCCCGGCAAGGCCCAGCATGCCCAGGATGCGCGCGGCGGGAATGAGCGCGATCTGGAACGGGATGAAGCAGGCCAGAAGCATCAGCCCAAACACCAGATTGTCGCCCCTGAAACGCCATTTGGTCAGGACAAAACCGTTCAGCGCGCCGAGCAATGTCGAGATCGCGACCGCCGGCACCGCCATCAGGATCGAGTTGATGAAATAGGGTTTGAGGCCGGTCGCCTGCACGCCGATCTGTGCCGTCGACCAGGCAGTGAACCACGGATCGAGCGTCACTTCTCTCGGCAAGGCCAGCATGTTGCCTTCGCGGATTTCGGAGAGCGGCTTCAGCGAATTCACGATCATCACATAGAGCGGCAGCAGGTAATAGATCGCGAACAGCATGAGCAAGATGTAGATCAGCCCGCGCGTCAGCCGGTTCACCCGCGTGGCGTTGTCGGATGAGGGCAGGCTCATTGGCGCGGCCCTCCCCGCAGTTCCGAATAGAGATACGGGATGATGATGGAGAAGATCATGATCAGCATGATCACCGCCGACGAGGCGCCGATGCCCATCTGGTTGCGGGTGAAAGTGTAGGAATACATGAAGGTGGCCGGCAGTTCGGTCGCCTGCCCCGGCCCGCCGCCGGTCAAAGCCACGACGAGGTCGTAGGACTTGATGGCAAGGTGGGCGAGCACCACGAAAGCCGACAGGAAAACAGGCCGCATCAGAGGGATGATGATGCGGCGATAGATGGTCACGGTCGAGGCGCCGTCGATCTGGGCCGCCTTGATGATCTCGTTGTCCACGCCGCGCAGGCCCGCCAGGAACATCGCCATGACGAAGCCCGACGACTGCCAGACCGCGGCCATTACCACGGTGTAGATCGCCAGATTGCGGTCCTTGATCCAGGTGAAGGAAAAGCTCTCCCAGCCCCACATCTGCATGGTGTGCTCCAGGCCGATGCCGGGGTCGAGGAACCATTTCCACGCGGTGCCGGTGACAATGAAGGACAGCGCCATCGGGTAGAGATAGATCGGGCGCAGGAAGCCTTCGGCGCGGATTTTCTGGTCGAGCAGAATGGCCAGGAACAGCCCTAGAACCGAGCACACCGCGATGTAAAGCACACCGAAGATCGCCAGGTTGGTCAGCGCCCGCCACCAGTGCGGCAGCTTCCACAGCTTCGCGTAGTTCTCAAAGCCGACCAGCCCGTAGGAGGGCAGCATCTTGGAATCCGTCAGCGACAGATAGCCGGTGTAGAGAATGAAGGCGTAGACGAAGAGCAGGACCATCGCGAAGCTGGGCGCGAGCACCAGTTTCGGCACGATGGACTGCAACTGATTGCGTGTCGGCATTATGCGTTATCCCGCAAACGGCGGCTTCGGCCACCGAGATTGCGCGCTGGAAAGTCAGGAGCGACCGGACGCATGCACGGCGTCGCTCTCTCAAAGTTGCCGGCGGGTGCTAAAGACATCGCCCCCGCCGGCAGGCCCCCACGCCTTTACTGTGCGGCCGCAACCGCGGCAGCGAGTTCGGCCGGCGCATCGTCGGTCGACAGGTCGCCGTTGAAGTGGCGCGTGACGACGTCGTACATCGCGTTCTTGATCGAGGCCGGAACGGAATGGCCGTGGGCCATGGAGCCGAACAGCGTGCCCTTGTCGTTGGCCTCGGCCAGATCGGCCATGCCCTTCTTGCCGCAGTCGTCGAAGTCTGTGTTCGGCACGTCGGTGCGGGCCGGCACCGAACCCTTCACCACGTTGAAGGCCGACTGGAACTTCGGGTCTTCGATTGCCGAGGCCATCATGAGCTGCGCCTTCTGCTTGTCCTCACCGACCTTGAACATCATGAACTGGTCGGAGTTGAAAGTGACAGCGCCCTGCGTGCCCGGGAAGCGGATGCAGACAAAGTCGGCGCCCGGCTTCTGGCCGGCCTTGAGGAACTCGCCCTTGGCCCAATCGCCCATCATCTGCGCGCCGGCCTTGCCTTCGATGACCATGGCCGAAGCCAGGTTCCAGTCGCGGCCGGAGAAGTTGTCGTCGACATAGGAGCGCAGCTTCTCCATGCGGCCGAACGCTTCCTTCATCGCGTCGCCGCCTAGCGCCGCAGGGTCGACGTCTATCATGGACGCCTTGTAGAAGTCGGTGCCCAGCGACAGCACCACCGCGTCGAACAGGGTCGCATCCTGCCAGGGCTGGCCGCCATGGGCGAGCGGCGTGATGCCGTTTGCCTTCATCTTGTCGAGCATGGCGACGAACTCGTCCCAGTTCTGGGGCTCCTTGCCGCCGGCGGCATCCAGTGCCTTCTTGCTGATCCACACCCAGTTGGTGGAGTGGACGTTCACAGGCGCGGCGATCCACTTGCCATCGAATTTGGAAAAGTTCTGCAGCGCGGTCGGGATCACCTTGTCCCAGCCTTCGGCATTGGCGACTTCGCTCAGGTCGCCGACGACGCCCTGCTTGGCCCAGTCGGTGATGTCGAAGCCAAGCGCCTGCACGGCCGTGGGCGGATTGCCTGCGGTGACACGGGCGCGCAGCGCGGTCATGGCCGCCTCGCCGCCGCCGCCGGCAACCGGCATGTCGGACCAGGTCACGCCCTTGGATTCGAGGTCCTTCTTGAGCACGTCCAGCGCAGCCGCTTCACCTCCCGACGTCCACCAATGCAGAACCTCGACATTGTCGGCCGCCTTTGCGGCGCCCGAGGTAAGTGCGATAAGCGCGACACTCGCAGCAAGCTTTGTAATCATACGCAGTGACATGAAAACCTCCCCTATGACATGGCGACAAATGCGCCAGCTGTGAATTTATAACGATATAAATCAGGCTTGTGTCAAGGTGCGCGGCCGCATGCACTGTTTCCACTCAACATCATCTTGGCGTAAGACCAATGCTGCGGTAAAGAGAGCGTCTTCCTGTCTTTTAATGTCGGTCGGCCCCATTTATAACGTTATAATTGCGCAATATGCGCGGAATTGGATAGGGCACGATGGACGGAACGGACAGAGGCGGGAGACGCGAGACAGGTGATGACGCGGTGGCCAAGCCGACGCTTCGCACGATCGCGGAGCTGACAGGCCTCGCCGTAACGACCGTATCTCGGGCGTTGGGCGGCGCGCCGCAGATTGCGCTTGAAACGCGCCAGAAAGTGCAGCGGGTTGCAGAAGAGATCGGCTACCTGCCCGACCGTGCCGCGCAGAGGCTGCGCACGGGGCGCACGAATGTCATTACGCTCGTGCTCGATCCCCATGAAGAGATACTGGGCTTCAGCACATCGTTGATCCGCGGCCTTACCGAGGCGCTGCGCGATACGGCCTATCACCTGGTGATCACGCCGCATTTCGCCAACGCGCCGAGCACCGACCCGGTACGCCATATCATGCGCAACCGCATGGCCGACGGAATCGTATTTTCGCGCACCGAGCCGTTCGACGAGCGAGTGAAGCTGCTGCTCGAGCAAGACTTCCCGTTTGTATGCCACGGGCGCACCGAACTCGGCACCCCTCATCCCTATGTGGATTTTGACAACTACGGATTCGCCTACGAAGCAACGAAGCGCCTGATCGCGAGCGGCCGCAAACGGCTGGCGATCATCATGCCGCCGCGTCGCTTCACGTTTTTCCAGCACGTTCAGTATGGTTTCATGAGCGCTGTACGCGAAGCTGGCGTCTCCTTCGAACTGGCGGAAGGCGTTGATCTCGACAGCTCCGCAGCAGACATCCAGGCACAAGTGTTCCAGCGCTTGGGCGAACCCAACCCGCCCGACGGCTATGTCTGTGGCGGCGAGGTTTCCGCGCTTGCCGTCATGGCCGCAATCAGCGATCGCGGGCTGAACCCGGGCCGGGACATCGGAATTGTCGCGAAGCGCACCTCCGGGCTTTTCAACCTCGTACGCCCCCAGATCGACACGATCTACGAAGATATCACCGATGCGGGCTGGCAGATGGGACGCGCTCTGCTGGCGGCAATAGCCGGGCGCGATCCGAATGAGTTGCAGATCCTTCAGAAGCCAGAACTCAATTTTGTTGCGACGACATGAGCGATCGGCTTTAACCCCTCCAACATTGATGATGGCCGGCGCCAGCGGCAAGCCCGCCCGGCCCGGCATCTGCTGCAACATCGGGGCTAGCACACGGCCATGAAGCCATCCAAAGACATCTCGCGGCTGATTGAAATCATGGCCGCATTGCGCGCACCGGTTACCGGCTGCCCGTGGGACATTGAGCAGAATTTCCAGACGATCGCGCCCTACACGATCGAGGAAGCCTATGAGGTCGCCGACGCGATCGCGCGCGGCGATCTCGACGATCTGCGCCAGGAACTGGGCGATCTCCTGCTTCAGGTGGTCTATCACGCGCAGATGGCCAAGGAGGCCGGCGAGTTCGATTTCGGCGATGTGGTCGAAGCCGTCACCACCAAAATGATCCGCCGCCATCCCCACGTCTTCGGCGACGAGGAGGCACGCGGCGCCGGCATGGCCAAGGGCATGTGGGAATCGATCAAGGCGGAAGAGAAGGCAGAGAAGCGCGAAGCGCGCCTGGCTCGCGGCCAGGATCCGGAGGACCATGGCAGCGGGTTTCTCGACGGCGTTCCCGTCGCATTCCCGGCTCTCACACGTGCGCTGAAGCTACAGGAGAAGGCGGCGCGCGTCGGCTTCGACTGGAAGGAGGCGGCGCCGATCCTCGACAAGATCGAGGAAGAGATCGGTGAGCTTCGCGAAGCGATGGGCAATGCCGATCAGGCCGCGATCCAGGACGAGTTCGGCGACGTGCTGTTCGCGCTCGTCAACTTCGGGCGCCATCTGGGAATCGATTCGGAAGCGGCTCTGAGCGGCACCAACGAGAAGTTCCGCACGCGCTTCCATCATGTGGAGCGAGCGCTGGAAAAGTCCGGGAGGACGTTGCAGGAGGCAACGCTGGAAGAAATGGAAGTGCTCTGGCAGCAGGCAAAGCGCGCGAAGTAACGCGCCCTACCCCTTGTTGTGCCGTCTTAATCTGGCTTCGATCTCCTCGCACGCAGCTGCCGTGGCCTGCATGGAAATCGTCACGCTGCCGTCCTCGTTGTCAGCACGTTTGACGACATCGCCGTTGCGATAGAGCCAGTCGATCAAGCCGAGCTGGTCGGGCGCAAGCTCGACCGTTATCGGCTTCAACTCTCCCGACAATCGCTCTTCGATCAGCCCCGTGAGTGCGTCGATGCCCTCGCCTGTGATGGCGGAGACGGCGATCGGCGGCGCAGGCTTTCCGCGCTCGCTTTCGGCCAGAAGCCGCGCGCGATTGCCTTCGTCAAGGCGGTCGATCTTGTTCCAGACCTCGATGATTCGCTTGTCATCCGAAGGATCGACGCCGAGATCGCCAAGAATGCGCTCTACGTCCTCCGCCTGCGCGGCAGTGTCCGGGTCCGAAATATCGCGCAGATGGATAATCAGATCGGCTTCGACCACCTCTTCCAGCGTGGCTCGGAAAGCGGCGATAAGATGCGTCGGCAGATCGGAGATGAAGCCGACCGTGTCTGACAGGATGATCGGCGTGCCATGCGGCAGCCGCACCCGGCGCAAAGTCGGATCCAGCGTGGCAAACAGCATGTCCTCGGCCAGCACGCCCGCGCCGGTCAGCCGGTTGAACAGGGTGGACTTGCCGGCATTGGTGTAGCCGACGATCGCGACGACCGGAAACGGCACCTTGCGGCGCTTGGCGCGGTGGAGGTCGCGGGTGCGGCGCACCGTCTCCAACTCGCGCTTGAGCTTGATGATCTTTTCCTGAAGCGCACGACGGTCCGCCTCGATCTGCGTTTCGCCGGGGCCGCCGAGGAAGCCTGCGCCGCCGCGCTGCCGCTCAAGGTGGGTCCAGCTGCGCACCAGCCGGCCCTTCTGGTAGTTGAGATGAGCGAGATCGACCTGCAGCGTGCCTTCCTTGGTGCGCGCACGACGGCCAAAGATTTCGAGAATCAGGCCGGTGCGGTCGAGCACCTTGGCGTTCGTCGCTTTTTCCAGATTGCGCTGCTGCACAGGCGTGAGCGGATGATCGACGATCACGAGCTCGGCATGCGTCTCCTTGACCACCTCGGCAAGCTCATCGACCTTGCCGCTGCCCAACAGGGTGGCCGGGCGCGGGTCGTTTACCGTCACGACGGCGGTGTGAACCGGATCGAGATCGATCGCGGACGCCAAGCCTACCGCCTCTTCGAGGCGAGCTTCGGACGAACGCGTCAGGCGGGGACGATTCGATTCGTCCTCCCAGCGCGGCCGGCGCGTTAGAACAGGTACGACAACAACAGCGCTTGTCAGTTTCTCACCGGGTGTGAGACCCGGGCCATTGTTCCCGGGCCTGCGCTCGCCGTTTCCGGCGTTCTTGTCTTGGGCCAATCAGGCTCCCTGAGAATTTTCCTCACCATCGAACATCTGAACCGGCTGGCTCGGCATGATGGTAGAGATTGCATGTTTGTAGACGAGTTGTGAATGCCCGTCGCGGCGCAGCAAGACGCAGAAATTGTCGAACGAAGTCACAACGCCTGTAAGCTTGACGCCATTGATAAGGAAGATCGTGAGTGGGTTCTTGCTCTTGCGAACAGAATTCAGGAACAGATCCTGGAGATTTTGCGTGCGTTCCGCCATTTTTCTTATCTTTCTCGACCCCGTCGATTTGCCGGCCACTGCGCCAAAGTTACAAGCCTGTGTCAAGCGTGCAAACCGCCCCTTGCCGCGTCTGCGACAAGCAGAACGAGTTGTATCAAAGTAATTCCACTTATGCGGTTATCAGGCCGGCGTTTCTTCTGCAACGCCAAAAATTCCGGTTGCGACAAAAGTTTGAGCACAACCATCAACAAATTTCGGCCCGGTCGGAGAATCCTGAGCGCGTGCGTAAAACGCCATGACAATACCAGTTTACGTTAGGAAAATCAGAAGAATTCGAGGCTGACGCGGAACATCTGCTCCACTTGGCGCACCGCTTCGGCAAGCGCAAATATGACCACCCGGTCCTTTGGCTGAATTTTGGATCCGCCGCTGGGTTTGATGACCTGGCCGTCCCGGTAGATCGCGCCAATGCGAATGCCATGCGGCAGGTTGAGGTCACGCAAATATGTCCCCACGAGCGGCGAGGTCTCCAGCGCCTCTGCCTCGATGATCTCTGCCGCGCCCCGCTGCACGCTGTGCACGGCGCGAATGCGTCCGCGGCGAACGTGCTGCAGAACCCGCGAGATGGTGACGACCCCGGGGTTTACATGCGCGTCGATGCCGACCGACTTGGTCAGGTCCTGGTAGGTCGGATTGTTGATCAGTGCCAGGTTGGCCTTGCAGCCAAGACGTTTCGCCATGACGCTGGACAGGATGTTCACCTGGTCGTTGTTGGTCAGCGCGACCATGAGGTCCGCATCCTGGATGTCGGCCTGCAAAAGCAGGTTCTGGTCCAGCGCGCTGCCGCTAAGCACCACGGTTCGACGAAGCTCGTCGGCAACGGTGATGGCGCGCTCGCGGTTTGCTTCGATGATCTTGATTTTCGTGCGTGATTGCCGCTGCTCGATCGTTTTCGCGACATAGAGGCCGACATTGCCGCCGCCGGCGACGACGATTCGCGTGGCCTCCTGTTCCTCGTGGCCGAAGAGGCCAAGGGTACGGCGCACCTGGTCCTTGGTCGTCACCACATAGGCGACGTCTTCCGGTTCGAGACGATCAACCGAGCGCGGGATGAACAGCTTGCCAACGCGCACAATGCCGACAACCGTCGACGGCAGGTCCGGGAACAGTTCGGAAAGCTGGGAGAGAGGCGTGTGGACGACCGGGCAATCCTCCAGGCACTCGATCGCCACCATCGCGATCTTGTTGTCGGCGAAGCTCACCACGTCCGTGGCGCCGGGGATGGCGATGCGCCGCAGCACCATCTCGCCCACCTCCATCTCCGGCGAGATGATGACGTCGATCGGCATGTGCTCGCGCGAGAAAAGGTCCTGGTAGTGCGGCCTGAGGTAGGCCTGGGCGCGGATGCGCGCGATCTTCATCGGCACGTTGAAGAGCGCATGCGCCACCTCGCAGGCGACGATATTGACCTCGTCGTAGAGCGTGACGGCGATGATCATGTCGGCGTTCTGCGCCCCGGCCGCCTCCAGCACCTCCGGGTGCGAGCCGTGGCCCACGAAGCCACGCACGTCCAGCGCGTCCCTTATGGCGTGAATCAGTTCCGGCGACGTGTCGATGACCGAAACGTCGTTTTTTTCGGCGGCAAGCCGCTCGGCAATGCCGTAGCCGACCTGCCCTGCGCCACAGATAATGACACGCATCTAAACCGCCGACCGGATATGCGAATGGAACAAGCTAGACCCCGAGCGACTTAAGTTTGCGATGAAGCGCCGACCGCTCCATACCAATGAACTCCGCAGTGCGCGAGATGTTGCCGCCAAAGCGATTGATCTGCGCGATCAGATATTCACGTTCGAACATCTCGCGCGCCTCGCGAAGCGGCAGCGCCATGATGTGCTGGTCCGACTGGCTGGGCGCGCGCGGCATCACGTCGCCAATCTCCGCCGGCAGCAGGTCGGCGGTGATCGGTGTGTCCGCGCCGTCGCCGCGCACGAGAATCATCAAGCGTTCGATGTTGTTGCGCAGCTGTCGCACGTTGCCCGGCCAGTTGTGAGCCTGCAGAACCGCCATGGCATCGTCGCCGATACGGCGCGGCTTGATGCCCGCCTGCCGCGCATACTGCTTCATGAAGCCATCGACCAGATAGGGGATATCCTCGCGCCGCTCTGCCAAGCCTGGCACCATGACAGGCACCACCGCAAGCCGGTGATAGAGATCCTCCCGGAAGCGGCCCTCGGCGATCATCGCCTCCAGGTTCTGCGCAGTTGAGGAGATGATTCGCACATCCACCTTCACCCGCTTGGTGCCGCCCACCCGTTCGAATTGCTGGTCGACCAGCACGCGCAGGATCTTGCTCTGGGTTTCCCGCGGCATGTCGGCCACCTCGTCCAGATAGAGGATGCCGCGGTGTGCTTCCTCCAATGCGCCGACCTTCCGCTCGCCGCCATTGGATTCGGTGCCGAAAAGTTCGATCTCCATGCGCTCGGGCGTGATGGTGGCGGCATTGACCGAAACGAAGGGGCCGTTCTTGCGCGACGACATCGCATGGATCGCGCGCGCCACCTGCTCCTTGCCCGAACCGGATGGGCCGATGATCATGATTCGGCTGTTTGTCGGGGCCACGCGCTCGATGGTCTGGCGCAAATGGGTCATGGACGAAGACATGCCGATGAGTTCGAAGGAGTCGCCGGTGCGCATCTTCAGGTCGGAGACCTCGCGCTTCAGCTTCGACGTCTCCAGCGCCCTTTCGGCGATTAAAATCAGCCGGTCGGCCTTGAACGGCTTTTCGATGAAGTCATAGGCACCTCGCCGTATCGCCGAAACCGCCGTCTCGATGTTGCCGTGGCCGGAAATCATCACCACCGGAAGGTTGGGGTGCATGACCTTGATCTGGTCCAGCAGCGCCAGCCCGTCCAGGCGCGACCCCTGCAGCCAGATATCTAGAAATACCAACCTGGGAACACGGTCGGCGATTGCCGCCAGCGCGCTGTCGGCATCGTGGGCCGTCCGCGTTTCATGGCCTTCATCGCTCAGGATACCGGCGACGAGCTCTCGGATATCTTCTTCGTCATCGACGACAAGAATGTCAGATGCCATTACCGACCTTTTCAGTTTTCACTTCGTTCTCAACAGTTTCTTCGCCGCGCTGCGGCGTCGGGGCTTCGGCCGTCGAAGGAAGCAGTATGCTGACCATCGCGCCCCGGCCCTCGTGGAAATCGGCCGGCGCGTCATGGAGCTCCAGCCGGCCGCCGTGGTCTTCGACAATCTTTTTGACAATCGCGAGGCCGAGGCCGGTGCCTTTTTCGCGCGTGGTCATATACGGCTCGAGCAACCGCTGACGATTCTCGCGTGGCAAGCCCTTGCCGTTGTCCATGACGTCAATACGGAACATGGAGCCGTCGCGCCGCGCTTGGATGCGGATGGCACCCTTCTCGCCGTTCTCGCGTTCAGCCGCCTCGATCGCCTCCGAGGCGTTCTTGATGATGTTGCCGAACGCCTGGGAGAGAAGGCGGCTGTCGAATGTGCCCTTGAGGGGCTCGCTGCCGAAATCGCGTTCGAAGGCGATTTCGGACCGACTGACTTCGACCAGGAAAGAAGCCTCGCGAAGCGGCTCGCGCAGGTCGATGTTCTTCATCTCGGGCTTCGGCATGCGCGCGAAGGCCGAGAATTCGTCGACCATGCGACCGATATCCTCAACCTGGCGGATGATGGTGTCCGTGCACTGGTCGAACACCTCGCGATCCTCGGTGATCACCTTGCCGTAGCGCCTGCGAATGCGCTCGGCCGAGAGCTGGATCGGGGTCAGCGGGTTCTTGATTTCGTGGGCAATTCGGCGGGCGACGTCCGCCCAGGCGGAAGACCGCTGCGCCTGCAAAAGGTCGGTGATGTCGTCCACCGTGACGACGTAGGACTTGTCCTGCTTCTCGCCGTCGCCTTCCTCGATCGTCACCTGCACATTGAATGTGCGCTCAGCCCCGGCCCTGTAGAAAGTGACCTGCTCCCGGTAAACGTGCTTCCTTGAGGTGCGCGCGATTTCAAATACCCGACCCACATGCGGCAGGATTACCGAGAGGTTCTGCCCCACCGAAGCGTCGGCCGAGATTGCCAGCATGGTTTCGGCGGAGTTGTTG
This sequence comes from Pseudomonadota bacterium, assembly GCA_023387775.1. Lineage (GTDB taxonomy): Bacteria > Pseudomonadota > Alphaproteobacteria > Rhizobiales > Rhizobiaceae > Pseudaminobacter. The sequence continues at coordinate 2,499 of JAEWHN010000318.1, read as the reverse complement.
ACGATGGTGACGGTGCCAAACGGATCGACGCCGATGACGCCTACGGTAACGCCCTCGAGCACGGCTTCCGAGAAACGACGCCTCTCATCGGCAAGGTCCTTGGCCCCCAGGATTTCATCGCGCTGCGATTTCAGCTGCAGCAGCATCTTGTTGAACGTGTTGCCCAGCGAGGCGACGTCGCCATCGGAGGGGCGCACCGGCACGGAAACGTCCAGGTTTCCGGTGGCAACCTCATCGGCTGCGCCGATCAGCTGACGGATCGGTCGCACGAGCCTGTCGGCAACGGCGATGCCGGTCCAGATCGCGGAGAGAACGACGATCAGCGTGAGCGACAGATAGGGAAGCGCGATTGCCACCTGCGACGTTCGCCGGTTGGCTTCCAGCCCCCTGTATTCGTCCGCATTGGCGCGAACGATCTCGCGCGCCTTGATGACTTCGGGGTCAACCAGCCGCATCGTGTAGAGATAGAGCCCGTCAAGCTCACGCAGCTTTATGATGGCGCCCACAATATTGCGCGTGCGCGGCTCGATCAGCACCGGTTGGCCGTCCGCCGCCGTCTCCACCGCCCCGGCGGGCGGTTCGGGCATGGCAAACTCCGCCGGCGTCTGCGCTGTCATGACGAACGAGCCGTCGGCGTTGATCAGAGCGGCATGGGCCAGCGCGCGACCCACGGCCTGCTGGCTCATGAAATTGCGGAAACCGGTACGGTCGAGATTGTAGAGCGTGCGCGCATTGTCCAGGTCATAGGCCATGGACAGCGTGGTGCCTTGCAGGTTGCGCGCATTTTCCTGGACATACGCGTCAGCGATCGAAAGCGAATAGTTGACGATCGTCTTGGTCCGGATTTCGAACCAGCGGTCGAGACCGATGTTGAGCGTGATGGAGGCGATGACCGCCACGGTGATGGCAGGGATGGCCGCAACCAGCGCGAACATCGTGACGATGCGCACATGCAGCCTGGACGCTGCCTTTCCGACCCGCCGTGCCGAGAGGATGCGGTGAACCTCCCGCACGATCAGCCCGACCAGGAACAGGATGAAGGCGGCGTTCACACCGATGATGATCAGTGTGATCGTCTCGTTCGGTGTCAGCGGCGTGGCGCCGACCAATATCGCGAAGGAAATCGCCGCCGTCAGCAGCGCGCCGACGATAGCCAAGATGCCGGGCAGAGCAAGCAGGCGCCGCCCTTCCACGCTCGCCTCTGGCACGACCGTCGCCCGCCCCGATTTTTTCGCCTGATTCGCCATGCCACCGCTACAAGACCGCAATTGCGTCGACCTATGCAACGCATTGTGGCGATTATGCAACAAGAGCGATCAGCCGCCGAAAAGATTGCCGCGGATTTTTTCGATATCCCCCGGAGAAATCAGTTCTGCTTGGAATTGCGATAAACGTTTACGCCAAGTTCACGGATCTTCTTGCGCAAGGTATTGCGGTTGAGACCTAGCAGCTCGGCTGCCTTGATCTGGTTTCCCCGGGTCGCCGTCATTGAGGCGAGCACAAGAGGATACTCCACCTCCGCAAGAATGCGCTCGTAAAGGCCCGGCGGAGGCAGGTCACCGGCGAAAGACGCGAAATAGCGCTGCAGGAACATCTCCACCGCCTGTCCGATCGACAGCTCATGCGACACGGCCCCGCCTTCCGCGGTCGGCTCCGGGCTGGTGCGCAGCTCGGATTCGATGATCTCCGTGGAAATTTCATCCTGCGGATAAAGCGCGGCGAGCCGCCGGACCAGGTTTTCGAGTTCGCGTACGTTTCCGGGCCAGGGATAGCGCTTCATCAGTTCGAGGCCGCCGCCGGAGATCCGCTTTGCCTGCAATCCCTCGCTCTCCGCTCGCTTGAAGAAATGCCGGACGAGGTCAGGAACATCCTCCGAGCGCTCGCGCAGGGGCGGCAGGCGCAGCGGCACGACGTTCAGGCGGTAGAACAGGTCCTCACGGAACAGCCCTTGGCTGATGCCGGCGCGAAGATCCTTGTTGGTCGCGGCGACGATGCGCACGTCGGTCTTGATGGGCGTCCGACCGCCGACGGTGGTGTATTCGCCCTGCTGCAGCACGCGCAGCAGGCGCGTCTGTGCCTCCATCGGCATGTCGCCGATCTCGTCCAGGAACAGCGTGCCGCCTTCCGCCTGCTCGAAGCGGCCTGAGTAACGGCTTTGCGCCCCCGTGAACGCGCCCTTCTCGTGGCCGAAAAGCTCCGATTCAATAAGGTCGCGCGGGATGGCCGCCATATTGATGGCAACGAAGGGCCCATTGCGGCGGCGGCCAAATTCGTGCAGGGCGCGCGCAACGAGTTCCTTGCCGGTGCCGGATTCGCCCGAGATCATCACCGTCAGGTCGGTCTGCATCATGCGCGCGAGCATCCGATAGATGTCCTGCATGGCGGCCGACCGGCCGACGAGCGGCATCGATTCGGGCTGGTCCTCGCTGCGAACGTCGCTTTTCGGACGCTTGGGCTCGGCCAGCGCGCGGTTGACGATCTGCAAAAGCTCGGTGAGGT
>JAEWHN010000286.1 GCA_023387775.1 Pseudomonadota bacterium | reverse complement strand
CAAGGCTTCGCCCGGCTCCACCGTCGTCACCGAGGCGGCGGCAAAAAACCTGTTCAAGCTGATGGCGATCAAGGACGAATACGAGGTCGCACGGCTCTACACCGACGGCTCCTTCGCGCGGCAGCTCTCGGCGCAGTTCCAGGGCTACGACCGGCTGGAGTTCCACCTCGCGCCGCCCATCCTCGGCCGCCGCGATGCGGACGGCAAGCCGCGCAAGTCGAGTTTTGGGCCATGGATGATGACGGGCTTTCGGGTGCTCGCTGCCTTGAAAGGGCTGCGCGGCACGGCGTTTGACGTTTTCGGCTACACCGCAGAGCGGCACATGGAGCGCGAGCTGCTGGCGCAATATGAGGGCGACCTGGACCTGATCCGCGGCTCGCTGTCGGCCGGCGGGATCGAGGCAGCAGCAGCACTCGCCTCGGTGCCGGCGCTGATCCGCGGCTACGGCCATGTCAGGCAGGCGAGTGCCGTGAAGGCAGCAGACGAGAGGGCGCGGCTGCTCGAGCGCCTTGCCCGCGAGCCCGCCGAGCGCCGGCTGCAAGCGGCGGAATGACAGGGGACAGAAGAACCGGGTTTCGTGAAGTGATCGCGTTTTCGCCAGGTTTGATTGGCGCATGCGGGGAATAAGTCTTTCTTAAGGCGACTATGGCATTGCTAGGGTCCCGAGCATGGGTTGCAAGCGTGACCAGAAGACGAAAGAACGACTTACCTGTTGACGTCTACATCCCGTTTGTGGAGACCCTTTTTCGTGACGGTCTCACGCTCGGCGTCGGAATGGCGGCGCAGACGCTTCTGATCGTTCTGGTCTACTGGAAGACGGAAGATCTGATCTTTATCGCGCTGGCTGCGCTCATGGTACTGGTCGGTGCGTTTCGCCTACACAACATCCGAAAGCTGCGAGACGCTCCCCGCCCACAGAACCGGGAGGAAGCCCGCCGACGCGAGAACAATTATATCTTCTATGGCTCGCTGCACGGCTTCACGCTGGGGACCTTCTGCTTCCTTGGAATTTACTACGCCCATGATGGCTTCGCCGAGATCGCCGCAGTCTGCGTAACGCTCGCCTCTGCGACTTCGATTGCCGGCCGGAACTACGGCTCGCCGCGAATGGTCATGATCTTCATCCTGACCATGACCTGGCCCATTTCGCTCGGCTTCATCCTCCGTGGCGACGTCTACCACTTCACTCTCGGTTTGCTTTCCGCGCCGTTCCTCTTTGCTATCCGGCGCTTTGCCGACATGGTGCGGGACGTGCTGCTGACGGCACTGTCGGAGGAGCAGAAGGCTAACCGCCTCGCTCAGCGCTTCAACCGCGCTCTCAACACCATGTCGCACGGCCTCGTCATGCTCGGGCCGAGCGGAAAAGTGGTGGTAGCAAACGCGGAAGCGGCGCGCCTCATGTCGCTTCAGTCGCCTGACGCGCTGCTCGGGCGCTCGATCCATTCCCTGCTCATGCGCGGCGTGGCGGGCGGCATGCTGGACCCCAAGGACTGCAAATATATCGAAGGGCAGCTGAGCAGGGCGCTGCGCGAAGGGCGCGACCGCAAGGTCCTTGTTTCCTTCACCAACGGCCAGCACTACGAATTTTCCGCCCGAGAGGGCAGCCAGGAACTCGGCGTCATCACCTTCGAAGACGTCACGCAGCGCGTCGCGGCGGAGGAAAAGATCCGCACCATGGCCCGCTACGACAGTCTGACAGGCCTGCCGAATCGAGCCTATTTCAACGAGATCGTTGCCGAATGCATGGCCTCCGGCGACCGTCGGCGCCTGTGCGCGCTTGCCGTCCTGGATCTCGACGATTTCAAGAGCGTGAACGACACGCTGGGCCACCCGGTGGGCGATGGCCTGATCTATGCCGCGGCGGAACGCCTTGCGGCCATGGCAACGGACGAGATCAAGGTCAGCCGGTTCGGCGGCGACGAATTCATGATCTTCTTCAACCGGGTCGAGGACGAGACCCATTTGTCGGCCATGCTCGATCGCATCTTTGCCGGGATGCAGGGCGATGTGGACGTGGCCGGCCACGTGCTGCGGATCCAGGCGAGCGGCGGGGCTGTCCTTTCGAGTGTCGAGAGTGGGGACGTCGACGCCATGACCGTCAAGGCCGACCTTGCGCTCTACAAGGCCAAGGAACTGGGCAAGAATGGCTGGCGGCTGTTCGAGACGGCTATGGAAGCGGCGTTCCGCGACAAGCAGCTTCTGAAGGCCGACCTGCGCAGCGCCGTTGAAGCTGGCGCCCTGCGGGTCGTGTTCCAGCCGATCGTGGCGATGCAGACGATGCGCATCGCGAGCTGCGAGGCGCTGTGCCGCTGGGATCACCCCACTCTCGGCCCGATCTCGCCGGCCGTTTTCATCACGCTGGCCGAAGAGATGGGAATCATCTCGGAGATCAGCACCTTCGTGCTGCAGACGGCGTGCCATGAATGCGCAAAGTGGCCGGAGCCGATCGGCGTTTCGGTAAATCTCTCGGCCAAGGACTTCCGCTCGGGCGACATTGTCGAGAAAGTGCGCGCGGCGCTGGCACAGTCAGGTCTTTCCGCAAAACGCCTCGAGGTCGAGGTGACGGAAACCGCATTGCTGGACGACAAGTCGCTGACGCGCCAGTACATCGAAGGTATCAAGAAGCTCGGCGTGCGCATCGCGTTGGATGATTTCGGCACCGGCTATTCGAGCCTGAGCTA
>JAEWHN010000281.1 GCA_023387775.1 Pseudomonadota bacterium | reverse complement strand
GCGTGACGCGCCGTACCGGCTCGGCTTGGCGAAAGATGTCATATTCGCGCGGAGGAACGAGTGCGTCCGTGCCGCGCTTGAAAGGGAACTGGGTTTGAACTGGGCAAGCTTCATCATACATGGTGTTTCTTTCGATTACCTTGAGGTGAAGTAGGACGGGGGTCAGCCCGCATTGGCTCCGCCGTCAACGGGGAGGGCGATGCCGGTCACGAAAGACGCCGCAGGCGAGGACAGCCAGAGCACCGCGGCGGCAATCTCCTCGGGCTGGCCGATGCGCCCCATCGGGTTCATGGATTTCTCGAGCTCGGGCAGTTCCGCCCCGAATTTCGAGACGACGAGAGGCGTGGCCACGAGACCGGGACAGATGGCGTTGACGCGCACCCCGCGCTGGCCGAATTCCACCGCCGCCGATTTGGTCAGGCCAATGATGCCGTGCTTGGTCGCGCTGTATGCGGCGCTGCGCGCGACGCCGCGCAGGCCTGCGCGGGAGGAGGTGTTGACGATGGTCCCGCCGCCATGCGCAGACATATGGTCCAGTTCGGCCACCATACTGTGGCGGATGCCGCCGAGGTTGACTGCAACCAGGCGCTCCCAGTCTGCGTCGCCCGTCTTCGTCAGGTCTTCCGCCTGATCGACGAAGCCAGCATTGTTTAAGGCATGGTCGAGGCCGCCGAAGGCCTCGATGCAGCCCGAGACCATGGCGCGGGCCGAGGCCGCATCCGCAATGTCGACGGCGAAGAAGCGCGCCGCATGCCCTTCCAGGGTCAGGGAGGCGGCAAGCGCCTGCCCCCCCTCCTCATCCCGATCGGCGATCATCACCTGGGCGCCGGCGCGAGCAAAGGCTGCTGCAGCCGCCGCCCCAATGCCCGATGCGCCGCCGGTGACCAACACTACCTTTGCTTTAAAGTCTCCACCGCTCACCGAGAGCCTCGCTTCATCGCCATGAGCACGTCGGCTGCATTGGTCAGGCCCAGTGCCTCGGCTTTCTCTATCCATTCGCGCTCGTTCGGCTCAAGCGCGGCGTGGAGCTCGGCCACGAGTTTCGGCGACATGTCGGTAAAACTCACACCCTCGGCTTCTAGATTTGCGCGGGCCTCCCGCTCTTCTTGCGCCCAGACTCCGGAGATGCGGACCGAAAGCGCACGTCCGGCGAGGTTGGAGATGATCTCCTGATCTTTTGGCGAGAGGCTGTCCCACTTGTCCTGATTCATCAGGATGGCGTTGCTGCCACTGGTCATGCCACCCGGAGCCACGGTGAAATGGCGCAGGTAGGGGTGGATGTTGAAGGTGAACATGGCCTGATAGTTGAAGAACGCTCCGTCGATGATGCCGGTGGAGGCCATTTCGAACATCTGGTCACCGCCGGTGGCCACTGGAACCGCCCCGAGGGTGCGCATGGTCAGGCTCGAGGCAGGATTAGGTGAGCGCAGCTTCATGCCCTTGAAGTCAGAGGTCGAGACAATGGTCTTGTTACGCGTCAGCACGTTCTGCGCCGGAATGAGCCAGATGGAGAGCGTTTTTACGCCCTTGATTGGCTGCTGCGGGGCGAGATGGGTCTCGTAGATGTCGTAGAACGATGAGGCGGTGGCGTCATGGTCGCTGTTGATGAAGGGCATCTCTGCCACCTCAAGCAGCGGGAACCGTCCTGGCGTGTGGCCAGGCACGATCATGGCGAGGTCGGTTATCCCATCGCGCACGACGTCGAACTGCTCGGCGGAGCCGCGGCCAACCATGGCGGCGCGAGGCTCCACGCGCACCCGGCCCTCGGTCTCGCGCTCGATATCGGCGAAGAATTCATGCAGGACCTTCTCAGGCACGAAACTCGCCGGCCAAGGAGAATAGCTGAGCACGGTCTGCGCGTGCGCGCTCGTGGCCGAGAGGGTGAACGCCGCGATCGCGGCCACCCAGCCCGACATCCTCTTCCTGATAACTTCCATTTTCTTCCTCCCTTAGGCGCCTACTCCCCAGGCGCTAAGGGGAAATGCTATGAAGGAAAATGATGCCGAGCTATTACGCGGTTGGAATGGATCAATACTTAAACGCTATGGCTCGCCAAGCTCTCTTTCCGGAAGCGGGCACAAGCCGGAACCTCGAGGGAATCTGGCTTGGAATGCGATAAGTTGGCTTACCTGTCTGGCGACGAATTAGTCTTCGTATTCGACACGGATCGCACGCGAGGGACATTTGCGCACGGCGCTCAGGACGGCGTCATGCTGGTCCGGCGACGGATACATCTGCTTGAGCGCCACAACGCCGTCGCTGTCGCGCTGATCGAAAACCTCAGGGCTAGACACGACGCACAGGCCGCCTCCGACGCAGACGCTCTCATTGATCTTGACCACCATCTTACGGGTGTCTTCTGTCATTTCTGTCTCCCTGCAATTGTCATGGCCTGCGCCAAAACGGGCGATGCGCCGGCCCATGGGCACTGGCCCGCATGGTCAAAAAAGCGGTGTTCCGCAACGATTAGAATGTCGTGCTGAGGCATGGTCCAATATGAAATCCGACTTCATCCAGAGCACCCTCCTATGCCTCACCATCCCAGCAATCTGCGGTTATGCCTTCTTCCTTGAGGCGATATTTCTCGACCCTCTGGCTAGGGGTCTTGGGCAGGGCATCGCGGAAGGCGACATAGCGTGGCACGGCAAAGCGCGGTAGACGCGCGCGGCACCACTCCATGAGCGCGTCGGGCGCAAGCCGCTCTCCCTTCCGGAGCACAACTACCGCCTTCACCTCTTCCTCTCCGAACGGCGACGGCACGCCCACTACAGCACTTTCAAGCACGGCCTTATGGCTGTTGATCGCCGCCTCGACCTCGAAGGAGGAGATGTTCTCGCCCCGCCGTCGGATCGCCTGCTTCCGACGGTCGACGAAGTGAAAATACCCGTCCTCATCGCGGTATCCGAGATCGCCGGTGTGCATCCAGTGGTTGCGCATCAGCTCGAGGGTGGCCTCGGGATTGCGATCATACCCAGACGTGCCGAGCCAGGGTCGCAGGGGCCGCGCAACGATCTCGCCCACCGCTCCCGGCGGAAGCTCAAGGTCGTCATCGTCGACGATGCGCACGTCCCACCCTTCGGTAGGTTTGCCGCAGGAACCGGGCCGGCCATCCTCGTAGGGGTTCACGAGGCAGGCGTTGCATTCGGTCATGCCGTAAAGCTCGAGAAGGCGCGTGCCGTAGCGGTTCTCGAAGGCGTGGAAGAGTTCCTTCGGCGCAGCCGAGCCGATCATCAGCCTGAGCGGATTCTCGGCATCGCGCGCGGATTCGGGCTGCTTCATGAGGAAAGGGATGATGCTGCCCACATATTTGCTCGTGGTGCATCCGTTCTCGCGGCAATCCTCCATGAAGCGCGTGGCACTGAAGCGGCGGCGCACCACCGCGCTCGCCCCTGTAAGAAGGACCGGACCGGTGATGCCATGCGCTGCAAGGTGGAAATAGGGCAGGGCGCAGTAATGCACGTCCTCGTCCACCAGCCGGGCGAAGCGCACGGCCGCGGCCCAGATCTCGTACCAGTACCCATGTCCGATCATCACCCCTTTCGAGGGGCCTGTCGTGCCGGAGGTGTAGCTGATCGTGGCAAGGCCACGATGATCGCCCTTGTAGGGGAGATAACCGTGCGACAGACTGCGCAGCGCCTCGTAGCCCAAGGCCTCGGCATGGCCGCAGGACGGTGGCTCTGCGCCAAGGACGATCACGTGACGCAGATGGGGCAACCGTTCGACGATCTCGGAGAGTTGGGCCAGATGCGCCCCGTCGATGACGATGGCGCGGCAATCGGCATGGCCGATTTGATGACGGAGCCCCTCGCCACGCTGGGCGGTGTTAATGGGCACCGCGGTGACGCCGATCAAATTCGCTCCGAACCAGCTCTCCAGAAAAGCCTGCGAGTTTGGCAGCATCAGCGCGAGGCGCATGCCCTCGCCAAGACCGAGCGCCGCAAGGCCGCCTGCGATCCGCTCCGCCCCCTCCTGCAGGGCGGCGAAGCTCACATCGCCTTCCTCGAAACGGAAGGCGATGCGGTCAGGGAACTCGCGCGCGCTGTCGGCCAATATCCGCGGCACGAAACGGTCTGCCAGAGCGTAGGAGCGAGGCTGCCATTCCTCCCATCTGCGGGCGGCGCGCTGGAACTTTTCAGCCTGTCTCACAGTAGAGCTCAACGGGCCAGCACGATGCCGGCGGCCTCGCGGTCCCAGCAATCTGGTGTGACGCCCTCGTCCTTGAGGCGATACTTCTCCACCCTTTCGCTCGGGGTCTTGGGCAGCGAGGCTCGGAACGCGAGGTAGCGCGGGATGGCGAAATAGGCCATCCGCGGCACGCACCAGTCGATCACCTGGCCGGGCGTGAGGGACTGGCCCTCCTTCAGCACGATCACCGCCTTGACCTCGTCCTCCCCCATTTCGGAGGGCACGCCCACGACGCAGGATTCCAAAACTTCCGGCATGGCGTTGAGTACTGCCTCGACCTCGAAGGAGGAGATATTCTCTCCGCGCCGGCGAAGGGCCTGCTTCTTGCGGTCGACGAAGTAGAAATATCCGTCTTCGTCGGTCTTGCCCATGTCTCCGGTGTGGATCCAGAAATTGCGGAACAATTCGAGCGTCGCCTCGGGCTTGCCGTAATAGCCTGAAGTGCCAAGCCAAGGCGTCTGCGGCTGGGTGACGATCTCGCCAACCTCGCCCGCGGGGAGCTCGCAGTCGTTCTCGTCGACAATCTTGACGTTCCAGCCCATGATCGGCTTGCCGCAGGAACCGGGCCTGCGTGCCTCATAGGGGTTGATCAGCGCCGCCGTGCATTCGGTCATGCCGTACATTTCCAGCAGGCGGGTATTGAACCGGCTTTCGAAAGCGTCCCAAAGCTCGACCGGAGCCGCAGCACCAACCATGAGCCGCAGCGGGTTGTCGCCGTCCTCGGGCCGTTCCGCCTGCTTGAGCATGATCGGAATGATGCCACCGATATACTTCGCCTCGGTCGCGCCGAACTGGCGGCAGTCGTCCATCATCCTCGAGGCCGAGAAACGCTCGACAACGACCGATTGGGCGTCGGCCAGTAGCGCGGGGCCGACGGTCGTGCCCTTTGCCGAAGAATGGAAGAGCGGCAGGCCCGTATACAGTATGTCATCTTCGGTGTAGCGGCATGCTCGCACGCAATTGGCCCAGATCTCGTACCAATAGTTGTGACCGATCATCACGCCTTTGGAACGCCCTGTTGTGCCGGAAGTGTAGAGGATGGTCGAAAGGTCGCGGTAGCCGACCTCCGCTGTCGGCGTGGTATCGGGCGCCGACATGGCCTCGTCCAGCGTAAGCAATTCAACGCCGTTCCAGCCCAGTGCCTCGGCTGCCCCTTCGCCGGTCACGATGACATGGCGCAGACCTGTCAGGCGGTCGGCCACGGCCTCGACATTGGGCAGGTATGACGCATCGACCACCAGTCCCACGCAGTCGCCGTCGGTGATCTGGTAGGCCAGCCCTTCGCCTTTCTGCGCTACGTTGATCGGCACGTTCACCGCCCCGATCCGGTTCAGGCCGAACCAGAAGAAGAGGAACTCCGGCCCGTTCGGCATCATCATGGCGACCTTGTCGCCGGGCTTCACGCCAAGCGAAGCCAGCCCGTTGGCGGCACGGTTCACCTCGAGATGCAGTTCGCCATAGCTCAGGTCGCGGTGGCGGAAGCGCACCGCGGTGCGGGCCTCGTACTGGCGAGCCTTGTCTTCGAGAATACGGTGGATGACGCGATCAGAGAGCGCATAGTCCTGCATGCGCCATTTGTTCCACTTGCGCTCGGCGCGGATGAATTTGTCATCCCAGCGACCCATGTTCCTCTCCCTTCTTGTGCATGTTCGGGGCTAGCAGGAGATACGCCGGACGAGGCCTTCCTGCGTGGCGGTGATCGCCGCTCTGCCCTCGGCGTCGTAGATGCGTGCCGTCGCGGCCGCCCTGCCTTCGCTCACCCCCAACCCCGTGGTCGCTGTGAAGTACCACTCATCCACCCTGAGGGGGACATGAAAGAGCATGTGATGGCTGAGTGAGGACGATCGCGTGGCAGGATGGCGAGCACCGAAGCCGAGCGGGCGTGCGCCCGTGGCCATGAGACCCAGATCCGAGAAATAGCCAATGAGCGCCTGATGCAGCACCGGCTCCAATTCCGTCGGCACAACGCTCTCAAGCCTGGGCAGCGGTCCTGCAAGGCGCGACCAGAAACTGGCCGAAGGCGGCGCCGCCACGTCAATCCGCTCGTCTCGCCACGAACGGCTGCGGCGCTCCAGGAGTGTTGAGAAAAAGCGCAGCGATATTTGCGGGCTGTCCTCCAAATATACGCCGATCGTGGCGAGATATTCCTCCTCAGTCATCCAGCTCTGAGGGCTGGGAAGCGGCGGTGACTCGCCGAGCACCTGCCTGCCGCCCTCTGGTACCTGAAAGGACAGGGTCGCGCTGAAGATCTGCTGTCCGTCTTGCAGGAAATCTACCTGACGCAAGGAGAAGCTGCGCCCGTCGCGGAGCTTCGTGACCTTTATCTCGAGCGGAATGTCAATCTTGCCAGGAGCTATGAAGAGGCCGGAAAACTGGTGCAGCTTTCGCTCTGTGTCGACGGTGCGGGCCGCACACAAGATGCCCTGGCCGACATATTGCCCGCCATAGACGCGCGGCGTGCAGTTTCCGGGCGAGGCGGCACGAAAGAGCGTCTCGTCGATCTGTTCGGCCCAGACGAGCTTTACGAGATCTTCCAGTCCAAAGGTGTCACCGCCGCCAGAAATGTCCTTCACATAGGCCTCCCGCATCCTCTGCCGAACTTTTAGGCTGCGGCGGGGGCGGGAGACCAATATGGTTTCAATATAAGGCCATGGTGATTCAGACTGGAATGAATACGCGGCCTTCCATAAGGCGGCGCGCGGTGCGGATGACCCCCACCGAGGCCACCCGGCTTTGAAGCCCCATGTCCTCCACCTCGCACGCCAAATCGATTAGCCCGCTCGCATGGGCCAACCGCACAATGTCGGCAGAGCCATGACGCGAGAGCCCTTCAGCGAGCGTTCCCTTGATACGGCTTGCTGCGGCGAGCGCCATGGCCCCTGTCAACGGCGTCGCCCTGTGCGGCTGGTCGGCCGAAATCATGCGGGCGCGGAGCGCTGCACCCTCCTCGACCCGTGAGACGATCGCCACGAGCGGCAGGTTCGCCACCGTGGTGCGGGCCTCCTCGTCGTCCTTGGCCACGCCCATGGCGACGGCGGCCCTGCGGCGCAGATCGCGTAAACGCTCCATGAGCGAGTTATCTCCCTCGATTTCCGAGGCGCTTTCGTTGCCGCGCATGCCAAGGGCCGATGCCTCGACCACGGCAAGCGGGTTCGCAACATCGACCAGCGTCACGGGAATATCGCCGTTCTCGAGCGCCAGGGTGTCGACCAGCCGTCCGGTCGGGAAGATCTTGCCGGTGACCGAGCCGCCCGGCTGGAGGAAGTCGAGCCGGATTGCGGCCCCGCTGCCCTCGACACCTTGAAGAACATAGTCGCCCCTCACCGCGGCCTTGCCCCCGACAAGAGGAAAGCGGGCGCGGATGATCTTGCCGGTATTGGTGTTATGGATGCGGACGACCGCCTCCTCCCCGTCGGCCGTGACCAGCCCCTCGTCGACCGCATAGGGGCCGATAGCCGAAGAAATGTTTCCGCAATTGCCCTTGTAGCCAACGGTGGGGCTGTCGATCCCCACCTGCGCGAAGGTGTAGTCGACGTCGGCATCCGAACGGCTCGGGGGCCCTACCACAGCGACCTTCGACAGCGAGGAGATGCCGCCCCCCATGCCGTCAAGCTGGCGCATACCCCTGTCGGGGCTGCCGAGGGCCGCGGTGAAGACCGCATCCCACGGCGCACGGCTTCCTTCCGGACCGAGCGGCGGCAGGTCGTCCCGATGGAAGATCAATGCGCGGCTGGTACCGCCGCGCATGTAGACCGAACGGTAGCCGATTTGCGGATCAGGCATCGGCGTCCTCCAGCCCGGCGACACGCGGGCCGAACACGGTCTCGTTGTCGGCGCCGATCGCCGGAGCGGGAGCCGAGGGCGCGAGGATCACGCCGTCAAAGCGGGCCGGATAGCGCGGCGTGCGCAACTTGCCTGCAGGGCTTTCCAGCTCCTGGAAGAACTCGTTGTGAGCAAGCTGGGCGTTCTCCAGCATCGATTCGGGCTTCAACACGGGGCCGGCCGGCACGTCGAGTTCGCGGAATTTCTCAAGCCAGTAGGCCGATGGCTTTTCGGCAATCGGACCGGCAACCCATTTGAAGAAAGTCTCGGTCGATTCCTTGCGACTCTTGATCTGCTTCAGCTCGTCCTTCCACTCGGGATGGCCCACCGCCTCGAGCGTGCGGCCAAGCTGCTTGCCGGTCACCGGCGAGAGCACGATATGGCCGTCGGAAGTGGCGACCACAGGCTGCGGCAGAATGGTCTGGTCGGAACTGTCCTCGAGGTAGACGCGGTTGTGCATCGTGTCCGTGAACGCATAATTCGCGATCATATCAAGCATCGACGTCTCGAGATGGACCCCTTTGCCGGTGCGCTCGCGCTGCATGAGGCCCGCAAGCACGATCTGGGCGGCAAAGATCGCGCTGACCTTGTCGGCCACGAAGTTATTGGTCGCGCGCGGACGGCCTCCGTCAGCCTCGTAGTCGAGCAGACCCACCATCCCCTGTATGATCGCGTCGTAGGCCGGATCGGCCGAAAGCGGGCCGTCGGGGCCGTAGCCCGTCAGGGAAAGTTGCACAAGCCGCGGATTCAGCTTCGACGTTTCCTCATAGCCGAGGCCGAGCGAAGCCGAGACGCGCGGACGCCAGGTTTCGATGAAGACATCGGCGCCCGCGATCAGTTCCTTCAGCTTGGCGAGATCGGCAGGGTCCTTCAGGTCCAGCGCGACCGACTTCTTGCCGCTGTTGGCATTGGTCCACATTACGCCGTTGCCACCCATGGCATGGCCAACGTTGCGATAGGCATCGCCCGTCGGCGGCTCAACCTTGATGACCTCGGCGCCGAGGACGCCAAGGGTATGGGCGCAGAGCGGGCCCGCGAGATAGCCCGCGGCTTCGATAACGCGGAAGCCTTCGAGCGGGCGGCTGACGGCGTTGGTTTGGTCGGTCATTTCGGGTCCTTTTACGAAAGGCTGGCGGCGTGGGTCTTTGCCCGCAGGCGCGCCAATGCATAGACTGAATTGAGGAGCGGCATCTCTTCGCCGGAAAGGCGCTGCATCGCCTGGATGGAGCGCCAGAGCACATCGAGCTCCAGCGCCCGGCCATGTTCGAGGTCCTGAAGCATGGACATCTTATGGGCGACAGCCGAGGTCGTGAGCGCGATGCGCCGCTCCGGCGGCTGCGGTATTTCGATGCCGATCTTGCGTGCGGCGCGGTCGGCCTCTTCCATCACGGCAGACAGGAGCGGCGCGCATTCGCTTTCGGCGATTTCGCCAATGCGAGCAAGGGTCAGCACGGCGATGGGATTCCAGCAAAGGCTGTTGACGAATTTCATCCAGATCGCGCCCATCACATTGGGCGTGACCTTTGAGGGGATGCCAGCAGCGGTCAGCCGTTCGGCCAACGCCGTCGCGCGGGGCGACATGGTGCCGTCCAGCTCGCCCAAGGGGCAGCCGGTCTTGTCGCCGTCCTGCGCAATGACACCCGGTCCCACGCCATGGGCGCCGATCCAGTAGACAACGCCCAGAACCTTTTCCGGCGGCATCAGCGCCGACTGACGCCCGCCTGGGTCGATGGCGTCGGCTGCCTCGCCACCCTTGAAGAAGTAATGCGGCAGACCCGTCGTCGGCGGCAACAATGCGGTCTGCGGCCCGACCAGCTTGGCAACATCGTCAAGCGCCGCGTCAAGCTGATGAGCCTTCAGCGTCAGGAAGACGTAATCCTGCGCGCCAAGCTCCGCGGCGCAGTCGGTCGCGTTGACGCGAGCGGTAAAAGTCTCGCGAGGCGTCTGCACCGTCAGTCCATTTCGCCGAATGGCCGCGAGGTTCGCCCCACGTGCCACGACGCTGACCTCGGGGCTGCCTTCTCTGGCGAGGTGGGCGGCGATATGGCCACCGATGGCCCCGCCGCCGAAAATGCAGATCTTCATGGATCATTCCTCCGGTTCCACATAACGATCGGGAAAAAGGGAGCGAACGTTAAGCCTTAAAACCCTTTGAAACGAAAACCGTATTGGTCGAGCGGATGCGCATATCGCTATGTTTCTGATATGTGGCGCAAGGCAAGCACATGATCGGAAATTCGCGACAGGGCCCGTTGGCAGGACTGAAGGTACTCGAGGTCGAAGGCATTGGCGGTGCGCCGTTTGCCGCGATGCTCCTTGCCGATCTCGGCGCGGATGTTCTACGCATCGAGCGTTTGGTGCCTTCGAATGCGGCGATCGGGGGCACGGATCCCGGTCCGGCGCTTGGGCGTGGCCGTTCAGGGACCCTGAAACTCGACCTCAAGAGCGCCGAGGGCCTCTCTCGTCTCCATGCCCTCG